>JAUNLD010000002.1:119541-135623 GCA_030532425.1 Lautropia sp. | reverse complement strand
GGGCTGTAGGTATGGTCCACATGGTGAACCGACTGCTCGATGATCGGGCCCTCGTCCAGATCCTCGGTCACGAAGTGGGCCGTGGCGCCGATGATCTTCACGCCGCGCTCATAAGCCTGATGATAGGGCTTGGCCCCCTTGAAACCGGGCAGGAAGGAATGGTGGATGTTGATGGCGCGGCCCGCCAGCGCGCGACTGGTGCCATCGCTGAGGATCTGCATGTAGCGCGCCAGCACCAGCAGCTCGGCATCGGTCTCTTCCATCAGCTTCAGGATGCTGGCCTCCTGCCCGGCGCGGTTGGCGTTGCTGACCGGCAGGTGGTGATACGGGATGCCGGCCGCATCGGCATGATTCTTCAGGTCGGGGTGGTTCGAGCCGATGGCGACCACTTCCATGTTCAGCTCCTTCATGCGGACACGGAACAGCAGGTCGGCCAGGCAGTGCTCCAGCTTCGAGACCATGATGAGCACCTTCGGCGGCACGCGCATGTCGTAGAAGTTCGCCGTCATGTCGAAGGAGTCGGCCACCGGCACGAAGGCTTCACGCATGCCATCCAGCCCATCCGGCAATGACTTCACACTGAACACGCAGCGCACGAAGAACCGGCCGCCCGGATCATCGTAGACCGAAAACTCCTGGATGTAGCCCTGATGCTTCTCCAGAAAGGCGGTGATGGCAGCCACCTGCCCGGCCCGGCTCGGGCAGGACACCGTCAGGCAGAAGGGACCATGCCCTCCACGCACGCCGTTCTCCTCAGTCGTCATCCCTGCTCCTGTCATCTTCATCTCCCGGTGACTGTGTTGGCGACGGAGACGCAGGCATCCACACGACACGCACACGCCCTGCCGGATCTCCCGCCCTCTCATGCCCCGTCAGCTTCACACGGCACGCCCGCGACTGAATAGAATAAAAACGACATCGCTCTCGAAGAATCCTCAACGGGGATTACCCGCATGCCCGATCAACCGCCCCTCCGTTTCGGCTTCATCCTGCTGTCACATTTCACGCTCACCGCCTTTTCGGGCATGATCGACGTGTTGCGGCTGGCCGGTGACGAGAGCGACCACAGCCGCCCCGTGCGCTGCACCTGGCAGGTGATCGGTGAAAGCCTGGCACCGGTGCGCTCCAGCACCGGCGTGCAGGTGATGCCTTCCGAGCCGCTGGGCGATCCTGGCCGCTTCGACTATCTGGTGGTGGTGGGTGGGCTGCTGCACACCCGACCGCCGGTCAGCGCCGCCGTGCTGGCCTTCATCCGCGAGGCCGCACGCCGCAAGGTGACGCTGGTGGGGCTGTGCACCGGCATGTTCGCCATGATGCAGGCCGGCGTGCTGGCCGGGCACCGTGTCTGCGTCAGCTGGTTCCATTACTGGGACTTCATCGAGCAGTTTCCCGGCACCGACCCGGCCCTCATCATTGCCGACCGCCTCTACACCATCGACCGCCGCTGCATCACCTGCTCGGGCGGACGTGCCTCCATCGACGTGGCGGCCGAGATCCTGAACCGCCACATCGACCGCGCCGTCGTCCAGAAGGCGCTGCGCATCCTGCTGGTGGACGATGCCGACCGTGCCAACGCCGCCCAGCCGCTGCCCCCCGGCGACCGCCCGGCCACACACCCGCTCGTCAAGCGGGCGATGCTGCTGATGGAGCAGAACGTGGGCCAGCCTCTGCCACTGGCCGAGCTGGCGGCCCGACTGGCGATTTCGGTGCGGCAGCTGGAGCGACTGTTCAGGGAGCACGCCGGCACCACGCCCCACGGCTACGCCCGCAGCCTGCGGCTGCAACGGGCAGCCTGGCTGCTGGGACACTCGCGCAAGTCGATTGCCGACATTGCCATGAACTGCGGCTTTGCCGATGCCTCACACCTGGGCCGGGAATTCCGTGCCACCTTCGGCATGCCCCCCAGCGGCTGGCGCAAGCGCGTGCAGCTGCCCGAGTCGCTGCTGACCGGTGATGTCCCAACCCCATCGGCCGCGGCCGATGCCGATGCGGACGACGACGGCCGCTGACGCGCCCGGCCCCACCAGAACAACCAGCCCGGAACCGCCTGCCCAGCCCAGACCGGCGCGCTGCCGTTGCGCGGCAGCGGGTTGTTGAAGGCCCGATCGGCGCACGGCGGCCCTGCTGGTGAAAACCCCGCCCTGCCAGAATCTTCCAGCGCGATGACGCAAAAATTCTAGCGCCCGGCCCGGCCGTTCTGATGTACTGGCGACCTGTATCATCAAGGGCAGGCGAGAGGCCAACGGCACGCAGCGCCCCCGATGACCGCCCGCCCCACCCCGCCTGCGCGCCCATTCCGGCGGGCAGCAAGGCGCAGCCAACGGTGTCGGCCCAGCCCCGGCACAAGACGTGCGAGAACATCATGGACAACCGCTACTCCATCTTCAGCCTGATCCGGCACGGGCTGAACTACAACGAGAACTGGCCGCGGGCCTGGCGCAGCCCCGAGCCACGGGCCGAATACGACGTCATCATCGTCGGCGCCGGCGGGCACGGTCTGGCCACCGCCTATTACCTGGCCAAGGTCCACGGGCTGCGCAACATCGCCGTGCTCGAAAAGGGCTGGCTGGGAGGCGGCAACACCGCGCGCAATACCACCATCGTCCGCTCCAACTACCTGTGGGACGAATCGGCCCAGCTCTACGAAAAGGCCATGCAGCTGTGGGAAGGGCTCTCGCAAGACCTCAACTACAACGTGATGTTCAGCCAGCGGGGCGTGCTGAACCTGGCCCACACCCTGCAGGAGGTGCGTGACACGCAGCGCCGCATCAACGCCAACCGCTACAACGGCGTCGATGCCGAATGGCTGACGCCCGCGCAGATTGCCGAGAAGGTGCCGGGCATCAACCTCAACGCCCGCTACCCGGTGCTGGGCGCCTCGTACCAGCCGCGCGCCGGCGTGGCCCGTCACGATGCGGTGGCCTGGGGTTTTGCCCGTGCGGCCGATCAGCTGGGCGTGCACATCATCGAGAACTGCCCGGTGCTCAACATCCGCAAGAAGGATGGTGCCATCGAGGGGGTGGACACCGGCAAGGGCTTCATCCGCACCAGGAAGCTGGGCGTGGTGGTGGCCGGCAGCTCCAGCGTGCTGGCCGACATGGCCGGCATCCGGCTGCCCATCGAAAGCCACCCGTTGCAGGCGCTGGTCTCCGAGCCGGTCAAGCCCTGCATCAACACCGTCATCATGTCCAATGCCGTGCACGCCTACATCAGCCAGTCGGACAAGGGCGACCTGGTGATCGGCGCCGGCATCGACCAGTACATCGGCTACGGCCAGCGTGGCAGCTTCCACAGCATCGAGCACACGCTGCAGGCCATCGTCGAGATGTTCCCGCTGCTCAGCCGCGTGCGGATGAACCGTCAATGGGGCGGCATCGTCGATGTCTCGCCCGACGCCTGCCCGATCATCTCCAAAACCCCCATCAAGGGCCTGTACTTCAACTGCGGCTGGGGCACCGGCGGCTTCAAGGCCACCCCCGGTTCGGGCTGGGTCTTTGCCCACACCATCGCCAAGGACGAACCGCATCCGCTCAACGCCCCGTTCTCGATCGAGCGCTTCTACAACGGCCACCTGATCGACGAGCACGGCGCAGCGGCCGTTGCCCACTGAACCACCCACCGGCAAAGGAAACACCATCATGTTGCTGATCCAGTGCCCCTGGTGCGGGGAACGCGCCGAGAGCGAATTCAACTACGGCGGCGAAGCCGGCATCGTCCGCCCCATCGGGGCCGCCAGCAAGGACAGGGAAAGCTGGCTGGACGACACCCAGTGGGGTGATTACGTCTTCATGCGCAAGAACACCCGCGGCGTCTTCCGCGAGCAGTGGGTGCATACCCACGGTTGCCGCCGCTGGTTCGAGGCCGAACGGGATACCGTCACCCACCAGTTTCTCGGCTTCTACAAGATGGGCGAGGCGCCGGCCGCGGAGGACGCCCCGGCCAGCCGTGACACGACAGCGGCCACCACGCCGTCCACCACCCCGCCATCGGCCGACCCGGCCAGCGGATCGTCCCAGGGGGCAGCATGAACACCACCACCCAGACCCATCGCAGCAGCCACGGCGGCCGCATCGACCGCAGCCGCAAGCTCCGCTTCAGTTTCAACGGCAAGCTGTACTGGGGCCACCCCGGCGACACGCTGGCCTCGGCCCTGCTGGCCAACGGCGTGCATTTCGTGGCCCGCAGCTTCAAGTATCACCGGCCACGCGGCATCCTCACCGCCGGGGTCGAAGAGCCCAACGCCCTGGTGCAGCTGGAAAGCGGCCCCTGGACGATCCCCAACGCCCGCGCCACCGAAATCGAGCTGTACGAAGGGCTGCGCGCCACCAGCGTCAATGCCAGACCCGACATCGACAACGACCGGATGGCCTTTCTGGGCCACTTTGCCCGCTTCATTCCGGCCGGCTTCTACTACAAGACCTTCATGTGGCCCAGGCGCTGGTGGGGGCATTACGAAGAGCGCATCCGTGATGCGGCGGGCCTGGGCACCGTGCCCGACAAGCCCGATCCCGACCGCTACGAAAAGACCTACGCGCATTGCGACGTGCTGGTGATCGGTGCCGGCCCGGCCGGCCTGGCAGCGGCCGAAGCCGCAGGCCGCCAGGGCGCGCGCGTGCTGCTGCTCGACAACCAGGCCGAAGCCGGCGGCAGCCTGCTGTGGTCCACCGAGACCATCGACGACCAGCCCGCCGCCGACTGGGTGCAGCAGATGCTGGCCACGCTGGCCGCCATGCCCGAGGTGCAGGTGCTGACCCGCACCACCGCCTTTGGCTATTACGACAGCAATTACGTCACCGCCTGCCAGCGCCTGACCGACCACCTGCCGCTGGGCGAGCGCACGGGCATCCGCGAACGCCTCTGGAAGATTCGTGCCCGCCAGGTGATCCTGGCCACCGGCGCCCACGAGCGCCCGCTGGTCTTTGGCAACAACGACCTGCCCGGCATCCTCACCGCCTCGTCGGTCTCGGCCTACATCCACCGCCACGGCGTGGTGCCGGGGCAGCGGGCCGTGGTCTTCACCAACAACGACAGCGCCTACCAGACGGCACTCGACCTGCATGCCCGTGGCGTGCCCGTCACCGTGGTCGACCCCCGCCCGGCCAGCGAGGGCACCCTGCCCATGGCAGCCCGCGCCCAGGGCATCCCCGTCATCCAGGACAGCGTGGTCAGCGCCGCCTTTGGCGACAGGCACGTGCGTGGCGTGCATGTGCGGCCGCTCGACGCCCCGGCCGGCCATGCCGAGCAGCGGCTGGAATGCGATCTGCTGGCCATGTCGGGCGGCTGGAACCCGGTGGTGCACCTGTTTGCCCAATCGCAGGGCAAGACCCGCTGGTGTCATGAGCGGGCCTGCTTCGTACCCGGCACCACCGTGCAGGCCCAGGCCAGCGTGGGGGCGGCCAACGGCGACTTCCT
Source organism: Lautropia sp. (assembly GCA_030532425.1). Classification (GTDB taxonomy): domain Bacteria; phylum Pseudomonadota; class Gammaproteobacteria; order Burkholderiales; family Burkholderiaceae_E; genus Lautropia. The sequence continues at coordinate 130,211 of JAUNLD010000002.1, read as the reverse complement.
GCTGCAACAGGCGCTCGACGGCGGCAGCCAGGCCGGTCACGAAGCCGCCCGGCGCGCCCTGCAACAGCGCGTCCGCCCACACGGCCAGGCAGCCGGCAAGCCTGCCCAGGCGGCAGCTGCCCCCGCCGACGCACCGCATCACCAGGCCAGCCCCTGCCATCAGGCACCGCTGCTGCCGCTGTGGCAGACGATGCGCGGTACCGAGGCCAGCCGTGGCGCCAAGCAGTTCATCGACTACCAGAACGATGTCTCGGTCACCGACATCCTGCTGGCCGTCAGCGAGGGCTATCGCAACGTCGAGCACGTCAAGCGCTACACGGCGATGGGCTTTGGCACCGACCAGGGCAAGCTGGGCAACATCAACGGCATGGCCGTGCTGGCCGACGCGCTGGGCCAGAGCATCGAGGCCACCGGCACCACCACCTTCCGCCCCAATTACACGCCCGTCACCTTTGGCACCTTCGCCGGGCGCACGCTGGGCGATTTCTTCGACCCGGTGCGCAAGACCTGCACCTACGACTGGCACCTGGCCCGCAACGCCCCCTTCGAGGACGTGGGCCAGTGGAAACGCGTGTGGTACTACCCGCAGCCCGGCGAAGACATGCACGCCGCCGTGGCACGCGAATGCCTGGCGGTGCGCAACAGCGTGGGCCTGCTGGACTACAGCACCCTGGGCAAGATCGACGTGCGCGGCCCCGACGCCGCCGAGTTTCTCAACCGCATCTACATCAATGCCTGGCTGAAGCTGGCCCCCGGCCGCTGCCGCTATGGCCTGATGCTGGACGAGAACGGCATGATCATGGACGACGGCGTCAACATCCGTCTGGCCGAGGACCACTTCCTGCTGACCACCACCACCAGCGGTGCGGCCAAGGTGATGGCGTGGATGGAGCGCTGGTTGCAGACCGAATGGCCCGACCTGAAGGTGTACCTGACCTCCGTCACCGACCAGTACAGCGTGGCCACCGTGGCCGGCCCCAAGGCCCGCAAGGTGCTGGAGCAGGTCTGCGAGGGCATCGACTTCTCGAATGAAGCCTTCCCGTTCATGAGCTTCAAGGAAGGCACCATCGACGGCATCTTTGCCCGCGTGCTGCGCGTCAGCTTCTCGGGCGAGCTGTCTTATGAGGTCTATACCCCCTCCACCGCCGGCCGCCATGTGTGGGAGCGGCTGATGAAGGCCGGCGAGCCCTACGGCATCACCCCCTACGGCACCGAAACCATGCACGTGCTGCGGGGCGAAAAGGGCTTCATCATCGTCGGCCAGGACACCGATGGCTCGATCACCCCGGCCGATGCCGGCATGGGCGGCATGGTGGCCGCCAGCAAGGACTTCATCGGCAAGCGCTCGCTGATGCGCAGCCACACCGCCGGCAAGGGCCGCAAGCAGCTGGTGGGCCTGCTCACCACCGACCCGCAGTGCGTGCTGCCCGAGGGCGCGCAGATCCTCAACCAGCCCAGCACCGCCTCCATCGCCGCGCTGCAGGGCCATGTCACCTCCAGCTACATGAGCCCCATCCTGGGCCGCTCGATCGCGCTGGCCGTCGTCATCGACGGCCACGACCGGATGGACCAGGAAGTGACCGTGGTGATCGGCGAAGGCAAGTTCGCCCAGGCCCGCATCACCAGCACCGTCTTCTACGACCCCAAAGGGGAGAGACAGAATGTCGAATGACGCCGATACCCCTCGCACCGTTGCTGACCGCGCTTCGGCCCCCCCCCGTGCCGGTGCCGGCACGCAAGCCGACATCGCCAGCCTGCTGGCCACCCCGCTGGCAGGCATGATCGACACCCCTGGCGAGATCTTCCAACGCGGCGATGCCAGCCGGGTGCAACTGCGCGAGCTGCCCTTTGCCGACATCGCCAACCTGCGCGGCAGCCCCGATGACGACGCCTTCACCGGCACCGTGAAGCAGGCGCTGGGCCTGCCCCTGCCGCTGGAAGCCAACACCACCGCCGAAGGCAACGGCCGCATCGCCTATTGGCTGGGGCCGGACGAATGGCTGCTGCGCTCGGCCGACAGCCAGCCGGATGGGGGCGGCAACCTGGCCCGCCTGCTGGAGCAGGCACTGGCCGGGCAATTCTTTGCCACCACCGATCAGTCTGCCGCCTATAGCATCCTGCACCTGCACGGGCCACACGCCCGCGCCGTGCTGGCCAAGGGCTGCCCGCTGGACCTGCACCCCGATGTCTTCGGGGCCGGCCAGTGCGCCCAGAGCCACTACTTTGGCGCCAGCATCCTGCTGCGTCCGCTGGACGATGCCGGCCAGGCTTGGGAAATCATCGTGCGCCGCAGCTTTGCCGACGCCACCGCCCGCATCCTGCTGGATGCGATGGAATACGTGGGCTGACTCGGGCGCCCATGGCGAGACACCCCCACCGCGCCGGCCCCGGAACCGCGCGTTGACAAGGCGCCTCGCGCTGCGAAGGCTACACGGCCCTCAGACTTCCGCCAGCGAACGGACTGCCTTGGCCTTCGCACGCAAGGCATCCAGATTGACATAAAATGTCATCATCCTTGATGACAACAGCCACCATGCGCACCACCATCACCCTGGACGACCGGCTGTATCAGGAAGCCCTGGCGCTCTCTGATCCTGACATGGACAAGTCCGAGCTGTTCCGCGAGGCCATCAGAACCTATGTCAGGGTTCAGGCAGGCAGACGCCTGGCCTCCCTGGGCGGCAGCCAGCCGGACATGCCGGACATCCCGCGGCGGCAGCCGATGGATGAGCAGGGCCGACACACATGACGGCAGCCCGCAACGTCTGCAGGTCCTCTGCAATACCTGACATGAAGTCAGAAGCCCGTCGGCCCGATCGGTCACTGATGAAGCGCCTGCCCTGCATGCAACCCGCCAATCGATCAGGAGCCATGGCATGGCCATGAGAGTCCTGGCAGACACATCAGTCTGGGTCTCGCATTTCCGCTCGGCCGACGCAGAACTGTCTCGCATGCTGGATAACGACCAGGTCCTGATCCATCCACTCATCCTGATGGAACTGGCGTGTGGCACACCCCCGGCCCCCCGTCAGCGGACGCTCGCCCTGCTCAGGCAACTGCAATGCGCACGAGAAGCAAGTGTCCATGAGATCCTTGACTTCATCGAACGCGAGCACCTGTACGGACACGGTTGCGGCGCAGTCGACATCTCGTTGCTGGCATCCACCCTCATCACACCGGAAACGAAGCTGTGGACGCTGGACAAGCGCCTGAATCGGCTGGCGCAGCGCCTGGGATGCCACTGGCCGACGGCTTACCCTTGAAAGGCCCCGCCTCGACGACATCCTGCCGTTCCTGCAGGGTCCCTTTCGCCGCCGTGGCATCCCGGTCCCCACCCCCCTGGACGACCGGCTGCATCAGGAACCCCTGGCGCGGCCTGATCCTGACATGGACAAGTCCGGGCTGCTGGATGGAGAGCGTTCTCCTCAGCACTCCACCACGTTCACCGCCAGGCCCCCGCGCGAGGTTTCCTTGTAGGTGGCCTTCATGTCGGCGCCGGTCTGGCGCATGGTCTCGATGACGGTGTCAAGCGAGACGTGGTGGTGGCCGTCGCCGCGCAGCGCCAGCCAGGCGGCATTGATGGCCTTGACGGCGCCCATCGCATTGCGTTCGATGCAGGGAATCTGCACCAGGCCGCCGACCGGATCGCAGGTGAGGCCCAGATTGTGCTCCATGCCGATCTCGGCAGCATTCTCGACCTGCGCCACCGTGCCGCCCAGCACTGCCGCCAGCCCGGCGGCCGCCATCGAGCATGCCGTGCCCACTTCGCCCTGGCAGCCAACCTCGGCCCCCGAGATCGAGGCATTGCGCTTGAACAGGAAGGCCACCGCGGCCGAGGTCAGCAGGAAGGTCACGACGCCGTCATCATCGGCCCCCGGCACGAAGTGCTGGTAATAGCGCAGCACCGCCGGCAGCAGGCCGGCGGCGCCATTGGTGGGAGCCGTCACCACCCGGCCCGAGGCGGCGTTTTCCTCGTTCACCGCCATCGCGTAGAGGTTCACCCATTCCATCGCCAGCATGCCTTCGGGAACCTTGTCCTGCTTCTCGTTCAGCCGCGCATACAGGGCCGGCGCACGCCGCCGCACCTTCAGCACGCCCGGCAGCATGGGGCTTTCCAGCGGGCCGTGGCGGCCAATGCCGCGGTCGATCACCTGGTTCATGACCTGGGCGATGTGCAGCACACCGGCACGCACCTCGGCCTCGGGGCGCAGTGCGCATTCGTTGGCCATCACCAGCTGGGCGATGCTCAGCCCGTGCTGCCCGCACAGCGCCAGCAGCTCGCTGGCATGGGTGAAGGGATAGGGCTGCTCGGCATGACCGGGCACGCGCTCATCGGTCTCGGTGCTGTCCAGCGCCTGGATGAAGCCCCCGCCCACCGACAGGTAGCGCTCATCGGCCAGCACCTGCCCGCCGGCATCGAAGGCCAGGAAGCGCATGCCGTTGGGGTGCTCGGGCATCGGCGCCATCTGCCAGACCAAATCGCGATGCAGGTCGAAGGGGATGGCGTGCTGCCCCCACAGCACCAGCTGCCCGGCTTCCACACCGCGCAGCAGGGTCGAAATGCCCGCCGGATCGACGGTATCGGGGGCCTCGCCCATCAGCCCCAGCAGCACACCCATGTCGGTACGGTGCCCAAAACCGGTTTCGGCCAGCGAGCCACACAGCGTCACCTGCACACGCGCCACCTGCGACAGCAACCCCCGGCCTTGCAGGGTGCGTGCAAAATGGCGCCCGGCCCGCATCGGCCCCACGGTATGCGAGCTGGACGGCCCGATACCGATCTTGAAAATATCGAAAACTGACAGCGACATCTCCTCTCCCCCTGTCGGGCATGCGCCCCGCGGGCCACGGCTGCACCCCGCCTGACGCCCCTGGGATTGTGGCCAATCGGGCGCCAGGCGGCTTGTATTATCCCGCCATCCTCATGGGATGGCACCGTCACGGCGACGCTCGCGCCCCGGTGAAATCCCGAAGCACTCGCGGTAGCGCCGCGTGAAATGCGACACCGAGCGAAAGCCGCAGGCGGCGGCAATGTCGATGATCGACATGCCCGACGACAGCAGCAGGCGGCGTGCCCGCCGCAGCCGCAGGGCCAGATAATAGCCATGCGGCGAGCACTTCAGCACGTCGCGGAACAGGCGCTCCAGCTGCCGCCCCGACAGCCCCACATGCCGCGCCAGCTCGTCCATGCTCAGCGGCTCTTCCAGATTGCTTTCCATCAGCGCCACGGCCTCCTGCAGGCGCGGCCGCCCCGTGCCGACATGCAGGCGCAAAGGCACACGCTGCACATCGTTGCTGCCCCGGATACGGTCGCAAACCATCAGCTCGGCCACCGAGGCCGCCAGCGCGCGGCCGGCATCGTCGCTGCCGATGAGGCTCACCATCATGTCCACCGGCGCCACGCCGCCACTGCACGTATAGCGGTCGCGGTCGATCTCGAAGACGCGCGACGACACGCGCACCTTGTGAAAATCCGCCAGGAAACGGTCGGCATCCTCCCAGTGCAGCGTGCAATGGTAGCCATCGAGCAGCCCCGCCCGCGCCAGCCAGTAGCTGCCCGTGCAGATGCCCCCCAGCGGCACGCCGTGGCGGGCCAGCGCCCGCAGCCATTGCAGGACGGCTGCATCGATCTGCACCGGCACCGGATTGGCTCCGCAGACGAACAGCGCATCCAGCGATGAGGCCAGGGCTGCCTCGTGCATGGAGCGCTCGGGCTGGACCTCGACGCCGCTGCTTGCGCGAACCATCTTGCCATCAAGACTGATCGTCGTCCATTGATAGCGCGGCGCAGCACTGACCCGGTTGGCCATGCGCAAAGGCTCGATCGCCGATGCAAAGCTGATGAGCGAAAAATCATCGATCAGGAAAAACCCGAATCGACGGACACGAACCGGTGATGCCGTTGCGTTTTCTTCTGACATGGGAAAACCCTTTGATGCGGGGCGCCATTCGATATCGGAACAGCGCCCGTCGGAAACAGGATAAACGCAAGCGGTGCGGCTGCGTAGGATCGCTACAACAGGACTGGCGCCCAGGCACATCCACACCATGCAGCGCCCCTGCCCCGGCAGCAGGCGCCCGCACGGCCCTGGCCCCGCGTTCTGCGGCCGGACACCAGCATTCATCGCGGAGACACCCCATGAACGACAACAGCTACCGCTTCTCCACCGCCGGCAGCGCTGCCGAACAGATGCGCAATACCCGGCTGCTGAACATCCCCAATGGCAGTGCGGTCAAACCCACCTTCTCTGACGCCGAGATGCAGCGCCGCACCGACAAGCTGCGGGCATGGATGGCCGACAACGATGTCGATGCCGCGCTGTTCACCTCCTATCACAACATCAATTACTACGCCGACTTCCTGTTCTGCCATTTTGGCCGCTTCTACGGGCTGGTGGTCACCCCCGACAGCCACACCACCATCAGTGCCAACATCGACGGTGGCCAGCCCTGGCGGCGCAGTTTTGGCGACAACATTGTCTATACCGACTGGCAGCGTGACAATTACTTTCATGCGGTAAAAACCTTGTTGAATGGTTACGGACGCATCGGCATCGAGTTCGACAACCTCAGCGTCGAGAACCTGCAGAAGCTGAAGGACGCGCTGCCCGGTGCCGAGTTCGTAGACATCAGCAAGGCCTGCATGCGCATGCGCATGGTCAAGTCGGACGAGGAAATTGCCCTCATCAGGCACGGCGCACGCATCGCCGACATCGGTGGTGCCGCCTGCCGCGACGCCATTGCCGTGGGCGTGCCCGAATACGAGGTGGCCCTGGCCTCCACCCAGGCAATGGTTCGCGAGATTGCCCGCACCTTTCCGCACGCCGAGCTGATGGACACCTGGACCTGGTTCCAGTCCGGCATCAACACCGACGGGGCCCACAACCCGGTCACCTCCCGGCGCATCGAGCGCGGCGACATCCTCAGCCTCAACTGCTTTCCGATGATTGCCGGCTACTACACCGCGCTGGAGCGCACCCTGTTTGCCGAGACATGCAGTGACGAGCACCGCCGCATCTGGGACATCAACGTCGAGGTGCACGAGGCAGGCCTGAAGCTCATCAAGCCCGGCGCACGCTGCTGCGACATTGCCGCGGCGCTGAACGAGATCTTCCACAAGCATGGTGTGCTGCAATACCGCACCTTTGGCTACGGACACTCGTTTGGCACGCTCTCGCACTACTACGGGCGCGAAGCGGGTCTGGAGCTGCGCGAGGACATCGAGACCGTGCTGGAACCCAACATGGTGGTGTCGATGGAACCGATGCTGATGATCCCCGAAGGCCAGCCCGGCGCCGGCGGTTACCGCGAGCACGACATCCTGGTCGTCACCGCCGACGGTGCCGAGAACATCACCAAGTTCCCTTACGGCCCGGCGCACAACATTGTGGGCTGAACCATCTTGAATACAACACAACGGGACTTTTCACTGCCCTGATCTGCCCTCCCCCCACACCCCGTGCCCGCCCACCGGCACGCCCCGCAGGAGACCCATCATGAGCGCCCCTTCGCACCGCCCACGCACCGGCGCCCCGCCCGCCAGCGATCCGCAAACCCTGCGCAAGGTGGCCACGGCCAGCTTCATGGGCAACTTTGTGGAATGGTTCGATTACGCATCCTACGTGTATCTGGCCACCATCATCACCACGGTGTTCTTCCCCAACCAGTCTGGTGCCTCGGGCCTGCTGGCCACCTTTGGCGTCTTTGCGCTCTCCTTCATCGTGCGGCCGCTGGGCGGCATCTTCTGGGGGCATTTTGGTGACAGGCGCGGTCGCAAGCATGCCCTGTCGCTCTCGATCATCATCATGTCGGCCGCCACCTTCGGCATCGCCTTCCTGCCGTCGTTCGAGCAGGCGGGCCTGTGGGCGCCCGTGCTGCTGCTGGTGCTGCGCATCATCCAGGGCTTTTCGGCCTCGGGTGAATATGCCGGTGCCGCCACCTTTCTGGCCGAGTACGCCCCGGCCAACAAGCGCGGCCTGTACGCCAGCATCGTGCCGGCCAGCACCGCCGCCGGGTTGCTGATGGGCTCGCTCTTTGTGGCGGCACTGCACGCGCTGCTGCCGCCCGATGACCTGCACAGCTGGGGCTGGCGGATTCCGTTCCTGCTGGCGGCCCCGCTGGGCTACATCGGTCGCTACATCCGCATCAGCCTGGAAGATTCCCCCCAGTTCCAGCAGGCGCTGGAAGCCCACGAGGTGGAGAACGCACCGGTGTCAGTCCTGCTGCGCACCTATCGGCGAGAAGTGGTCATCGCCATGGGCGCGGCCATCCTCAATGCCGTGGGCTTTTACATCATCCTGGGCTACATGCCCACCTACCTCAACGAGATTCTGGACGTGACCGAGACCCAGGCCTTTCTGGCCACCACGGTGGCGCTGGCGTCGTACATCGGCTTCATCCTGCTGATGGGAATGTTGTCGGACCGTCTTGGGCGCAAGAAGATGCTGATTGCCGCCTCGGTGGTGTTCATGCTGGCCACGGTACCGCTGTTCAACGTGCTGGGCGCCGGTGGTTTCTTTGGCATGGTGCTGGTGCAGATCGTCTTTGGCGCGATGCTGACGATGAACGATGGCACCCTGCCCTCGTTCCTGTCGGAAATTTTCCCCACCAAGGTGCGCTACAGCGGGTTTTCGTTCAGCTTCAACATGGCCAACACGCTGTTTGGCGGCACCGCCCCCTTCGTGGCCACCTGGCTGATCCAGACCACCGGCAGCAAGATGGCACCGGCCTGGTATCTGGTGGCGGCTGCGCTGGTGGCCCTGATGGCGATGGTGGCCAGCCGCGAGACGGCGCGCGAGCCGCTGGCGGCGTAAAAACGCGGGGGTGCAGATGTAGACGCCCGAAAAGGTGGCCACGCTGGAAGCCAGCACCTTCTTTCAGAAGCGTGCTGCCCGGGGACGAACGTGCCGCCCAGTGCGGTTGAAGCGACCCAGCGGCCCACCAGGGGCCGCTGTCTGCCACCTCACGCGGGTGGACCAAAACTTCACCCGGTGTGTGCGGGGTTAGCCTGCGCACACCGGGGCGTTTACAGAATGCCGTCAGGCATCAGGGGTTGCCAGCGGCAGAGCCACTGCCACCGGGAGCGGTACTGGTGTCAGCCGCGTCATCACCAGCGATGCCGTTACGGAAGCTGACGATGCAGTTGTCATCCAGCGTACCGGTACCCAGACCCTTGTCGTTGTTCTTCTGATAGATGTCGATGGTCTGCGCCAGCGAGTTGAACTTGAACACGGCCTGCTGCGTGCGATACGGCTCATCCGCATCCGCTTTCTGTTCAACCCCTTGCGGGTTGGCATAACGACGCGAGGTGTTCAACATCATGAACATGGCGCCGCCCACGTCCAGACGGGTGAAGAACGGGGTCGTTGCCAACAGTTTGAACCCCGGAACCTCTGTATCGTTGATCGTGCGCTTGGGCACATCGATCACACCGTCGTGGCTGACCTGCACAGCCACACCCGCATCGTAGCCGGGATAAGGGTGCACCGTGTTGCCGGGGCTGAAGGACGGCACGGCCGTGTTGTCGTTGATGAGCGTCACCTGGCCTTTGGGGTCAAAGAAGGTATAGCACATCTTGCCCTTGTCGTTGCGTCCCACGTAGATACCTGCCATACACTCGTAGGTGCGACGGTGTTCCGAGGCGCCTTCTTGCTGGCGGGAATAGTCCATTCCTTCCGTCACCGGACAGTTGGCTTTGAAGTACTCGCCAACGGCATCTCCCTGCAACGACACAAACTTGGAGCGGCGCCCGGTCCGATCCATCAGATCGCTGGCCAGACGCGAGTCCTTGTCCAGTCCGACGATTACGAAGACCGGGTCTTTGGCATTCGGGTCCTGGGCATCGAATTTCTCGTCTTCGTAATCTTTGGCCAGTTCAAGGGCGGCCTGCGTCACGATCCGCTGTTGCTCTTCTTCCTCTTTCTTGCGCTGCGCTTCAGACAGTTTCTGCGCTTCGGCTTCGGCACGCTTGAGGGCTTCTTCACTCCGGGCCTCTTCGGCCTTCCACTCTTCGTAGGTCATCCGGCGGTTGGCGTTGCTGCCACCGTTCAACGCCAGGTTGTTGTTGGCGGCATTGCTGGCGCCGCCATTGCCCGCAGGGGCCGCCGGAATCCCGCTGTTGTCGATCGGCCCGCCTCCGCAGGCGCTGAGCACGGCTGCAAGCAGTGCCCCAGCACCGGCGGTGACCAGAGGTTTGAACGTGCGATCGTGTTGTTTGATGAGCATGAGTTTCTCGCAGGTTGACCGGTGAAGCGTCAGCACGGTGTTCAGACGCGGGACACCAGGGTTAATGACAGTGAGGAGGTGAATAAACCGGATGACATTCATCCCTTGCGCGCGGCGTCGGCATGCGCTTCTTCCGGGCGCGCAGGGTGCTCAGACGCATGCGCGCATGGTGCAAGCACCGGCAGGCCGCATGCGCGTGTCTGGCGCAGGCAGCCCGCAGGTGCTTGAATGGGAAGGAAAACGCTGACTTGATCTCAAGCCATGCCGGAACAAGCCCGCAGACGGGCTTTGGCCGCGCGCGATGGGCGCAACAGGAGTGCGGCCAGAAGGGCCGCAGAAGGCTGTCAGAGGCTCTGCAAGCGTTCCATCGGGGGGGCGGCGCCCCCCGGCCCGCGGGCCGGGGCGCCCCTCGCCTTCTGCCCGAGCGCTACCGGAAACGCTTCCGA
>JAUNLD010000002.1:92874-119531 GCA_030532425.1 Lautropia sp. | reverse complement strand
AATAGGGGTGGAGTGGGCGCTGAAGGGTTACCCACCCCCCCCCCCCCCCCCCCCCGAACTCCGGCAAAGGGCGAGAAGAGCTTCTGCGGGCCTCAGAGCCGCCGTGCAAGGCATGGCGTGGGGCATGATGAAGATCCCGTTCCAGGTGACATCGGCGTTTGGCCATCCGGCACACACATGCCGGAAGCTCAGGACAGGCAGGGCCCGCGGACAGGCCTTCCGCAGAAAGCCACCGAAACATGCCAGCCCGACAAGCCAGCCCTTGCACCGATCGTTGCCGCCATCTTAGGGTGGCTGCCCTGTCCCCATTCCAGACGCTGCCTGTACGGTTGCAGGCTGCCGGCGGACGGCATCTGTCACCGCTTGCCGTGATGCCTCGGATCGACACGCTCACCAGCCCCGCTTCACGGTGGTCCTCTTTTCTCGGGCATTGGCTCCCGGGTATCGCACAGGGGCAGCATGCAGGTCGTCCACCATCGGACCTCACTTCCCGGTACAGCCCCCGGCATCACGACACACAGACCTCAGCGCGCACGGACATCACGTCCTGGGCATGACAAAGATCTTGCCCGGATTGAGGATGCCGTCCGGGTCCAGTGCCTGCTTGATGCGGGCCATCAGGGCTACGGCTTCGTCGCCGGTTTCTTCGCGCAGGAAATCCATCTTGTGCAGGCCGATGCCGTGCTCACCGGTGCAGGTGCCGCCCAGGCGCAGGCCCAGCGCCACGATCTCGTGGTTCAGTGCCTCGGCGCGTGCCATTTCTTCGGGGTTGTCGGCATCCACCAGGATCAGGCAGTGGAAGTTGCCGTCGCCCACGTGCCCCAGGATCATCGACGGAAAGCCGCTGGCTTCGAGCAGGGTGCGCGCGCCTTCCAGTGATTCGGCCAGGCGCGAGATCGGCACGCAGGTGTCGGTGGCAATGGCGCGGGCACCGGGGCGCATCTGCAAGCCGGCAAAGTAGGCGTCGTGGCGGGCGTTCCACAGCCGGGTGCGCTCTTCGGGCTGGGTGGCCCATTCAAAGTCGGCACCGTCGTTGCCGGCGGCCAGCTCCTGCACCAGGGCGGCCTGTTCGGCCACGGCGGTCTCGCTGCCATGAAACTCGAAGAACAGCGTGGGGGCCTCGCGCAGCGAGAGCTTGCTGTAGGCGTTGATGGCGCGGATGGCGGCGGCATCCAGAAACTCGCAGCGGGCCACGGGGATGCCCAGCTGGATGGCCTCGATGACGGTGGTGACGGCTTTTTCGGCGGTGGGGAAGTTGACGACGGCGGCCGAGACGGCTTCGGGCAGCGGGTGCAGGCGCAGGGTGATCTCGGTGATGATGCCCAGGGTGCCTTCCGAGCCGACGAAGAGGCGCGTCAGGTCGTAGCCGGCCGAGGATTTGCGCGCCCGTGTGCCGGTACGCACCACCTGGCCATCGGCGGTGACCACGGTGAGTGCCAGCACGTTGTCGCGCAGGGTGCCGTAGCGCACGGCGTTGGTGCCCGAGGCGCGGGTGGCCACCATGCCGCCGATGCTGGCATCGGCACCGGGGTCGATCGGAAAGAAGAGGCCGGTGTCGCGGATCTCCTGGTTGAGCTGCTTGCGGGTGACGCCGGGCTGCACGCTGGCCAGCAGGTCTTCGGCTGCCACCTCCAGCACGCGGTTCATCCGGCTCAGGTCGACACTGATGCCACCCTGCACGGCCAGCAGCTGTCCTTCGATGGACGAGCCGGCACCCCAGGGGATGAGCGGACAGCAATGGGCGCGGCACAGCTTGACCAGGGCCACCACCTCGTCGGTGCTTTCCGGGTAGACCACGCCCTGGGGCGGCATGGCGGGGTAGACGGATTCATCGCGGCCGTGGTGCGCGCGCACGCTCTCGGCGACCGAAAAGCGGCTGCCAAACTGCGCCTGCAGGGCGCCCACCAGGGCGTCGGGCAGGGGGGGATGGGTGGGCGTGGTCGTGGGGGCTGTCTCGTGGTGCGTGTTCATGTCGTTTTTTCCGTGGGCCGGTCTGCATCGGCGGCAGGCCGCATTTTAAAGGGGCGCAGGGAGCACGGCCCTGTACGGTGGGGAGCCGCTCTTCCAGCCCGGCAGGGAGCTGGCCCTGGCGGCCGGGTGTCCCCGCACCCGGCGCGGACCGCGCCATGACGGCCGTACCCGCCCCCGAAAGCGGCCATGCCCCCTGCCCCGCCCCCCCTGCCCCGAGTTGATACCATGACGGCAGGTCCGGCGCGCCTGGCAGGCATGCCGTCCGCGTCACCGCGTCCGTCTTTCAGCCCCATGAGCGAGCACTCCTTTTTCTGGCACGATTACGAAACCTTCGGCCGCCATGCCCGGCACGACCGCCCGGCGCAGTTTGCCGGCATCCGCACCGATGCTGCGCTGAACGAGGTGGGCAAGCCGGTGATGCTGTATTGCCAGCCGCAGCCCGATTACCTGCCCGACCCGGAGGCCTGCCTGCTCACCGGCATCCTGCCGCAGACCTGCCTTCAGAAGGGGGTGCCCGAGAACATCTTTGCCGAGCGCATCCTGGCCGAGCTGGGTGCCAGTGGCACCATCGGTGTGGGCTACAACTCGATCCGCTTCGATGACGAGGTGACGCGCCACCTGTTCTGGCGCACGCTGCTGGACCCGTATGGGCGGGAATGGCGCAACGGGTGCAGCCGCTGGGATCTGCTGGATGTGGTGCGCTGCACCGCCGCGCTGCGCCCGGAGGGCATCGAATGGCCCCGGCACGCCGATGGCCGCCCGTCGTTCAAGCTGGAGCACCTGAGCCAGGCCAACGGGCTGGCGCACGCGCAGGCACACGATGCGCTCTCGGATGTGCGGGCGACGATCGCGCTGGCGCGCCTGATCCGCGATCGCCAGCCCCGGTTGTGGGCGTTCTGCCTGAAGCTGCGCAGCAAGCAGGCGGTGACGGAAGAAATCGGCCACGACCGGCCCTTCGTGCACATCTCGGGCATGTACGGCACCGAAACAGGCGGGCTGGCGGTGGTGTGGCCGCTGGCCTGGCACCCCACCAACCGCAACGAGCTGATCGTCTGGAACCTGGCACACGATCCGGCCGAGCTGGCGGCGCTGGATGTGGAGACGATCCGCCTGCGGCTGTTCTCGCGCACGCAGGATCTGCCCGAGGGGGTGACGCGGTTGCCGATCAAGAGCGTGCACATCAACAAGTCACCGGTCGTGATCGGCAACCTGAAGGTGCTGACGCCGGCGGTGCAGGCGCGCTGGCCGCTGGACATGGAGGCCATCGCACGGCACACGGCCACGGCGCGGGCACTGGGCCCGCAGCTGGCCGGGCTGTGGCCGCAGGTGTATGCGCGCGACAACAGCCGCAGCGCCCCGCCGGACGTGGATGAAGACCTGTATGGGGGCTTTGTGGGCGACGAGGACCGCCGCCGGCTGGATGACTGGCGCGCCCATGCGGGCGATAGCGCATGTTCGTATCCGGCTTTTGCAGATCCCCGACTTGAAGAACTGTCTTTCCGGTACCGTGCACGGTGTTTTCCGGCTATTCTGTCAGAAATTGAAAAGCAGCGATGGCAGGCGCATTGTCACGCCCGGCTTCACGAGGGTGAGGGCGGCGCCTTGACGCTGGCGGCCTATGCCGAACGGCTGGATGCCCTGAACCAGACGCTGCTCCCGGACGATGAACACGGCCAACGGCTGCTGGAGGCTCTCTATGACTACGGTGAACAAATCGCCTGACCACAACCCCCCGGGGGAAAACACCGGGGTGCAGGCTCCGCCTTCGTGCACCGCGGACGACATCTACTATTTCCGCGAGGGGACCAACAGCCGTCTCTATCGCTGGATGGGGGCTCATCCGTGCGAGTTTGCGTTGCAGGCCGGCGAGCCGAAGCAGAAAGGCTGCTGGTTCGCCGTCTGGGCGCCCAATGCCCGCGAGGTCGAGGTCATCGGGGATTTCAATGGCTGGCAGCATGGGGCCAGCCCGCTGGCCGTGCGTGGCGACAGCTCGGGCATCTGGGAAGGCTTCGTGCCGGGGGCCACGGTGGGCGATTGCTACAAGTACCGCATCCATTCTGCCCCCACCGGCGAGTGGCTGGAAAAGGCCGACCCCTTCGGCTTTTCGTGGGAAGAACCGCCCTGCACCGCCACCCGCATCGCCTCGCTGGATTACACCTGGGGTGACGAGGCCTGGATGAAGAGCCGCGGCAAGGCCAATGCGCTGGATGCCCCGATCAGCATCTACGAGTGCCATCTGGGGTCATGGATGCGCCCCGATGACGATCCGCGCGGTTTCCTCAATTACCGCGACATCGCGCCCCGGCTGGCCGATTATGTCGAATCGCTGGGCTTCACCCACGTCGAGCTGATGCCGATCACCGAGCACCCGTTCTATGGCTCGTGGGGCTATCAGACGGTGGGGTATTTTGCGCCGACGGCCCGCTACGGCAGCCCGACCGATTTCAAGGCCTTTGTCGATTACCTGCACCAGCGCGGCATCGGCGTGATCCTCGACTGGGTGCCCTCGCATTTTCCAGGGGATGCCCACGGCCTGGTGCGCTTTGACGGCACCGAACTGTACGAGCACGCCGATCGCCGCCAGGGCTTCCACCCCGAGTGGAACAGCTGGATCTTCAACTACGGCCGCCACGAGGTGCGCAGCTTCCTGCTCTCCAGCGCCACCTTCTGGCTGGACTACTACCACATCGACGGGATCCGCGTGGATGCGGTGGCCTCGATGCTGTATCTGGACTATGCGCGCCAGGACGGCCAGTGGATTCCCAACCCGCGCGGCGGACACGAGAACCTGGAAGCCATCCACTTCCTGCGCCAGCTCAACCAGAGCATCTACCGCGACTTCCCTGACGTGCAGACCATTGCCGAAGAGTCGACGGCGTGGCCGGGCGTGTCGCGGCCGGTGGCCTGGGACGGGCACAGCAACGACAACCCCGACACCCTCAATGGCCTGGGCTTTGGCATGAAGTGGAACATGGGCTGGATGCACGACACGCTGTCGTGGTTCGAGAAGGAGCCCATCCACCGCAGCTACCACCAGAATGCGCTCAGCTTCAGCCTGTATTACGCCTTCAACGAGAACTTCGTGCTGCCGCTCTCGCACGACGAGGTGGTGTATGGCAAGGGCAGCCTGCTGACGAAGATGCCGGGCGACGACTGGCAGCGCTTTGCCAACCTGCGCCTGCTGTTTGGCCTGATGTGGACGCACCCCGGCAAGAAGCTGCTGTTCATGGGCGGCGAGTTTGGCCAGTGGAACGAGTGGGCCCACGAGGGCAGCATCGACTGGGCCGCTGCCGACACCTATCTGCACGTGGGCGTCAAGCGCCTGGTGGGCGACCTCAACCGGCTGATGCGCACGCATCCGGCCCTGCACCAGCGCGATTTTGACGGCAGCGGCTTTGAGTGGATCAGCGCCGAAGACAGTGCCCAGAGCGTGCTGGCCTATCTGCGCCACGGCAACGACCCCGACGACACGCTGATGGTGATCTTCAACGGCACCCCGGTGCCGCGCCACAACTACCGGCTGGGCGCGCCCAGGGGAGGCCGCTGGCTGGAGGTGCTCAACACCGACGCCTCGGTCTATGGCGGCAGCGACACCGGCAACATGGGGGCGGTCGAGGCCAGCTCCGAGGGCATGCACGGCCGGCCCTTCTCGCTGGAGCTGAGTCTGCCCCCGCTGGGTCTGCTGGTGCTGCGCCCCGAGGCGGTTGAAGCAAAAAAGGCCCAGGCCGGCACTGAGGCCACGCCGGCCGAACCCCTGACCCAAGCAGCCTCCAACCCTGTGGCGGCCAGCGCTCCGGCCGGGACGGCTCCCGCAATGGCACCTGCGTCTGCAACCGCGGCCCCGGCCACAGCCGCCAGGGCCGATGGGCCGGCAGCGCCAACGGGGACGACGTCGGCCCAGGCAGCGCCTGCCCCGGCCGATAGTGCGCCGGCAGCCGAGGCCAGGCCGGCCCGCCGCCGTGCCGCCACCAAACCCAAGGCCGCCAGCACGGACGAAGCCGCCGCCCCGGCCAGGAAGGCCACGGCCAGCCGCAGCCGCACCAAGGCGGGCACGGCACCGGCCCCCAAGGCCAGCGCCGCCAAGGCAGAGGCACCCAGGGCCAGCAAGGCCAGCACGCCCAAGGCGGCCAGCCCCCGCAAGCGCAGCAGCTGAGTGCTGACGGCTGCACTGCACTGAGGCACGGCACCACCGAGGTGGTGGCGGTGCCTACCCCCACAAAAAAGCCCGGCCTGACGGTCGGGCTTTTTTGTGTCATGGGCAGGCGCATCGTCCCTTCTCCTGGGCAGGAAGATCACCCCCATCCCCAAGCGGGACGCTCTTCCCAAAGCAGCCCCCTTCCCTGGGCGGGGGGCATCCCCCCACCGAAAGGACAAGGGCTCAGGCCACGCGGCCGATCACGCCCTGCACCAGCCAGTCCATCCGCTTCAGGACGGCATCTTCCATCTTGCCCCCCAGCTGACGCACGGTTCCGTCGTTGTCGCGCAGCTCTCCGGCAAAGACGGCCTTGCGGCCGCTGACCAGCTGCTGGCGGGTGGTGTTGATCTGCCTGCGCACGCTGGCCGGCACGTTGGCACTGACCATGCCCAGGCGCACCATGCCGTCGGCCAAGCCGCCCCAGGTACGGTCGGGCTGCCAGGTGCCATCCAGCACGCGACGGGTACGCGCCAGGTAATAGCCATCCCAGCGCGGCAGCACCGACCCCAGCAGTAGCCCCGGCCCCAGCAGCCGGGCGTAATCGGCCTGGAAACCGATGAACTTCAGCTTGCGATCGCGCGCCACCTCGGCCACGGCCACGGTGTCGGTGTGGTGGGTGAAGACATCGGCCCCCTGCGAGAGCAGGGTGTAGGCGGCATCACGCTCGCGGGCCGGATCACGCCAGTTGTTGGTCCAGATCACACGCACCACGGCCTTGGGGTTGACGGCCCGTGCCCCCAGTGCATAGGCATTGATGCCCTGCAACACCTCAGGCACCGGCACCGGCGCCACATAGGCCAGCACCCCGGCCTTGCTGGCGTGTGCCGCCAGCATGCCGGCCAGGTAGCGGGCTTCGTAGAAGCGGGCGTTGTAGGTGCCCACGTTGTCGGCCGTCTTGAAGCCGGCATTGCTCTCGAAGCGCACCTCGGGGTAATCACGCGCCACGCGGATGATCGGGTCCATGAAGCCATAGGCGGTGCCGAAGATCAGCTGGCAGCCATTGGCACACATGCGGCGCAGCACGGCAATGGCATCCTTGCCCTCGGGCACCTGCTCGGCAGGCACCAGCTGGATGCGGCGCCCCAGCTGTTTTTTCAGCAAGGCTGCGCTTTCGGCATGGGCATGCGCACCGGCATGGTGGTCGGTGCTGGCATCGTAGAGAAAGCCGATCTTCAGGGGCGCCTTTCTTGCCTGACTGGTCTGGCTACGGGATTGGGCAAAGGCCGGCAGGCCGGCCTGGGAAAGCAGCAGGCCACTGCTGGCAGCCAGCAGCAGGCGACGGCGGTCAGGATTGGACATGTGTCTCCGTGTCTGGAAGAAATGCGGGCAACGACGATCATACTGCGCCGGCACTGCGGCGCATCAAACAACCCCTGGTCCCCCTCACTTGCCTGAAGGCACCTGGCCCTCGACGCCCTTCACATAGGACATCAGGCTGCCCAGGAAGGCATCGTCACCCACCTTGCCACGGGGCAGCAGCTCGCGGTCGTCGGCCGAGACCAGCGGGCCTTTCCAGATCTGCAGGCTGCCCGAGGCCAGCGCCTTGCGCTTGTCGTCGAGCACACCCCGCACTGCCTCGGGCAGGCGCGACGACAGGTTGGTCAGCCCGACCCGGCCGGCCTTGACGCCTTCCCAGCTGCCGGTGGCCTTCCAGCGCCCGTCGATCACCTGCCGGACGCTCTGCACGTAGTAATCCGTCCAGTTGAAGGCCACGGTGCCCACATAGGCCTTGGGCGCAGCCTTGGCCATGTCGGCCCCCCAGCCAAAGACGTACTTGCCCGCGCGCTCGGCCACCTTCAGCGGGTTGGCCGTGGCCGTGTTGGGCAGCAGCACGTCGGCACCGCTGTCGATCAGCGACTGGGCAGCCTCGGTTTCCCGGACCTGATCGACCCAGCCGTTGATCCAGGCCACCTTGACGCGAGCCGACGGGTTGACCGACTGGGCCCCCAGCGCAAAGGCGTTGATGTTGCGGATGACCTCGGGGATGGGCACGGTGGCGATGAAGCCCAGGGTGTCGGTTTCTGTCAGCTTGCCGGCCACCACGCCCGCCAGATAGGTGCCCTCGTAGGAGCGCGGCGCAAAGGTGCGCAGGTTGCCCGCGGCATGCCCCAGGCCGACCACCTCCCATCGCACTTCGGGGAATTCGACGGCCAGGCGCTGCATCACGCTGCGATAGGTGGCGCCGGTGCCTATGATGAGGCGGTTGCCGGCCTGGGCCAGCTCGCGGAAGACCTTGTCGGCCTCGGCATCGGGCACGTTGTCGCGCAGCGTGATGGCGACCTGATCGCCCAGCTGCTCGCGCATCCCGGCAATGGCAGCCTCGTGCGACATCGACCAGCCACTGCCATCGGGCGTGGTGGTGAGCACGAACGCCACCTTGAGCGGGCTGACGGCCCTGTCTCCACCGGGCTTGTCGGCAGCCTTGTCTGCGGCCGCAGCGGCCTTGTCGACGGCCACACTGGCCGGCGACGGCGCGCGGCCGTCCTGTGCATGACCGGGCTGCGCCTGATCGGCTGCCCTCACCCCCGGCGCGGTGCAGGCCAGCGCCAGCATCGAGACCAGCGCCAGCGGCAGGTGTTTACATCGGCGGGAAGAAAGCATGGGCATAGCGGCTCCGGGGAAGACAGCCGACCCCAAAGCGCGGCTGCCACAAAGGAATCCAAAGACAGAATTTTAGCAGTGCAGCATGGCGCCCTTCGAGACACCCTTCACGGCAATCAAGCCTTCGGCATGTAAGGAAAATCCACACCGCTGCCGGCCCGCGCGCCGCGACGATCATGACTGGACCGTCATCGGTTGCAGCAAGGGTATCAACGCCTGAAGCAGACGCACCGATGACACCGGCTGCCCTGCCACGCAGGCCAGGTCGACAGTGCTGGCGGCCAGCTGATCGGCCAGCTCGGCCGACTGCCCCAGCGGCTCGGCCAGCTGTCGCCACGGGGCCGGCTGCATCAGCACGCCCAGGGCCAGCAGCACGCCGTGGCGGCTGCGACGCTGGGCAAAGCCCACCAGCTTGCGCGCCGCCCCCGTGACAGGGTCGTCGACCACCACCTCCCAGGGGGCCACCCCGGCAAAGCAGGCCCAGGAGAGTTCGGCCGGTGCCCTGATCTGTTCGGCCGGCGGTACGGCCCGGGCCTGCACGCCCAGGCTGGCCAGGGCCTGCACCATCGCCTCGCCCAGCCAGCGGTAGCTGTCTGCGATCGATGCCCGTGCAATCCGCGGATCGTCGAGCGGCAACAGGATCGAGGCACTGAGCAGCCACGGTCCCACCAGGACCGCACCGCCTCCGGCACCACGCCTGACCAGAGGCAACCCGGTGTGGGCGGCCGGTGCATCGGCCAGCCGGTGCTGCGAGCGCCCCAGCACCACCGCCCCCTGCCGGTAGCCAAAGACCTTCATCACCGGTGTCCGCACCGGCTCGAGCAGTTGCCGGGCATTCCATTGCTGCTCGGCCTCGGCATCCAGCATGGCGCCAGCGCCCGTCACAACCGGGTCTGCCGTGGTGACAGAAGTGGGTGGCGTGGCCCTGGTGTCCGGGGGGACGGCATTGCCTGCGTTGGTCGGGCCTGCCAGGTTGGACGGGTTTGCCGGGTTGACCGGGTTGGCTGGCGTGGCGGCACTGGCCGGAGTGCCAGGCATGGCAGGGGTAGCCAGCGCGCCAGGGACGACCGGAGTGGTCGCGCCGTCCGGCACCGGCCTTTCGTCATTCGGGTTTTGCATAAGTATCTGCCCTCAGAGCGGGCGATGATGCCTGAAAATGGGCGATGACGGATATGCCACACCCACCGGTGTCAGGCCTCTTCCTGCCACGCAAGTGCCTTGCGCCTGTTCCTGTTTCTGTACCATCGCCGGCATGCTCACTCCAGGAGTCTTCTTGCAATGAAAGCCCACAACATTCTGGCCACCATCGGCAACACCCCGCATGTACGCATCAACCGCCTGTTTGGCGAGGGGCACGAGGTGTGGATCAAGGCCGAACAGGCCAATCCCGGCGGCTCGATCAAGGACCGGATCGCGCTGGCCATGATCGAAGACGCCGAGAAGACCGGCAAGCTCAAGCCGGGCGGCACCATCATCGAGCCCACCTCGGGCAACACCGGCGTCGGCCTGGCGATGGTGGCGGCCGTCAAGGGGTACAAGCTGATTCTGGTGATGCCCGAATCGATGTCGCTGGAACGGCGGCGGCTGATGCTGGCCTATGGCGCCCGCTTCGAGCTGACCCCGCGTGAGCGCGGCATGCCCGGCGCCATCGAGCGCGCGCGCGAACTGCTGGCCGAAACGCCGGGGGCCTGGATGCCGCAGCAGTTCGAGAACCCGGCCAACGTCAGGATGCATACCGAAACCACCGCGCAGGAAATTCTGGCAGATTTTCCTGAAGGGCTGGACGTGCTGATTACCGGCGTGGGCACCGGCGGCCACCTGAGCGGCGTGGCCAGCGTGCTGAAGAGGGCCTGGCCGAAGCTGAAGGTCTTTGCGGTCGAGCCGTCGGCCTCGCCCGTCATCTCGGGAGGCAAGCCCGCACCGCACCCGATCCAGGGGCTGGGCGCCGGATTCATCCCCAAGAACCTGGATACCAGCCTGCTGGACGGCGTCATCACCGTGGACGGCGACGATGCCAAGCGCTTTGCCCGTGATGCCGCCGCCCAGGAAGGCCTGCTGGTGGGGATCTCTTCGGGGGCCGCCCTGGCCGCCATTGCCAGCAAGCTGCCCGAGTTGCCGGCCGGCAGCCGGGTGCTGGGTTTTTCTTACGACACGGGCGAGCGCTATCTGTCGATCGAGGGCTTCCTGCCCACCTGAGCACGGCCTGCCCATTACCCGCCTGGGCGAGGTGAGCAGCCCGCTTGGGCGAGACAGGTCCCCGCCTGAACGAAGTGGGCAGCCCGCCCCCTGACGGGCTGCCCATGCGGGCTGGCAGGCTCAGATCGCCCGCGCCAGCAGCATGTAGACCGCCAGGCAAAACAGCAGCCCGGCAAACAGGCGTTTGAGCCTGGCCACCGGCAGCCGGTGCGCGGCCCGTGCCCCCAGCGGGGCAAACAGCATGCTCATGGGCACGATGGCAAGGAGCACGCCCAGGTCGATGTAGGCCAGTGCCCCACCGGGCAGCTGGAGCCACCAGCCCACCAGCAGGTAACCCAACGTGCCTGACAGCGCGATCGGGAAGCCACAGGCAGCGCTGGTGGCGATGGCCTTGGGGAAAGGCACCTGGTGGCTGGCCAGATAGGGTACGGTGATGAAGCCTCCCCCGGCTCCGAACAGCGCCGACAGGATGCCGATACCCACACCGGTGCCGGCCAGCCCCAGCCGCCCCGGCAGCGGTGTGCCGGCCAGCCCTGCCCCGCCCTGACGGGCACTGCGCAGCATCTTCCAGGCGGTCCAGCCCACGAACACGGCAAACAGCCCGGCCAGCAGGCGTCCGGGCAGATAGGTGACGATGCGTGCGCCCAGCTGCCCCCCCAGCAGGATGCCGGGCACCAGCATCCACACCACCGGCCACAGCACCGCGCCCGCCTTGTGGTGGGCGCGCAGGCTGGAGAGCGAGGTGAACATGATCGTGGCCAGCGCGGTCGCCAGCGACATCTGCACGATCAGCTCGGGCGGGATGCCCCTGGCCGCAAAGACCATCGTCAGGAAGGGCACCATCACCATGCCACCGCCCACGCCGAACAGCCCGGCCATGAAGCCGGCCCCGGCGCCCAGCGCCAGCAGGCTGAGCAGGATTGCGGTGGTCACGTCATCACCGGAACATCGCGGCCACGGCCGGATCGGGCGCGCCCAGCAGCGGGGCGTCCGAGGCCAGATGCTGGCCGAGGCGCCGCAGGAAGTTGCCGCACTGCTCCAGCTGGCTGATGGCCACCGATTCGTCGGACAGGTGCGAGCCTTTCATCTCGCCCGGGCCGCACACCACGGTGGGGATGCCGGCATCCTGCAACACGCCGGCCTCGCTGCCAAAGCCCGCATGGCAGGGACGGCTGTCTTCCAGCAGCGCACCGATGGTCTGCGTCAGCTCGCGGTTGCTTTCACCGGTGAGGGCGTGGACATTGCGCTCCCGGCGGAAGTCGATGGCACAGGCCGGGTCGATCGCCCGCATCTCGGGCAGCAGGGTGTCGCAGTAGGCCTCGATTTCCTTGATGATCGCTCCCGCATCCACGCCGGGCAGGGTGCGGATCTCGATCGGGAACTTGGCCACGCCCGAGACGATGTTGACGGCGCTGCCCCCCTTGATGCAGCCCACGTGCAGGCTGTTGTAGGGGAACTCGAAGGCGTCGTTGCGCGGCCCTTCCTGCTGCTGGCGGCGCTGCACCTCGCACACATGTGCCACGATGCGGGCAGCGACCTCGACGGCCGACACCCCACGGTGGCGACGCGACGAGTGCGCTTCCTTACCCTTGACCTTCACCTGCCAGATGGCCGAACCCTTGTCTGAAGTGACCACGCGCATCAGGGTCGGGCAGCCCACCACCGCGCCGGCAGGCACGGCCGGCATCGACTTCAGGTGGTCGGCCAGCACGGCCATCCCCTTCATGTCGGTTTCACCATTGTAGGTGAGGGCAAGATGCACCGGGCGCTTCAGGTTCAGGCTCTTGAAATACGGCACCGCCGCCAGGCAGGTGGCCACCCAGCCCTTGGCATCCAGGGCGCCACGGCCGAACAGGCGGCCATCGTGCGACACCAGGCGGAACGGGTCGGTGGTCCAGCCCTCGTGCCAGACCGGCGCCACATCCGTGTGCCCGGCCAGCACGATGCCCGGCACATCCTTCGGACCGATGGTGGCCACCAGATTGAACTTGGCCTGCTCATGACCCTGCTGAATGTGGCATTCGACGCCCTGCTTGCCGAGGAGGTCGGCCGCCCAGTCGATCAGGGTGCGGTTGCTGCGCTGGCCGGTGGTGTCGAAGCCCACCAGGGCGCGCATGATTTCGATGGTGTCCTGCATACCAGTGCGTGAGGAAAGAGGAAGGAAATGCCGCCTGTTGCCTGCGCACGGCAGCAACCCCACGCAAGACCAGCGGCGAACCCCCGGCAGTCTAGCAGAGCACCTGCCTTGCCGCCTTGGCGCGATGCGGGCGGACGGATGGGAATTTCCCTGATAATGCCCGCCTGACGGTGCCGCACGCCGCGGGATGGCCCGGCACGGGCAGGCGGCAACAGCGCCCCTCCCTCCTCTTTCCAGGCCCCACCCAGCCGCCTGCCGGCGCATGCCGCAGGCGCACTGTCGGGCCGCCCGGTTCAGGAGGAGCGGACCGCCACCTTGGCCATCACGGCCTCATCCACTTCCTGCGTGCGGCGGCTGGCACCCTCCACCGTCTGGCGGATGTTGCCCGAAGGCAGGCCGGCATAGCTGTCCCGCATGCCGAACATCGACACCGGCGGCAGGTTGCGTGCCACGGTAAACAGCCGCTCGCTTTCGACGCCATAGGAACGCATGCCATCGAAGAAACGGGCACTCATGCGGTGCGGCAGATAACGCATCTGCATCACATAGCCGCCGGCCCGACAGAGACAGGCAAAGAAATCGGCGATTTCGGCCGAATAGAAGAGCCCGGCCGTGGGGATGAACGAGGCCAGCAGCACCCGCTTCTGGCGCAGCGTCGGAAAGTGCTGGTAAAGGGTTTCGATGCGATCGGTGACGACCGTGGCCGAAGGATGGCGCCGCTTGAACTGGGCGGCAAATTCGTGCTCGCACTCGAAGAGCAGGGCATCAGGCACCGCCTGGAGGATGCGGGAAGCGACCACCCCGCTACCGATCCCGGCCACCACCACCACATCGTAGGCACCGGCCAGCCGCTGAACCTCGTGGGCGGCCCGCTGCCCGAAGAAAGGAGACGAGGGGCAGACACTGCCCGTCACAGAAAATCGCTTCAGATAGCTCATGGAGAAAAACCGATGGGACAGGATGGGCGGGCAAACCGTATCGGTACAGTTCCGACACAGGGCCTCGCCTCACACGGCATGCACGGAGCCGATTGCTCGGCCTGCGGTGGGGGCAGCCCCAACCATCGCCCGTCTTGCCGCAAAAAAATACTGTCACCCGATGAACACCACCTTTGCGCCGACCCATACCCCGGTCCGTCGCCTCAAAGGCACACAGGACGCCCCCAGACAGCCAGAGAAGGCGCCATCCTGACGAAAGAATGCCCCCGATGGTAGCCGAAACACAACAAGCCCCCTGCAAAGGCCCGCGTGAAGGTTTGGGAACCACCTGGGGCCAAAGCCCTGCAGCCCGATGCGGATTGCCGGCGAAGAAATGCGCCACGGGAGAGACTGTCAGGGAATGCTGTCATCTGGTGCGTGGCCGACACCTTCACTCACAGCATGACAGACGCCACAGCACAAATGCACGCCTCCGTTTCCATTGCAACGGGCGCATACACTAATATTCGGGGAGGGGACGATCCACGATCCGATGGACCTTATGGATACACAGCACAACGCAGATGCACCCGACCATGTCCTGGTCGTCGACGACGATGCCGAGATCCGGAGCCTGCTGGCCGAGTACCTGAGCCAGAACGGCATCCGGGTCACCGTGGCCCGAGACGCCGCCGAGATGCGCCAGGTCTTTGACGAGGAAAAGCCCGACATCATCGTCCTCGACGTGATGATGCCCGGCGAGGACGGCCTGACGGTCTGCCGCGAGCTGCGCTCGCGCTCGAACGTGCCCGTCATCATGCTCACGGCGCGTGCCGACGAGGTCGACCGCATCATCGGCATCGAGATGGGGGCCGACGACTACCTTGGCAAGCCGTTCAGCCCACGCGAGCTGCTGGCCCGCATCAAGGGCGTGCTGCGCCGCACCCGCACGCTGCCCCCCAGCCTGGGCGATGCCCAGCAGGTGCGCTTCGCCGGCTGGACACTCGATTCCGGTGCCCGTCACCTGATTTCGCCCGACAACGTCATCGTGCCGCTCTCGGGTGCCGAATACCGGCTGCTGGCCGTGCTGATCCAGCACCCCAACCGGGTGCTCGACCGCAACCAGCTGATGGACATGACGCTGGGCCGCGAGGCCACACCCTTCGACCGCAGCATCGACGTGCAGATCAGCCGGCTGCGCAACCGCCTCAACGACGACGCCCGCGAGCCGCGCATCATCAAGACCATCCGCAACGAGGGCTACATCCTGGCCGCCCACGTCGAACGGATCTGCTGATGCCGCACCGGCCCCCGCAGCCCCACCTGCCCTGCCCCCCGTGGCGGGCAGGTGCCCCCTGCTGAGGCACGTCCATGTCGATCCTGCCCGGTACCCTCTATGGCCGCATCGTGCTGGTGCTGGCCACCGCCCTGCTGATGTCCCAGGCGGCCAGCCTGCTCGTCAACTTCTTCGATCGCGGCAGCTCGATCTACCGGCTCAATGCCGAACAGATGGCCCAGCGCATCGCCCGTGCCGCCAGCCTCATCAACCGCCTGCCCCTCGATGCCCGCCGCTTCGTCGTCACCGAGCTGGGCGGCAAGAGCGACTTCCGCATCCAGCTCACCGACCAGCCGATCGAGATCGAGAGCGGCTTCATCGAGCTGAACCAGTACGAGAAGAACTTCGCCGCCGCCATCCGCGATGCGATGAACCCGCCGCTGCTGACCACCGTCGAGATCACCCGTGCCGCCCGGGCCGAAACCCCCGACGAGGTCGAGCCGCCCAGTGCCAACGCCTTCGAGCAATGGCTGGCCCGACGCTTTTACTTCATGCTGCCCGCCACCTTCTCGGTGGTGGCCCAGGTCGAGCTGGAAGACGGCAGCTCGGCCGTCTTCTTCGTGCGCATGCCGCAAGAGCCGCTCAGCCAGATCGAGGCGCTGCTGCCCCGGCTGCTGATGTGGCTGGCGATCATCTTCCTGATGTCCCTGGTAGTGGCCCGGATGATTACCCGCTCGTTGCGCCAGATCAACCGGGCGGTACGCCACATCGGCAAGAACCCCATGGGCGCCCAGGACGAGGCCGTCGTCATTCCCACCACCGGCCCGGTCGAGCTGCGCAGCCTGATCGCCAGCTTCAACGATGCCCAGGAGCGCATCCGCCGCTACATGATCGAACGCTCCAGCCTGCTGGCCGCCATCTCCCACGATCTGCGCACCCCCATCACCCGGATGCGCCTGCGCGCCGAACTGCTGCCCGAGGCACAGCGCAGCAAGTTCATCCACGACCTGAAGGAAATGGAAGACCTGGTCGGCTCCTCGCTCGACCTGTTCGCCGAGCTGGGCAAGTCGCGCCAGCGTTACCCGGTCGACATCAATGCCCTGCTCGACAGCATCACCACCGACTGGAACGACACCGGGCACCCGGTCTCGCTGTCGGGACGCGCCCTCAGCGCCTACCCCACCGAACCCTCGATGCTGCGGCGGGCCATCAACAACCTTGTCTCGAACGGCATCCGCTACGGCAAGGCGGTCGAGATCCGCATCATCGACAGCCCCGGCATGCTGCGCCTCGTCATCCGCGACCACGGCCCCGGCATCCCGGCCGCCGACCAGGAGCGGGTGTTCGAGCCCTTCGTGCGGCTGGAACCTTCCCGCAACCGTGACAGTGGCGGCTCGGGCATCGGCATGGCCATCTCCCGCAACATCGCCCGCTGGCACAACGGCGACATCCATCTCGACAACGCCGACGACGGCGGCCTGGTGGCCGAGATCCGCCTGCCCCGCAAGCCTGACCCCCTCCGCACACGCCGCAGGAAAGGCTGAACGAGACACAAGCCCCCGCACGCAGCTTGCGCAGCGGGCCTGCGCGCTGGCCAGGGTGCCGCCATCGACACACCCGGTCGCCCCGGCGGCACAAATGCCGTATGCTTGCGAATCACCTCCGCCTCACAGGAACCCGGCATGAACACCTCTGCCCGCCGCCCCGCGCCTGCCTGCCGTCCACGGCGCCCCCTCACGGCCCGCCTGCTCGCCGTCTCCCTGCTTGCTGCCGGCACCGCCGGCCCTGGCCGGGCCGCATCGGCCGACACCCCCCTGGCAGCCGGCCCGGTCATCGAGATCGAGAGCAGCCTCAGCCGGCAGATTCCCAACGACCAGATGCGCGTCGTACTCGCCACCGAAAGCCGCGGCCAGAAAATCGACGAACTCAACGCGCAGGTCCTGAAGACCATCAACCATGCCCTGCAGGCCGCCCGCAACATCGAGGGCGTCAAGGCCTCGGCCGGCAGCATCAACACACAGCCCGACTGGGGCAAGCAAGGCGAGCGCACCGGCTGGCAGGTGCGCGGCACACTGGAACTGCAAGGCAGCGACACCAGCGCCATCAGCAAACTGGCCGGCCAGCTGGCCACCTCGCTGCAACTGGACGGTGTCAGCTACCAGGTCAGCGACGAGCGCCGCCTGCAAGAGGAAAACCGCCTGATCGAACCGCTGGCCCAGGCTTTCCGTGCCCGGGCAGCCGCCACGGCCAAGGCGTTCGGCCACCAGGACTACCGCATCCTGAACATCCAGATGCACGGCAAACAGCGCAGCGACACCGAATCCGGCATCTACATGCGCAGCATGGCCGCCGAGGCCGCGGCACCGGCATTACCCACCGACAGCGGCACCAGCAGCATCAGCCTGCACGCACGCGGCACGATCGAGCTGCGCTGACCGCCCGGCCTTCAGAGCGGACGCGCCGCCGACAGGCAATTCACCAGCTGGGCACTGCTGTCACGCAGACGCTCCGACAGCAGGCTCACCAGCTTGAGCAGGATCTTGTTGCCCAGCGCCGGCTCGCGCCGCAGCAGCGCCAGCAACGCCGTCCGGCCCAGCAGGGCCACCCGGCAGGGCTCGATCGTCACGCACGAGGCAAAGCGCGGTTCACCATCCACCATCGACATCTCGCCCAGCGTCTGCCCGGGCGAGGCCACCGCAATCTGCACCGGCATGCCGTGCTCGTCACGGCGCGTCACCTCGACCAGGCCACGCATCACCAGCAACATGTAATCGCCCGTATCGCCCTCGGTCACCAGGGTCAGCCCGGTCTCGGCCTCATAGACCTGCATCACCGCCCCCAGCAGACGGGATTCGGTGCGACCCAGCCCCGAAAACAGTGCCGTGCGCGCCAGCAGCAGATGCAGGTCCTCGGCAAAGCCCACACCCGACCCCAGCAGGCGCAAACCCTGCATGCGGATGATGCCCGAGCCGATCGTCGTCGCGCCCGCGGCCTGCCTTTCCGGCGACGACGGCGCCCCCTGCGCGTGTCCCCCCCGCCCGGCACCCGGTGTCCCGCCCCCCATGGCCGGGGGCATGGCCGCCGGCGAGGTGATCGGCTCCACCCCCACCAGCGCCGCACCGGGCATCACACCGCCAGGCGCGCCATCGGCAGGTGCCGCACGCACCGTCGCCATCACCGCAGCCTCATCCTCACCGCCCAGCATGTCATCCATCGCCGCCGCCCAGTCGGCAGGCGGCGAGGTGCCATCTTCCAGGATGGCCAGCAGTTCGGAATCCTCGATCGTCTCGGTCAGGTCAGCATCATCATTCATGGCGGCACATCATCCCCGGGGCAGCCCGGAACACCCAAAGCCCCTTGATACCGCCCTGCCCCCGGGGCAGGCTCCCCGGCCCGACACCCGCCCGGCCACAAGCGACCGGCGGCCAGGCCACGTGGGGCCAGGCCGACAACCCGCCGGCCGCCCCCCTGACGGAAAGCCGGAATGCCTGGGCGCCTGGGCGCGGAGTGCCTGAGTGCCGGCCCCCGCACGGCACCTCACGCCAGCCGGGCTGAACGCTCAGCCGGCCTGCACGCTCAGCTGGCCCGGCCAATAGCCAGGCGCCGCTCGCGCACGCCCTCGGCCAGCGCCTCCAGCACCTGCACGCTGCTGTCCCAATCCAGGCAGCCATCGGTGATGCTGCGGCCGTAGGTCGGCGTGCGCCCGGCCACCAGGTCTTCACGCCCCCCCACCAGATGGCTCTCCACCATCACGCCAAAGATCCGGCTGTCGCCGTCAGCCAGCTGCTCGGCCACCTCACGCGCCACCGGCACCTGGTTCTCCGGCTTTTTCTGGCTGTTGCCATGCGAGCAATCGATCATCAGCCGGCAGGCCAGCGCCGCACTGCCGGCCTCACGGCAGGCCGCCTCAACACTGGAGCGGTCATAGTTCGGCGCCTTGCCACCACGCAGGATCACATGACAATCCTCATTGCCCCGCGTCGAGACGATCGCAGAAATGCCCCCCTTGGTCACCGACAGGAAGTGATGGGGTTGCGACGCCGCCTTGATCGCATCCAGCGCGATCCGCACATTGCCATCCGTACCGTTCTTGAAGCCCACCGGGCACGACAGCCCCGACGCCAGCTCCCGGTGCACCTGCGATTCGGTCGTGCGCGCCCCGATCGCTCCCCAGGAAATCAGATCGGCGATGTATTGCGGCGTGATCATGTCCAGAAACTCGGTTCCGGCCGGCATCCCCATCGCATTGATGTCCAGCAACAGCTCGCGCGCCACCCGCAGCCCGCGGTTGATGTCGAAGCTGCCATCCAGATTGGGATCGTTGATAAGCCCCTTCCAGCCCACCGTCGTGCGCGGTTTCTCGAAATAGACCCGCATGACGATTTCCAGCTGGTCGGCGAAACGCTCGCGCTCGGCCATCAGCCGCGTCGCATACTCGCGGGCTGCCACCGGATCATGGATCGAGCACGGCCCGATCACCACCAGCAGGCGGTCATCCATGCCATGCAGGATGCGATGGATCGCCTGCCGACAGTCATTCACCTGCTGCCCCACCGCCTCGCTGACCGGAAACTCGCGGATCAGGTGGGCCGGTGGCGCCAGTTCATTCAAGGCAACAATACGAAGATCATCGGTCGAAGGCGTCATCATCAGGATCCTGAAAAAGTGGCTAAAAAAAAACCGCCAGGCTTGCGCACTGGCGGTTCTCGGTCGTCATGCCCTGCTTTCTAACAGGCAACAGCTCCCCGAGCCATTCCGCCAGCGGGATGGCACCAAAAGCTGTCAAAGAAAAAGCAGTTCACGATCGACATGTCCGGTATCGGTTTATCTCGGAGCTTTCGCGGGGACGGATAAGCCCATGACACGCTCTAATGTAGCGACAAATCTGCTGCACCGCAACCGGTGCGTGGACACCCAAGGGTATTTCCCGAACGCCACCCCGGGCAGCACCGCCCTCAGGCCGTACCGCCCACCGTCAGCCCCTCGATGCGCAGCGTCGGCTGGCCCACGCCCACCGGCACGCTCTGGCCATCCTTGCCACAGACCCCGATTCCCGGATCCAGCGCCAGATCATTGCCGATCATCGTCACCCGGGTCAGCGCATCCGGCCCATTGCCGATGATGGTGGCCCCCTTCACCGGGTACTGCACCTTGCCGTTCTCCACCCAGTAGGCTTCCGATGCCGAGAACACGAATTTGCCATTGGTGATGTCGACCTGTCCCCCCCCAAAATTGACGGCATACAGGCCCTTGTCCAGCGAAGCCAGAATCTCGTCCGGATCCTTGTCACCGCCCAGCATGAAGGTGTTGGTCATCCGCGGCATCGGCAGGTGCGCAAAGGACTCGCGCCGGCCATTGCCCGTCACCGGCACCTTCATCAGCCGCGCATTCAGCGAATCCTGCAGATAACCCTTCAGGATGCCATCCTCGATCAGCACGTTGCACTGCGTCGGGTTGCCCTCATCATCGACATTCAGCGAGCCGCGACGATCACGGATCGTGCCGTCATCCAGCACCGTCACGCCCTTGGCCGCCACTCGCTCGCCGATCCGGCCCGCAAACACCGACGACTTCTTGCGATTGAAATCGCCTTCCAGCCCATGGCCCACCGCCTCGTGCAGCAGCACCCCCGGCCACCCCGCCCCCAGTACCACACTCATCACCCCGGCCGGTGCCGGCCTCGACTCCAGATTCACCAGCGCCTGGCGCACAGCTTCGTCGACATAACCACGAATCCGGTCATCACTGAAAAAATCCAGATTGAAACGGCCGCCACCACCGGCGTGCCCCTGCTCGCGCCGTCCCTCCTGCTCGACGATCACCTGCACCGACACCCGTACCAGCGGCCGCACATCGGCCGCCAGCACCCCATCCGAACGCATCACCATCACCACATCGTGCTCGGCAGCCAAGCCGGCCATCACCTGCTTAACCCGGGGATCCTTGCGCCGGGCATAATCCTCGATCTGCATCAGCAGGCCGACCTTGTCGGCCGACGCCATCGACGCGATCGGATCGTGCATCGGGTAGAGGTGGTGCGGCGTGCCAGCCACCCCCCCCCCCACCCGGCTACGCCCCGGGCGGCCGGCACGCGCGATCGTGCGCGTGGCGTCAGCTGCCGACATCAGCGCCGCCTCGTTGATCTCGTCCGAATAGGCAAAGGCCGAGCGCTCACCCGAGACCGCCCGCACCCCCACACCCTGGCCAATCGAGAAACTGCCCGACTTGACGATCCCCTCGTCCAGACTCCAGCCCTCGCTGCGGCTGTACTGGAAATACAGGTCGGCATAATCGACCTTGTGCTCGAAGATCCGCGCCATCGCCCGATCCAGATCCCCCTCGTCCAGCCCGCCAGGCTCCAGCAGCACCCGCTTGGCCAGATCCAGCGGTTCCTGATGCAGATCATTCAGCTTCATCTCGATATCCCTTCGGCAACACGCCCAGACAAGGCGCCCCTGCGCCCGCACCAGCCGCGATCAGAGCCCCCCAAACCGGGCACTCTATCACGCCTTCTGTCCCCGCTCCACCACCGCTGCACGCAGTAATGATGGGGAGCAGCAATCACACCACCCGGTGCGTCAGCGCCGGCAGCCCCTGACGCACCTCGGCCATCCGGACCAGATCCAGCTCGGCCAGCACCACCCCCTCACCCTGCGCCTGCTCGGCCAGCACCGTGCCCCACGGGTCCACCACCATCGACTGCCCCCAGGTGTGCCGCCCCGACGGATGCACCCCGCCCTGAGCCGCCGCCAGCACGAAACACTGGTTTTCCACCGCCCGCGCCCGCAACAGCAGCGACCAGTGCGCCTGCCCCGTCGTGTAGGTGAACGCCGACGGCACCACGATCAGGTCCAGCGGCGCCATCTGCCGATACAGTTCAGGAAAGCGCAGGTCATAACACACCGACAGCCCCACCCGCAGCGGCAGCACCCCCGGCCCGGCCGGCAGATCCACCACCACCGGCGTGCGCCCCGGCTGGATGCTGGCCGCCTCGTCGAAACGCTCGGCACCACGCTTAAAACCGAACAGGTGGATCTTGTCGTAGCGCCCCAGCCGGCGACCATCCTGGCCATACACCAGACAACTGTTGTAGACCTTGTTGATCCGCGGCGATTTCAGCGGCACCGTCCCCCCCACCACCACCAGCCCGTACCGGCGCGCGCAATCCGCCAGAAACTGCTGGAGCGGCCCATCGGCCCCTTCCATGATCCCCAGCTTGTCACGCTCATGGCGCCCCATCAGGCAGAAATACTCTGGCAGCAGCACCAACCCGGCCCCCTGCGCCGCCGCCTGCCCCAGCAAGCGCTCGGCCACCTCCAGATTGGCGTCCACATCCGGCCCCGACACCATCTGCACCGCAGCAAGCTTCATCGTCTTCATCCCGCCATTATCCCATCCGCCTGCGTGCGCCACCCATCGCCCCATGCCCGCCGCCCATCCCGCCCCATGTAACAGCCCTGTGACCGCCCTCACAAAAAAAACCGTTCGTCGGCCACCGCCAACCGTTCATCTCCCGTTCTTTCCGCCCCCTTTCCCCGCTGACAAGATGCGCGCCGTCGAAACGTTGTCATCAAACAACACCGGATCGACTGCTCCGGCACCCTTCTGCCGGCTCTTCGACGCCTGCCCCTGCAGGCGCCTCCGTCACCATGCGAGACATCTTCATGGCTACCAAATTCTCCGCGCCAACCCCCGCCCACCACGACGCCATCACCACCGCCGGCAAGCGCATCGCCGCCCGCTCCGGCAAGCTGTGGCAGCTGGATGATGAAATCCAGTTGGCTGCGGCAGACGAAGCCGTCGAACAAAGCGTCGTCAGCCCGACCATCGATAGCGCCCGTACCGAAGCCATCGCCAGCGAAGCCACCACCGCCCCCGCTGCCGTGAGCAGCGACGGCGCAGCCAGCGCCGCAGCCACCGCAACCGCCAGCAGCAGCGCCGCCTCCACAGCCGGCGTCAGCCCCTGGGCCATCGGCGGCGGCGTACTGGGCGTTGCGGCCATCGCTGCCGCCGCGGGCGGTGGCTCCAGCAACAAGAACGACACCAACAACATCTCGCAAGGCGACAACGCCCGCGACACCACGCCGGGCACACCGCCGGCTGCAAAACCCGACACCGGCAACAACACCCCCCAACCCGATACCGGCAACACGCCCCAACCGGGCGATACCCCACCGCCGGCCACCGACACACCGGCCGACCCCAGCCGGCAAAGCGCCAGCGTTGCCCACAACGATCCGGCCAGCACGCTCGACAAGAGCCTGTTCGGCCACAGCATTGCCAACACCCAGCAGATCCGCATCGACAAGATCGAAGCGGCAGAAGGCAGCGATCTCGACGGCCGCATCTACCGCGACTACAAGGCCGGTGATGCCGACCGGCACACGGCCTACGAAGTCATCAAGGTGGGAGGCGACGGCATCACCTGGGAACAGGCCAAGGCACAGGCCGAGAGCCTGGGCGGCCGCCTGCTCATCATCAATGATGCGGCCGAAGCCGAATTCCTGGCCCAGAACCTCTCGTCCCGCCTGGGCGAAACCCCGTCCGACCACAGCGGCCTGGCCAAAGGCTCGTGGGTTGGCCTGAGCCAGGAGGCCAGCGCCAACGCAGCTGACGCCGGCTGGCACTGGGAAACCGCCGGCGGCCGTGCCGCCTTCACCCCGACCGACTGGGCCAACTTCGGCACCACGCTGGCCGGCCATGGCAAGCTGCCCTCGGATGGCGCCACCACCACCAGCAACACCGAAGCCC
Source organism: Lautropia sp. (assembly GCA_030532425.1). Lineage (GTDB taxonomy): Bacteria > Pseudomonadota > Gammaproteobacteria > Burkholderiales > Burkholderiaceae_E > Lautropia. Next base: position 95,487 of record JAUNLD010000002.1, on the reverse strand, counting down.
ACAAGGCCGACCACGGTGCCATCATCGCCGCCTACCAGCTGCCCACCAACGGCGAGCAATACGGCACTTTCGCCAAGACCATGCTCTTTGACCACGGCGGCAAACTCAACAGCTTCGTCATCGAGTATGACAACTACCAGAGCCCGCTCAAGCAGCCTGGCCAGGGGGGTGCACTGGCCGGCATCGTCGAAGGCCAGATCATCGAAGCCGGCCACTTCGACACCATCCGCTGGGATTCGGTGCTGAACAACGGTGGCAAGATCACCTACACCGCCGTCGACAGCACCGAGAGCAGCGCCAAGCCGGTTGAAGGCGCCCGCCAGGTGACCATCACCATCACCGAACAAGGCAGCGTCAACACCGCCATCGCAGACGGCAGCCAGCTCGACAGCCTGCTGGGCAGCCGACACGAACCGCTCCTGCTGCTGAGCTGATCCACACGCCGGCGTTGATCCACGCCTGACATCCAGCCCGCCGGGCCCCAGGGCCCGGCACCTTTCCCCAGGCCGGGCTTGCCCGGCCTTTCACGTTCACGGCCGCCGGAACACATCCTCCAGCTGCCCGGCATGCGGCATGTTCGGTATCCAGCGGCATGCCCTATTGCATGCCCTGTTGCAGCCCCTGCTGCTCACCCTGCTCGATCAGCTGTTCTGACCAGGTTGCCATCGTCCTGGGCCCTTGGGAAAACGCCGTGCGCCCCCTGCAACTCCGCCGGTGTGAACGGCAGGTCATGATCGATGAGGTCCATGTAGTTGCGCTGCCGTGCCGCATGCTCGCGCTCGCGTCGCACCAGCTGATGATCGATGGCCTGCCCCCTTGAGGAAGCTGACCACCGGCACCACCCGCGTGGTGTCGCCGAACCTCGCCGAACCTCGCCGAAATCGACAGACACTCGATGGCCAGACCCACAGGCAATGTTCTTTTGTCGCCAAACTTGTTCACTTTACCGACACGTCCGGCGGCTGGAAGCTACCACCCATGCCCTTTGGGCTGTAGCGCCCTCGGCAAATCGGCAAGATAGCCGCAAGCAAGCGCCCGGAATCCGTTCCTGTCCGGCAACCCGCGTTGCCGCCCACGATCAACCCTGATCTGGCGCCTGTCTGTCCGATCGACCTTGATGCACGAGGCATCCAGCGCATTCCATTTCCCATCGAGAGCATACACACATGGCGACTCCGACCCGTACCAACAAGATTCAGTCTCACCAAGACGCCATTGCCAAGGCCAAGGCCGGCAAAGGCGTGAAGGCAGACCTGGCCAAAGCCTCCAAGAAACCGATGAGCCCGGAAGAGCTGGAGAAGCTGAACGTCAAGGCCGTCGATGCCGAACAGGCTGAGATCGTGGCCGACGCCAGCAGCGCCAGCAAGGCTGCGGCCGGCACCGAAGCCGGCAGCAGCCTGGGTGCCGTCGGAGGTGAGAGCGTGGCCGCCGCCGAAGGCGGTGCTGCCGCAGGTGCAGCCGTCAGCCCGGCCGTCATCGGTGCCGGCGTGCTGGGCGCAGTCGTGATCGCCGCCGCAGCCGGCGGCAGCAGTGGCGGTGGCAGCAACAACAGCAGCCAGCCGCCGCTGGGTGATGGCAACAACAAGCCGAACCAGAACCAGCAGCAGCAACAGCAACAGCAGCAGCCTGGCAAGCAGGACGACAAGACCGACACCGGCGACAAAACCAACCCGCAGGACAACAAGACCGACGAGCCGGTCCAGCCCCAGTACGGCCAGGCCACCGCCCAAGGTTCGGCGGCCGAGCCGAAAGTCGCTGTCGACGGCGAAACCAAACTGGCTTCGTCGAAAGAAGCCTTTATTGCAAAACTGACCGAAGCCGGCAAGACCGATGCCAGCCAGCAGTTCATCCGCATCGACCGCATCCTGGCCGCTGAAGGCAGTGACCCGGATGCCCGTATGGTTCGCTATCCCGAACAGGCCGATGCACAGGGCGCTGCCAGCTCGGCGCGCCTGAAGGCCCCGACTGCGGCCGCAGCTGAGGAAAGCAGCAAGCTCACCGCCTACGAAGTTGTCAAGGTGCCCGGCGGCATCACCCGTGCCGAGGCCGAGGCTGCAGCCGAAAAGATGGGTGGCAAGCTGATGGTGGTGGACAATGAGGCCGAAGCTGCCTGGCTGAAAGACTCGTTCAGGAACCTGCTCGGCTCTGATGTGGTGGGCAACGGTGCCTGGATCGGCGGCAGCAAGCTGACCGGTGCAAGCGAGTTCAACGCCGCGGTCCGCAATGAAGCAGCAACCGATATCGATTACAGCAAGGCTGCCGGTGACAAGCTCGCCGCCTTTGTCGTCGAGATCCCCAACTATCAGCACCCGCTGACGCTGAACGGCAAGCCCGTGGCCGAAGGCCAGGTGATCAACGCCGACGACTTCGACAAGCTCGTCTGGAACGCCGATGGCAACAAGGGCGGCAAGATCTCCTTCTCGGTGGTTGACAGCGCAGAGGCCACGGAAGCCGGCGCCACCAAGGGTGAACTGACCGTGACCGAATCGACCGAAGTCCAGCGCCCGATCATCAACGCCAACGCCGGCGGCGGCAACCGCAACCCGAACGTCGGCGCAGGCACTGACACCACGACCGAGACCGAAACCTCGCCGGACAACGGCAATCAAGGTG
>JAUNLD010000002.1:34627-92864 GCA_030532425.1 Lautropia sp. | reverse complement strand
TTCGACCGGTGGCTCGACCGGTGGCAACGTCAAGCTGCCGACCTATCCGGATAGCAACACCCAGGCTGCCAAGGTTGCGCAGGACAAGACCGACGCCACGCTGAGTGCCGACCTGTTCAAGGGGTCGGACGCTGCCAATGCGCCGCAATTCATCAAGATCACCAACGTCAAACTGCCGGACGTTTCCGAAGACAACAAGACCAAAGCCCTGGTCTTCGAAACCGCTGACGGCGTCAAGAACGAAGTCGTCAACGGTGAAAGCGAGACCGTCTTGAACCAGACGTTCTTCCACAAGATCGTCTGGAATGCAGCGCTGGCCAACGGCGGCACCATCGAGTTCGTCCCGGTGGCTGACGCGAATGGCACCGCCATCCCCGGCGCCAAGGCACAGACCATCACCATCACGGAAGCGCCTCCTGCAGCCAATCAGGCCCCGTCCGAGCAAACTCCGCCTGACAGCAACGCACAGCAAGGCTCCGGTACGGGCCAGAACCAGCAAACCCCGGGTGGCCAGCAGAACCAGGAGAACCCGGGCCAGAAGCAGGTACCTGCCTACGACAACCCGTCGGACATCAAGGCTGCGGTAACGCATGACAATGCCTCGCACAGCTTCGAGGCCCAGAAATCCCTGCTCGAAGGTACGGGTGCAACCAAGGCCACGCACGTCAAGATCACCGAGATCAAGAAAAACGCCTCGGACGCAGCTGACGCCGATACGCTGAAATACGACGGCCAGAACGTGACCCCAGACACCGTCATCGACCTCAGCCAACTGAGCAAACTCGTCTGGAACGCCTCCCAGGCAGAAGGTGGCTCGTTCAAGTTCACGCCGGTTCAGCCTGATGGCCAGCCCATCGCCAATGGTCCTGCCGCCCAGACGATGACGATCGAGGAAGCAGACGCTCCGCCGCAACAGAAGGTCCCGACCTACGCCGAAGGCAACCAGCACACGGCTCAGGTCGCGCATGACGCGCAGGCCCACACCTTCGAAGCCATGAAAGCCGCTTTCGAGGGGAACCACGCGACGGACAAGGCAACCCATGTCAAGATCACCGAGATCAAGAAGGGTGGCGGTGAGAATGCCGATGCGGGCACGCTGAAGTACAAGGACGGCAATGTTCAGGAAGGCGCTGTCATCGAAGTGGCCGAACTGAACAAGCTCGTCTGGAACGCCAGCATGGCCGACGGAGGCTCATTCAAGTTCACTGCCGTTCAGGCCGATGGTGAGGCATTCGCCAATGCACCGGCCACGCAGACGGTGACCATCAACGAGCACCGCGAAGCACCTGTCTACAGCGAGCTGAACGAGGCACAAAACGTTCGTGAGAACAAGATCCACACCTTCGACGTGTCGCTCTTCAACGGCACGAAAGTCGAAGCCCAGCCCCAGTACATCAAGATCACCGAGATCAAGAATGGAGAAGGCGCGAATGCGGAAGCTGCCACGCTGCTGAAGGGTAGTGATCCGGTCACGCTCAACCAGGTGATCGCAGCCGCCGACTTCGACAAGATCAAGTGGGACAGCTCGAAGAACGAGAATGGCAACTTCAAGTTCATTTCGGTGATCGATGAGCAGGGTAATACCCACCTGGGCGCGATCGAACGGACGGTGACGATTACTGAAACCGCCTACAAGCCAGAGGCCGAGAACAAGCAGGTCGACAAGAATGCCGTCACGGCACTCGAGAAAGCCCTGTTCGATCACAGCGTTGAAGGCAAGGCCGAACCGACCTACATCAAGATCACCGCGATCGATCCCCGGGCAGACGAGCTGGCGGCCGAGCGCATCGTCCGCACCGTTGGCCAGGACGACAATGTCACCAAGACCGCCTACCAGGTCATCAAGGCGGGTGCGGAGGGCATCACGCTGGAGGATGCCAAGGCAGCAGCCAAGGCGATGGGTGGTCAGCTGCTCGAGATCAGCGATCAGGCAGAACTCGACTGGATCAAGGCATCGACCGATCTGATGGGCAAACTGAATCTTGAGGCCGCCAGTGGAGACGTCACCAAAGGCGCCTGGTTCACCAACCCGTCTGACAACCTCGCCACAGGTGCAGCTGACAAGGAGGTGATCTTCTCGACCGGTACCGAAGCAGACAACTTCAGTTTTGAAGATGCTGAAGCGGCCACGGGCAAGGCCTCTGCCTATGTCGTCGAGTTCGCCAACTACAACCCCAGCAGCCCGGTTTGCTGGTGGAAGGGGACAGCCCGGCTCAGAAAAACCCGGTGGTGGTGGGTGAGACCAGTGCGATCATCGCTGCCGACAAGCTCGAGAAGCTGAGCTGGGATTCGATGTTCAACAACGGCGGCACCATCAAGTTCGTCGAGGTTACGGCTATCGATGGCAATGAGCAGGCAGAGGGTGCCAAGGAAAAGACCATCAACATCACCGAGAAGGCTGAAGCCGGCGAGGTGGTGGCCAAGTCCTTCGACGGCGGTCAGAACCTCAGCGCGCTGTTGGGCACCGAGGACCTGAACAACCCGGTGATCTAAGCCCCCTCCCCCAGGTGCCCTCCAGGCACCTGGCGCCCGCCGGCAGGCGCAAGCTCCCCGGCGGCCCCGTTCAACGGGCCACTTCCTTCGGGACGTGGCCCGTTTTCTTTGCGTCCGCACGCCATCCAGACGGCCCTGTCTACCGTGCGGAACTATTTCACAGCAGCCGCCCGCCGCATGGCATGCAGCAGCCGCCAGCGACCATTCGCGCCCTCCGGCCGTGTCTTGCCGGCGCAACAGGGGCACGCTCCTGCCTGCGCCCGCACCGCCCCCCTGCCATGACCCCGCGCATCGCGCCCGGTCGTCATGCACAGCGCCAGCCGTGCGCCCCTTTTTTCCGTGCCGCTGATGCCGGCGCCCCGGCACCACAACCTTTCCCGAGAGATTGTTCACGATGGCAAAACCGCGTCCTGCCCACATGCCCCACGCCCACCTTCAGTCCCAGGCCGATGCCGGGGCTGCCCAGCAGCCGCTCAAGGCGCCCCCTCACTCCGGCAGCCACCTGCTGGACGATGACGAAACACGGTCATCGGCCCCCCAGGCCGAGCCCACGGACGAGGCCGTGCTGCTGGCAGATGCCGGCAGCCGGCCGCAGCCCGTGCCCGCATCGGCCGAGACCCAGGCCCTGGCCGGCGACGAGATCATGTTGAGCGAAGGCGCCGGCCTCGGCCCGCTGGCCATCGCCGGGGGCGTGCTGGGGATGGTGGCCGTGGCCGCGGCCGGCGCGGGCAGCGGCCAGGGTGCCGGCCCCGCCGGAGCGCATCACGGCCCATCCCCGCTGGCCCAGAAGCCACCGGCCCGCACCGAACCGTCCACGCCCGCCGCAGGCCGCAACGATAGCCCCGCCGAGGGCGGCGAGACGCCATCCCACCACACCCCACAGCCCAGCGGCCCGGCCATCGCCCAGGGCGAGGCCGACGCGCCCCACGTGGCCGTGGAGGGCCTCACCCGCCTGAGCGCCGCCTCTTTCCGGCAGGCGGCGGTGGCGGGCGTCGAGCTGGAGTATGTGCGCATCGACCGCATCCTCGCCGCCGACGGGACAGACCCCGAAGCCCGGGTCATCCGCTATGGCACCGAATCATCACCGGGCGGCAGCACCGGCAAGACCCTCAGGATGCTGGTGAAGGCCGAGGGCGACGACGCCCGCGCAACCGCCAGCCCGCCCCAGCTCACCGCCTACGAAGTCATCCGGGTCGACGGCGGCATCAGCCGCGCCGATGCCATCCAGCGTGCCGCCGCCATGGGCGGCAAGCTGCTGGAGATCAACGACGCCGACGAACTGCGCTGGCTGAGCCAGAACCTGTTCGGCGTGCTGGGCCCCACCGACGACGACACCAGCGCCGCCGGCGAACATCTGGCGGCCCACGGGGCCTGGTTTGGCGGCAACCGGATGCCCGGTGCCGACGCCAGCCACGATGCCGTCAAGCGTGCCGGCGGCCCACAGGACGGCATCCACTCGCACGATGCCACGCCCGGGACGCTCTCGCACTTCGTCATCGAGTACAACGATTACCAGTCGCCCCTGGGCATCCAGGGGGCAGACGGCCAGGTCACGCCGATTCTCGAAGGGCAGACGATCCGCGCCGCCGACCTCAACCGGCTGGTCTGGAATGGCGACCAGAACCGGGTGGGCTCCATCCGGCTTCAGGCCGTGCTGACCGACGAAGGCAGCGCCGCCGAGACCGTGCCCGGCTCGACGCCGGTGACGCTGTCGATCACCGAATCGGCCGCTGTCCGGCCGCCCGCACCGGCCACGCCAACGCCGCCAGGTGCGCAGGGTGATGCCACCGCCCCCGGCCAGCCGCCCGCCACCGACACGCCGTCGCCGGACCACGGAGCCGCCCCGGACAAGCCGGCCACGCCCCCTGCCCCGCCGCCCTACGAGGGCCCCGACTACAGCAACAACGTCGAGAAGCCCGAATTTTCAGTACCGCAGGACTGGATCAGGCAACTGCCCGCCCGCCTCTTCCAGGGCGTGGACCTGGGCAGGCAGCCCCATTTCATCAAGATCGTGGGCGTCGAGGAAAACGGCGCCCCCGACACCGGCAACGCCAAGTCGCCACTGATCCTGCACCTGGGCACCAGCCAGGAAAGGGCCGTGGACGAAGGAGCGATCATTCATCGTTTCGACTTCGACAAACTCCACTGGAACAGCAAGCAGAACAGCGGTGGCAGCCTGCGCTTCATCGCCCTCGATGCCCGGCAGCAGCCCATCGCAGGCGCGCCCGAGCAGACGATCACCCTGTACGAACAGCCGAAACCGCCCGCCTATCCAAACGATGGCCAGCAGATCTACGGCATCGCCCGGGATGACGTGCTGCCCCTGACGGCACCGGTTTTCAAGGGGGACGCCGACGAGCGGGCCCCCGACCGCATCAAGATCATCAGCGTGCACGAAATCGATGACACCGACCCGGCCCGCTCTGCCCTGGTCAGGCTTGATGCCGACGGCACGCCCGAAGGGCTGAAGGCGCGCGACGTCCTCCAGAAAGCGGATCTGGGCAAGATCCAGTGGCACACGGCCGACAACCGGGGCGGCAGCTTCAGCTTCGTCGCCCTCGACCAGCATGGCAACCACCTGGGCAAGGTTCAGACCGTCACCGTCTACGAGCTGCCCGAGGCGCCGGATTACAGCCAGCAGCCTGCCCGGCAGACCGTGGCCCACGACAGCACCACGGCCGCCATCGATCGCGTCTTCTTCGATGGCGCCGATGCCGCCAAGGCCCCGGCCTGGATCCGCATCACCGACGTGACCGAAACGGCCGACAGCGATACCGGGCACAGCGCCCTGACGGTGGCACGCGCCGGCCTGAGCAGCGCCGAACTGAAAGTGGGTGACGTCGTCGCCTTCAACGACTTTGGCCACCTGAGCTGGGATGCCCGCACCAACACGGGCGGCCGCTTCAGCTTCCAGGCGCTGGATCAGCACAAACAGCCCATCGCCGGCAGTGCAGTCCAGACCATAACCATCCATGAGCAGCAGGCCGCGCCCGGCTACCCGGGCAACGGCCTGGCCTCCCAGAGCTTCCCGCTGGGCACCACCGGCTTTCGCGTGCTCGACAACGGCATCTTCAACGGCATCCCGCCGGTCAACAAGCCGGCCTTCATCCGCATCACCGAGGTCAGCGCCATCGGCGCCAACCACCAGGCGGACGATCACCCCGTCCTCTACCGGGGCAATGAAGCCGGCGACCAGAAAACCCCGTTGAGCGCAGACGATCTGCTGGCTGTGCCATCGGGCGACTTCGACAAGCTGTTCTGGGATTCCACCCACAACATCGCCGGCAGCTTCCGCTTCCAGGCCCTGGACGAGTACAGGAACCCCATCGCCAGCTCGCCCAGCATCCGGGTGCAGATCTCGGAACAGGACGACAACGCCCTGCGCGATGACGCGGCCCAGGCCGACGGCCAGCCCAATACAGCGCAAGACGGCCAGACCGGCCAACAGCCCGACAGCCCCGGCAAAGGCCAACCCGACAGCCAGCCTGACACCATTCGCGAAAGCCAGGCAGGCGACAGTCCCAATGGCCAGGCAGACGCCAGCGACACTGACACCGGCAACGGCAACGGCAACGGCAACGTGGATGATGCCGCCCAGACCGATGCCCCCGGCGACGACCCGAATCGGGTGACGGCCAGCACGGTGGACAGCTCACAGGATCAGCCCGGCGGGCACACCAGCCCCCCTGACGGGCAGGCGAACGGCCAGCCCAGTACAGCGCAGGGCAACCAGGCCGGCCTACAGCCCAACAGCAGCGCCCAGACGGACAACCAGCCCGACACCACCATCACGGCCGCGGCCGGCGGCGAGCCCGGCACCGTCCCTGGCACCGAGCAGGGTTTCTATAGCCCCTCCCACGCGGTGAACGCACTGCTGGCCGGACACCAGCCCTACGACAGCGTCTCTGACGGCCTGATCTGATCCAGGCCGTTCCAGGCCACGCGCAGGCCCCGCCGCCCCCGCCCAAGCCCCCATGGCTTCGCGGGGGCGGCCCCTTTTTCAGCGCATTTTCAGGCCGTATCCACCCCCTCCTGCCGTCCAGCAGCCCATGCCCGGCGGATATCCGCCCATGCCTGGCGAATTTTTCCGGATTTTCTGCCAGCCCCACCCGATCTGGCGGCTGGTTTTATCCGACAAAAGCCCTCAGCCTTGTTACGTTTGGTCATGATCCGTGGTGACGGCGCGCTACACCCGGGAGACCGCAGCTGTGTCCAATTGTGAAGTATGTGGCGATCCGTGTCTGCCCCATCGGCGGCCTCTTTCGTGGCCAGGTTACTAAAACCGTTTCTTTTCAACAACTTGTGCAATGCAGCGCAGACTTGCCCTGCCAAGCACACCCTCTTCACGGTTTGAGCGGCCCATTCTTGATCGTGGACGCCTTCGTTAGAATTTTTTTCATCAGAAATGCGGAGTCACTTTGCTGGATTGTGCATTTTTTTAATGTGACAATGACCAAAACAGCGGATGATTTCCGCTGACGAATGGCAGGATGACCTCATTATGAATGCAGTCGTTTCTGTCGGATTCTTTTCCATTCGCACCGTGCAGGACGCTGCTCGCCACGAGCGGGCAGCGACGTGTGGTGGGACGTTTTTCACTTGATCGGATAGACAGATCGCCATGAAAGTCTCTACGCCCTCTTTCAAGCTCGCATCTCTTGCGGTGCTGACCGTGCTCGCAGCATGCGGCGGCGGTGGCAGCAATTCCGACAGCTCCGTCAGCGCATCGCCGTCGGGCCAGAATGCCGGTACCGCCACGCCTGGCGCGACCACGCCCAACAATCCGCCGGCCCAGGTCACCGACAACAACGGTACCAACGGCGCCATCGCCAACGGCAAGCCCGCGCCGGGTCTGGGTCTGGGCGGCGCCGTGCCACCGACGGCACAGGCCCAGAGTGGCACGGGTGTCACCCGCCTCGATGCCCCCACCCCCTCGCCCGAACTGAAGAGCCAGGGTTCCTGGACGCCGCTGTTCGACTGGCCGGTGATCGCCATTCACGCCGCCCTCACCCCCGATGGCCGCGTGATGACCTTCGGCGTCGACTACAGCATCCGGGCCGGCAACACCTTCTACTACGACGTCTGGGATCCCACCCTGGGTGTGGCCGCCGATTCGCACATGCTGCTGCCCAACCAGACCAACACCTTCCTGTTCTGCGCGGCCCAGATCCTGGTGCCCACCACGGGTGAGCTGCTGATCCTCGGTGGCGACCTGCTCAAGAACGGCAAGGTCACCAACACCGGTGTGAAGGACGTCAACCTGTTCAGCCCGGTCGACAACAGCCTGAAGCCGGCAGCCAACCAGATGCAGCTGCCGCGCTGGTACGGCTCCAGCACCACGCTGCCCAGTGGCGAGATCTACATCCAGGGCGGCACCAGTGGCGAGAAGCACCCCGAAGTCCGCAACCTCGACGGCACCTTCCGCCTGCTGGATGGCATCGACACGCTGGCCACCTACAAGACCAACGGTGGGGCCACGGGCAACTACTTCGACAACAACTACCCGCGCAACTTCGTCGCCCCCAACGGCAAGATCTTCGGCTTCGATCCGCACTACATGTACGAGGTCGATCCGAAGGGCAAGGGCGCCATCAAGATGTTTGGTGCGCACTGGGACATCCCGCACAGCGATCCCGCCGAAGCCGCCAAGGATCCCGACTTCTACCGTGGCTGGTCGGCCACCTCGGCCACCGTCATGGTCCGTCCGGGCCTGATCCTGCAATTCGGTGGTTCGGCACCGCATGCCACGCTGATCGACATCAACGGCGACAAGCCGGTCCTCACCGACCTGCCCAAGCTGAAGAAGATCTATCACTGGAGCAGCGCCACCATGCTGCCGGATGGCAATGTGCTGATCTCGGGTGGTTCCACCAAGAACCTGCTGCTCGACATGGTCGAGCCGATCAACGAAGACGCTGGCGAAATCAACTATGACGCCATGATCTTCAACCCCGAGACGCGCACCTTCACCGATGCCGGCAAGTTTGCCGCCCAGCGCCTGTACCACAGCCTGACGCTGCTGCTGCCGGATGGCTCGGTGCTGTCCTCGGGTGGTGGTGCCCCGGGCCCGGTTCACAACCTGAACGCCCAGATCTACCGCCCCGGCTACCTGTTCAATGCCGACGGCACGCTGGCCACCCGCCCGACGCTGGAGGGTAGCGACGGTGCACTGGCGATGGTGGTCGAGCCGGGGTCCAAGTTCAATGTGGGCTCGCCGGATGCGGCTGACATCAGCAAGGTCACGCTCATCAAGACCGGTGCCGTCACCCACTCCTTCGACATGGACCAGCGCTTCCTGCAACTGGACTTCACGGCCAACGGCAACACGCTGGACATCCAGCTGCCGGCCAACAAGTACCTGACGCCGCCGGGCTACTACATGGTCTTTGCGCTGAACAAGGAAGGCGTGCCGTCCAAGGGTCGCATGATCCGCATCAACCCGACGCCGAATCCGTAAATCCGGATTCCGGCTGGCAGGCCAAGGCCAGGGACACCTCCCTGGCCGCAACGCCCCGCTCATTCGAGTGGGGCGTTTTTTTTGGGGAACGCCGTGCGTCGTGCCCCCATGCCGGACGAAGGCTCGGGCCCCCCGTCCTGCCGGTGTCCTGCCGCCCTCCTGCCACTGCCCTGCCGATGTCCGGCCAGTGCCCATCCGGCAGCGCCGTGAGATCCCACACGGGGGCCGACGCCCGACGGATGCCCTCGACCGCTGGCCCCACCGGCCAAAAAGTATGCGTTGCGTTTCCCCATAATGGCCAGGACCCTTGGGGCGAGGTACGTCCCGCCCTCTCCTTCCATCATGAACACGCACACGCCAGACGCTTCCATCCAGCCCTCTGCCGATGGCCTGCCGGTGTCGCCTGCTCCCCAGGCGGCTGGCCGCCCTCTGCCCGGAAGATCCCCGATGACGACCGCAGGCCGTCTGCCATCGGCCTCGACCGGCGGACGGAATGAAGAGGCACTGCCAGATTATCAGTATGGTGTCGTGCGTGACCAGGATGACGACGACGATGAAGCCCCGCTGCTGGCGCAGGATGACGGCCTGGCCTGGACAGAACTGGCCGACCACACGGCCCAGGGCAGCGTGACGGCCAGCCCCAGGGCCATTGGGGCCACCGGCCTGGGTGAAGGGGCGGCCCCTCACCTGGGCAGCGACAGCGCGCTGCCGGCGCACCAGGGCGCCGGGGCGTTCGGCAGCCTGATAAACGATTTTCCGCAGCCCCCCAGCCCCTTGCAGATGGCAGCGGGTCTGGCCGGTCTGGCGGGTGTGATCGCCGTCGGCAGCGGCAAGCACCGCGGTGACAGGGCCGCGCCGACACCGTCCAGCGACGGCCTCGGTCTGGAGAGGCCGGCCCCTGCGGACGATGTCCCCCTGACGCCGGCTCCCACCCCGGCACCTTCCCCCGCACCGTCCCCTGCCCCGTCTCCCGAGGCAGCGCCCAGCCCTGCCCCCTCGCCGGCACCCATGCCGGCCCCGTCGCCCGTTCCGCCACCGGCGCCAGCGCCCGAGCAACCAGCGCCACAGCCACCGGCCCCGCAGCCACCTGCGCCGCCACACCCGGCCCCACCGCCGGTGGCGCCGGACTACAGCAGCAGCAACGTCACCAAATCGGTGGCGCATGATGGCAGCATCATCATCGATGCCGAAATTCTTGCCGGCAAGACACCCGAGCACGCGCCGGCGCAGATCCGCATCGAGAGCATCACCTCGATCAATGCCGAATCGGCCGATGCGCCGGCGCTGCTGATCGAGCGCATGGTCGATGGCCAGCCGCGCACCGAGGCCGTGTCGGTGGGCCAGATCATCACGCTGGACGATTTCGACAAGCTGCGCTGGAACGCCCAGGGCAACGACGGCGGCCGCTTCAGCTTCGTCCCCCTCGATGCACACGGCGCGGTCATCAACGGCGTGCCCGAGCAGCAGGTCATCATCGATGAGCACCCGGCGCCGCCGGTCTACGATCCGGCCGCACCGACGCTCCATGTGGCACACGAGCAGGCGCTGCTGATCCCGGCGATTCGGCTGGCCGGCAGCGAGCCGGCCCTGCAACCGGCCGGCGTGCTGATCCAGGCCATCGACGCCCGCAGCGGTGGCGCCCCGGGCGCTGAAGCCCCGCTGCGGCTGGACGGCCAGCCGGTCAGCGTCGGCCAGTGGATTGCCCAGGCGGATTTTGGCAAGCTGTCGTGGGATGCCGCCATCGGCAACAGTGGCCAGGTCCGCTTCGTGCCCACCAATGCCGAGCGGACCCCGATTCTGGGGGCCGACGAGCAGACCATCACCATCAACGAAGACCCGGCCTTGCCGCTCTACGCCACCGACCGCCCCCTGGCCGTGGCCCACGACGGCACGCTGAAGATCGATCCGCTGCGCCTGACCGGTACCGACATCAGCCGCAAGCCCGAGTACATCCGCATCACCGCCATCGACGAGCATGGCAACCCGGGCGCCCCCTCCGGCGCCCTGCAGCGGCTGCCGCGCACAGGTACGGCCGACCCCGGCACCAACAGCGATCCGGATGCCGGGGCCCCGCAGCCGCTGGCGGTGGGCAGTGTAGTGCCCTTTGCCGATTTCCTGCGCCTGCAATGGAATGCAGCCGGCAACGAGGGCGGCAGCTTCCGCTTCGTGCCCAGCGACAGCGACGGGCGCGCGCTGGCCGGCAGTACCGAGCAGGTGGTGCAGATTCACGAACACCCGCAGGCACCCGATTACAGCGGGGTGCCCACCGACCCGCAGACCGTGGCGCACGACGGCACCGTGCTGCTGGATGCCGCCCGCCTGCTGGGCAGCAGCCACACGGCCAGCCACGTGCGCGTGCAGGCCATCCATTCCGAGGATGCCCAGGACGGCGACCAGCCCCTGAGCGTCAACGGCAGACCCGTACAGGCCGGCGACATCCTCAGCGCCGACGAGGCCCGGGCGCTGCAATGGAACAGTATCGGCAACCAGGGCGGCCACTTCAGTGTCGTGCCGGTGCTGGCCGATGGCACGCCGATCCTCGGTGCCACGCCGCAAACCATCACCATCCACGAATCACCGCAGCCCCCGGGTTATCCGTCGCAGCCGCCCACCCTGATCGTGGCCCACGAGGCCGACCAGGCCCTGGCGCCCGAGCTGTTCGGCGGTACCCAGCCGGCCCAGCAGCCGGCCGCCATCCGCATCGACACGATCGTCGCCCGCCTGCCCGGTAGCGGCCCGCTGCTGACGCTGGACCGCGATGGCCCGGGCGGCAACGAGCCGGTGGCCGTGCAGGAAGGTCAGGTCATCGACGCTGCCGACTTCGGCAAGCTGAGCTGGCACGGCGCACACAGTGCCGGCGGCACCCTCCACTTCACTGCGCTGGACGCGGCAGGCCGGCCGATCCTGTCGGCCAGCGGCCAGCCGGTTTCACACAGCATCCGCCTGCACGAGTCGCCGGCTGCCCCCGATTATTCGGCGCCGGCCACGCAGGAACTGGGCCATGACCAGGTCCTGCGCCTCGATGCAGCCCTGTTCGAGGGCGCCCAGCCGGCCACCCGCCCGGCCTTCATCACCCTCGACGCGATCCGGCCAGAGGGCGCCACCGGCCCCGGCCAGCAGGCCCTGTACCTGCTGAGGGATGATGGCCAGAAGGAATTCCTGCGTACCGGCCAGCCCATCGCCCAGGAGGATTTTGGCCGGCTGCACTGGGATGGGGCCGGCAACACCGGCGGCCAGATCGTCTTCAGCGCACTGGATGCGGATGGCCTGCCCATCGCCGGCTCGGATTCCCGCACGATCACCGTGCGTGAACACCCGCTGCCACCGGATTACAGCGGGGCGCCCAGCGGACCGCAGGTGGTGGCCCATGACGGCCTGCTGGCCCTGGAGCCCAGCCGCATCCTGGGCACGGCGCAGCAGCCGGCGCATGTCCGGGTGGATGCCATCACCCCGGAACAGGCAACGCCGGGCAGCCACACGCTGCTGCTGGACGGGCGCGCCGTGCAGGCCGGCCAGATCCTGTCGCAGGCCGAAGTGCAGCGCCTGCACTGGGATGCCAGCGGCAACGCCGGTGGCACGCTGAGCTTCAGTGCCGTGCTGGATGACGGCACACCGATCGTCGGCAGCACGCCGGTACAGATCCGGGTGCACGAATCGCCCCCGGCCCCGGATTACGCCGCACCGGCCGTGGCCCGCCTGGCCCACGACCAGGCTGCCCTGCTGGCCGCCGAGCTGTTCGCCGGCAACGATCCGGCCCACAAGCCGGCGCGCATCCGCATCGATGCCATTCATGAAAACGGCGACCGCCTTCCCGCCCTGTCGCCGCTGTTCTTCATCGATGGGCAGGGCGCGCGCATCTACCTGAAAGCCGGCCAGGACATTCCGTCCGGCCTGTTCGACAAGCTCCACTGGGATGGCGCCGTCAACGACGGCGGCCGGCTGGTCATCAGCGCACTGGACGCGCAGGGCGTGCCCATCGCCGGCAGTGCCGCACGCACCATCACCGTACACGAATCGCAGCAGGCGCCCGTATATGAAGGGCCCCGGGAAATCCCCGTCGCCCACGACGGCGAACTGCGCTACACCCGCGAGCAGGTGTTCGGCCGCTGGCATCCGGTGCGCTTCGTGCGCATCGAGAACATCAGCGAGCAGCATGACCAGGCCAGCAGCGAATCGGCGCTGCGCGTGCACCATCGCGACGGCAGCTCCAAACCCGTCAGCCACGGCGACGTCATCCCCCTGAGCGGTTTCAGCGCGCTGAGCTGGCAGACCGCCAGCAATGAAGGCGGCAGCTTCCGCATCATTCCGCTGGACAGTGACCGTGCCCCCGTGGTCGGGGCCTCGCCGGTGGACTATCGCATCCACGAATGCGCGCCCGTGCCGCACTATGGCCAGGGCGACAGCACGCTGTCGGTGGCCCATGACCAGACCCTGGCGATCACCCCCACCCTGCTGACCGGTACCGATCCCTCGCGGGCGCCCGCCTTCATCCGCATCGAGCGCGTGCAGGAAGACGCCGACACCGACCACAGCCACTCGGCCCTGTACGTCGATGAGGGCACCCAGGGCGCACGCCGGCTGGCACACGGCGATGTCGTCGCCCAGGCCGATTTCGACAAGTTGCGCTGGGACAGCAGCACCAACGACGGCGGCCATTTCAGCTTCGTGGCGCTGGGGCCCGGCGAGATCGCCATCATCGGTGCCGACACACAGACGATCCGCATCCACGAATCGCCGGTGGCGCCCCACTATTCGCCGCACAACACGCCGACCAAGGTCGGCCACAACGGTGAAACCGCTTTTGCCCTGTCGCAGCTGCAAGGGGTGGTCAGTGCCTCGGACGGCACGCTGTCGGACTCCACCCGCTTCATCCGCATCACCGCCATCGACGAAAGCAACGACCAGGAACCCGGCGTCAGCCCGCTTTATCTCAGGCCCGCCGACGGCCAGGGCCAGGGCACGCCGATCGGGGTCGACAGCGAGATTGCCATCACTGATCTGCCCCGCCTGCACTGGCGCAGCGAACACAACGACGGCGGCAGTTTCCGCTTCGTGCCGCTGGATGGCCTCCGCCACGAGATTCCCGGTGCCGGCGAACAGCAGCTGCGGGTCTACGAATCGCCGCCGGCGCCCAGCTATCCATCCAGTTACCGTACTGATGTTTCGGTAGCGCACGATTCCGTGCAGACCCTGGATGCCCGCCTGTTCATCGGCGACACACCCCATACCGCCCCCGCCTTCATCCGGGTGGAACAGCTCAATGTCACCAACGACACGGCGGCCGGCCAGTCGCCCCTGGTGCTGCACCGGGGCCAGGGCGGTCAGCTGGCCATCGGTCAGGGCAGCGTCATCGCCGCGGCGGATTTTGCCCACCTGAGCTGGGATAGCCAGCACAACGATGGCGGCAGCCTGCTGTTCCGTGCCCTGGACCAGAACCGGGAGAACATCATCGGCGCCGGCCAGCAACAGGTGAACGTGCTGGAACTGCCCCCCTTGCCGCCGGCCTATGCCGACTACCACACCACGCTGCGTGTCGGCCACGATCAGGTCCTGCACTTCGACCGCAGCCTGTTCGTCGGCACCGACGAGGCACGGGCTCCCGCCGCCGTCTGGATCCAGCAGATCAGCGAACAGGGCGACACCGATCCGGCCCGGCCCGCCCTGCTGATCGACCGTGGCCTGCCGACCGAACGGCCGGTGCCGCTCGAAGGCGGCTCGATGGTGCTGTCGGCCGCCGATTTCGGCAAGCTGAGCTGGGATGCCTCGACCAACAGCGGCGGCCACTTCACCTTCCATCCGCTCGACAAGAACCACCGGCTGATCCCCAATGGCCGCCAGCAGGACATCACCATCCAGGAGTCGGGGGCACCACCGGCCTACCCGGTCGACTCCCCGCAGGTGGGGGTGGCCCACCAGGGCAGCAAACTGCTGGATGCCAGCCTGTTTGCCGGCACCGACCCGGCCCGCCAGCCCGCCAGCGTGCGCATCACCGCCATCACGCCCAGCCAGCCGAGCGGCAGCGGCGACGCCCTGATGCTCGACCCGGATGGCCCCGGCCCGCAAACCGGCACGGCCGTCCAGGTCAACCAGATCATCACGCAGGCCGACCTGGGCAAGCTGCGCTGGAACGCCGCCCACAACAACGGCGGCAGCCTGCACTTCGAGGCCCTGGACGCACACGGTCAGCCGATCATCGGCACCACCGCACAGCAGGTGTCGGTGTACGAATCGCCGCAGGCGCCGGTGTACGACCCCAGCCGGCAGATCATGCGTCTCGCGCAGGATGGCGCAGCCACCTTCAACTCCCGTGCCCTGGGCGGCACGAACTCCAATCTCCAGCCGGATTTCATCCGCATCGTCAGCATCAACAGCACCGGGGGCAGCTCTCCCCTCAGCCTGGACCCGGCCAACAGCAGCACCGGCACCAGCCGCCCGGTTGGCGTCGACGATGAGATTGCCAGGGTTGACTTCGGCCGCTTGCGCTGGAATGCCGCCGGCAACGAGGGCGGCACGGTCCAGTTCATGGCCCTGGATGCCCAGCGTCGCCCCATCGAAGGCCTTCCGCTACAGACACTGACAGCTCTGGAGCTGCCCCCGCTGCCGGCCTACCGCAGCACCAACCAGACGCTGTCCGCCGGGCACGACCAGACCGTGCACCTGAGTGAAACCGTCTTTGCAGGCACCAATCCGTCGCTGGCACCAGCCGCCATCCGGATCACGGCCATCACCCAGGGCCTGAACAACTCGCACGGCCCCAGCCTCTACATCCTGCAGGATGATGGTTCGCAGCGCCTGTTGAGCACAACGGGCACCAGCAGCACGCGGATCGTGAACGCCAGCGATTTCAACCGCATCTACTGGAATGCCGCCAACGACCAGGGCGGTGCGTTCACGTTCACGCCACTTCATACCGATGGCCGCCCCTATCTGGGCACTGGAAACACGATCACGATCCAGCTGGTCGAGGGCCCCGATTACCCGGACAGCCAGGTAACACAGCGCACCGCGTACAACCAGCCCGTGCAGATCGACCGTGCACTGTTCGATGGCAACCACGTACAGACCAGTCCGGCCCAGGTGCGCATCACGGCCGTGAACGAAGCCTTCGACCTTGACCCGGCCCAGTCCGCGCTGTACCTGCACAAGGACGGGAACATCACCCGCCTGAACGCCGGCAGCCTCATCGACCGCGCGGACTACGACAAGGTGTTCTGGGACAGCGCACAGGGCGACAGCGGCAGCTTCCGCTTCGAGGCCCTGGACACGGCCGGCCAGGTCATCACCGGCACGCCCGAGCGCACCATCACCCTCCAGGAAGCGGGGCCCGTCCATTCCGTCAACACAGGGGCCGGCACGACAGCCCACAGCACGGCCCTGACGGTGGGGCTGGACGGCGTGTCTCTGATTGGCGAACACATGCTGGCCACCCGGGCGGGCGCGGGTGATGACCAGCGCTGGTTCCGGATCGAGCCCAGCCAGGAAGTGCAGGCCTTCCTCACAAACAACGGCCGGCGCTACATCGATTACAGCGGCCAGGACATGACCGCCTACGAGATCGTGCAGGTCGCCGAGGGGCTGACCAAGGACGAGGCGCGGGCACGTGCCGCACAGCTGGGCGGCAAGCTGCTGCACATCGACAATGACATCGAAGGCGGCACCCTGGCCAGCAACCTCTTTCAGGGGGGCACCACGCTGGCCGACGTGCATCACGATGCGGCCCGCGGTGGCGGCAGTGCCGCAGGCAGGCTGCATGCCTTCGTCGTCGAGTTCGAGCAGTACAGTCGACACTACCCGCTGCGGCTGCTGGACAAGGACGACCCGACCGACCTGAGCAAGTCGACCGCCGTCTACAACGGCCAGGTGGTGGGCAATGACCACCTCGATAACGAGCTGTCCAGGCTGGTATGGGACAGCCGCGCCAACACCGGCGGCAGCTTCACATTCATCGAGGTGTCGGGACGGGCGCAGCTTGGCAGTGACGGCCAGACGCAGGACCCCAACAAGCCGGGCAACACGCCCATCAACAATCAGGTCCAGGACCACACCTTCGAGGTAACCGAAGGCAAGCTGCACGTTCCCCGTGTAACCAAGCAGCACCTGACAGGCGGGCTGCCGGATGACCCCCTGCAGGCCGGGCAGCTGTTCGAGGGAGACAGCACACCGGAGATCCAGCCGGCCAGCGCCGGCGCCAGCAGCAGCCAGGCGATGCCGTCGCCCTTGCTCTCCGGCAGCCCCGCGGCATGGGCCACACCGGGCAGCCTCTGGAAGCACGGCTCGCTGCCGCTGGATGACACGGCGACACTGGGCCCCCTGATCTGACCCCGAGCGCTCCGTTGTCCCTGCCGGGACACGGGGCACCGCGGCCATCAACAGCCCCCATCCCGCGCTACCTTCCAGCCGGCGCGCCCGTCAGCCCTTCAGCCCCTCAACCCTTCTCCACCTTCGCCGCCAGCCGGCGGCCGCGCTCGCGCCACGGCACCTCGATCCAGCGATAGCTGATCGCCGAGGTGATGAAGACGGCCAGGATGAAGGCGATGACGACCCCGTATTTGAGCGGCCCGTCGAACTTGCGGGCCGGCCAGTCGAAAAAGGTCAGCACCGTGACGTGGACCAGATAGATCGAGTAGCTGTGCACGCCCAGCCACTGCAGGGGCCTGGTCTGCAACAGCCACGCCACCAGGCCGCGATCGGGCAGCAGGCTCCAGACCCACAGGCCAAAGACGAAGGGAATCGCATAGACCCAGGCGCCCAGCGCCGGCTTGTGGGCCACCAGCAGCAGGGCCAGCG
The DNA here is from genome assembly GCA_030532425.1 of Lautropia sp. GTDB lineage: Bacteria > Pseudomonadota > Gammaproteobacteria > Burkholderiales > Burkholderiaceae_E > Lautropia. The sequence goes on along the minus strand of JAUNLD010000002.1, from coordinate 75,127 downwards.
TCCCCAGCACCAGTTGCAGCGCGCCTTGCAGCCATGAGGGCAGCAGGGCACTGTCGGAACGGATCGCGGTCCAGCCATGCCAGACCAGCACGCCGATGAAGAAGCTGAGCAGCCCGCGCGGCAGGCCGTGCACGTCCATCGCCAGCGGGCGGTGGGTCAGGCCGTCCATCGGCTGCAGGAAGTGCACCAGGCAGGCCAGCACGATCGCCGCCGACAGCAGCAGGCGCAGCCCGCGGCGGCGCACCAGAAAGAACAGCGCCGCGAACACCAGATACAGCCAGAACTCCACCGACAGCGACCACGACGGGTAGTTGTGCAGGGCCACCGTCATGATGCCCATGCCCTGCAACATCAGCAGCTCCAGCACCAGATAGGGCAGGCTGAAGAATTCGCTGGAAAACGGCGGTTCGCCCCCCAGCTGGATGCCGGCCTGGGCAGCCGCCCACTTGGCCCCCTGCACGGCGATGACGGCGGCGATGGCGGTGAAGGTGGTGACCAGATGCAGCGGATACAGCCGGAAGAAGCGCTTGATGAAAAAACCGCGCAGCTGCGCTCCGTTGTGCAGGCGCTGGCCGTAGACCGCCGCCATGATGACGCCGCTGATGACGAAAAACAGGTCGACGAACAGCCAGGCATTCTGGACGATGCCCCACTGGGCCGGCGCCCCGCCCCAGCGGGCCAGGATGAACGCGTGGAAGAACACCACCATCAGGGCGGCCACGCCGCGCAAGCCTTCGATCGATCGGATCACGGGAGCACCTGAAATTTTCGTCGATAAAACGGCCAAAGAGTAACAAATACGCGCGCCCGCTGCGCGGATACCCGCCCCTGCCGGCCACCAGCGATGCTGGCACCGCCCGGCCTGGTAGCGCCGTGGCCTGACGCGTGCCATCCTGGTGCTTGCCCATGCAGCGCCCCGGCCGGCCTGTCTGCCCCCGGCCCCCCGCCAGCGCCCGTGCAGTGGTATCGTCAGCCTGTCATCCCCCTGCCCCGTGCCGCACCATGAACACCACCCCCGCCCCCTATCAGGCCGAAGCCCACAGCGCCTATTTCCGTCGGAGCTGGCAGGCCGTGCAGGCTCGTGGCCAGCACGACGAGGCGGCCAGCCTGGCCGCGCTGGTGGCCGCACCGCTGGCCCCGGTGGCGATCGACGCGGCCTGGCAGCGGCAGCTGGCCCTGGGCCAGGCGCCCGAGGTGGCCCTGCGGCGCTTCCGCACCCTGCTGATGATGGCGATCATCGAGCGCGACATCAGCGGCCAGGCGCCGCTGGAGGAAGTGCTGGCCGCCATCACTCACTGGGCCACACGCTCGGTGCAGCACGCGCTCGACGTGGGCGCGGCCGAGTTGCAGGCGCAGGGACGCACGCTGCTGGACATGCGCGGCCAGCCACAAGACCTGCTGGTGGTGGGCATGGGCAAGCTGGGCGGCGGCGAGCTGAACGTCTCCTCCGACATCGACCTGATCTACGTGGCCCGCGACCAGGGTGAGGATCACCGCTATCTGGAGCGTATCGCCCGGCGCATCAGCCAGCTGCTGTCGGCCGTCACGGCCGACGGCTTCGTCTTCCGGGTGGACACGCGGCTGCGCCCCTATGGCGATGCCGGGCCACTGATTGCCACGCTGCCGGCGCTGGGCAGCTATTTTCACGAGCAGGGCCGCGAGTGGGAGCGCTTTGCCTGGCTGAAGGGGCGGGTGATCGCCCATACCGGGCTGGCCCCGCAGGAGGCCACCCGGCAGGACGAACAGAAGCTGATGCAGCAGGTGGTGCCCTTCGTGTTCCGGCATTATCTGGACTTTCCGGCCTTTGCCTCGCTGGCCCGGCTGCACGAGATGATCCGTGCCGAGGCGGCCAAGACCGAATCGCGGCGTGCCCGCAGCGACAATGCCGGTTTCGACGTGAAGCTCGGCCGCGGCGGCATCCGCGAGATCGAGTTCTGCGCCCAGATGTTCCAGATCGTGCGCGGCGGGCGTGATCCGGTGCTGCGCGAACGCAGCACCCCGAAGGCCCTGCGCCGGCTGGCCCAGCGCCGGCTGCTGGACGAGGGCACGGTCGAGACCCTGCTGTCGGCCTGGCGGCTGCTGCGGCGCACCGAGCACGCCCTGCAATACCAGGAGGATGCGCAGACGCACTGGCTGTCGGACGATGCGCCGCAGCACGCGGCGATTGCCGCCATGCTCGGGCTGGGGCATGCCGAATTCGACGAGCAGCTGGGTGAAGCCCGCGAGGCGGTGGCCCGCGTCTTCGACGAGCTGCTGGCGCCGGCCAATTCGGCCATGCAGGCCAGCGCCGGTACACCGGCCGGCCACGGCGCCCCCCCAGCCGGCGCCGCAGGCGCATCAGCCCCCGACAGCCCCAGCGCGCCCAACACCCCCGACGCACCCCCGGCCCCGGGCGCCACCGTCGATGCCATGCCTGCCATCGACGACGAAAGCCGGCGGCGCATCACGGCCATGCGCGATTCGCACGCCTACCGCAAGGCGCGCGAACACGCCCAGCAGCGCATCGAGCAGCTGCTGACCCAGGCGCTGGCAGCCCCGCTGGGGCCCGGCCAGTGTGCCCGCCCCGAGCTGATCGGGCGGCTGTGCAGTTTTCTGGAATCGATTGCCGGGCGCTCGGCCTATCTGGAGCTGCTGGTGCAGCACCCCGCGGCCTTCGATCATCTGCTGCGGATGATGGCGCAGGCACGCTGGGCCAGCGACTATCTGCGCAGTCACCCGGTGGTGATCGACCAGCTGCTGGATGGCCAGCTGATGACACCCATCGACATCCCGCGCTGGGCGGCCGAGCTGCGCGAGCAGCTGGATGCCACCGTGCTGGCCGGCGTGACCGGCGACGACGGCCAGCCGGCACCGGACATCGAGCGGCAGATGGACGCGATGCGCGAGGCGCACCACGCCGCCGTCTTCCGGCTGCTGGCGCAGGACCTGGAACGCCAGCTGACGGTCGAGCACCTGAGCGACCAGCTGAGCGCACTGGCCGATGCGGTACTGGAGATCACGCTGGAGCGGGTGTGGCGCCAGCTGCCGCGCCGCCACCGCGATGATCCGCAGTTCGCCATCATCGCCTACGGCCGCCTGGGCGGCAAGGAGCTGGGCTATTCCTCCGATCTGGACCTGGTGTTCCTGTACGACGATCCGGCCGAAGACGCGCTGCGCATCTATGCCCAGCTGGCCCAGCGCATGTCGGGCTGGTTGCAGACGCGCACGGCAGCCGGCACCCTGTTCGAGGTGGACCTGCGCCTGCGCCCCAACGGCAACGCCGGGCTGCTGGTGTCCAGCCAGCAGGCCTTTTCCAGCTATCAGGCCGAGTCCGCCTGGGTGTGGGAGCACCAGGCGCTCACCCGCGCCCGCCACTGCGCCGGCAATGCCCCGATCGGCCAGCACTTCGAGCAGTTGCGCCGGCAGATCCTGGCCCGCCCGCGCGAACGGCGGGCCCTGGTGCAGGAGATTCTGGCCATGCGCCAGAAGATGCACGAGGGCCACCCCAACAAGAGCGGGCTGTTCGACCTGAAGCACGATGCCGGCGGCATGGTCGACATCGAATTCATGGTGCAGTACCTGGTGCTGGCTTTTGGCCACTGGTTTGCGCCGTTGCTGGACAACCGCGGCAACATCGAGCTGCTGCGCCGCGCCGGGCAGGCCGGGCTGATGAGCGAGGCACAGGCCCGCACGGTGGGCGATGCCTACCGGCGCTACCGGCAATTGCAGCACGAGATGCGGCTGAACGACGCCGAGCGCGCCCGTGTGCCGCATGCGCTGGTGGCCGCCGAGGCCGGGGCCGTGCGCGAACTCTGGCAGCAGCTGTTCGATGCACGCCCCGATCACTGACGCGGCCTGGCGGCCACGACCGCACCCCCCGCAGGCGATGGCCGCTGCTAGAATGCCACGATACCTTTTTACTCTTGCTTGGAACACGGTGCCCGCTTTGGCACCGTCCTGGAGATGACGATGTCGATGGCCGACCGTGACGGGAAAATCTGGTTTGACGGACAGCTGGTGGCGTGGCGCGATGCCCGCATCCATGTGCTGACCCATTCGCTGCACTACGGGATGAGCGTCTTCGAGGGCGTGCGCGCCTATCACACCCCGCAGGGCACAGCCATTTTCCGCCTGCCCGAGCATACCCGCCGGCTGCTCAACTCGGCCAAGATCTTCCAGATGCAGGTGCCCTTCGATGCCGCCACGCTCGAAGAGGCCCAGAAGCTGGTGGTACGCGAGAACCAGCTGGAAAGCTGCTACCTGCGCCCGCTGATCTGGCTGGGCGACGACAAGCTGGGTGTCTCGCCCAAGGGCGTGAAGGTGCACGTGATGATCGCCGCCTGGCCCTGGGGCGCCTACCTGGGCGAGGACGGCATCAACAAGGGCATCCGCGTCAAGACCTCCTCGTTCACCCGCCATCACGTCAACATCTCGATGGTGCGGGCCAAGGCAGGCGGCCACTACATCAACTCGATCCTGGCCAACAACGAGGCGCTGGCCGATGGCTATGACGAGGCGATGCTGCTCGACACCGAAGGCTACGTGTCCGAAGGCTCGGGCGAAAACCTGTTCATCGTCAAGCAGGGCAGGCTCTTCACCCCCGACCTGGCCTCGTGCCTGGACGGCATCACCCGCGACTCGATCCTGACGATTGCCCGCGATCTGGGCATCGAGGTCCGCGAGAAGCGCATCACCCGCGACGAGGTCTATTGCGCCGACGAAGCCTTCTTCACCGGGACGGCCGCCGAGGTCACCCCGATCCGCGAGCTGGACAACCGCGTCATCGGCGAAGGCGTGCGCGGCCCGGTCACCACCCGCCTGCAAAAGGCCTTCTTCGACATCGTCAAGGGCCAAGACAGCCACTACAGCCACTGGCTGCAATACGTCAATACCTGAGGAGCCGGCGGGCCGGCCTCCGCCGCCCGCCACCTGCCCGCCCCGGGAGCCCCGCCATGAGCCAAGCCACCACGCCCGCCCAGCCCGCCGCCCCCAGCCAGCCCGACACCGCCGACGTGATCGTGCTGGATGCCGACGAGCTGCCGGCCTTCTGCCCCAACCCGCGGATGCCGCTCTGGAGCCTGCACCCGCGCGTGTTCCTCGATCTGGCGCACGACGGGCAGGCCCGCTGCCCCTATTGCAGCACCCGCTACACGCTGAAACCCGGCGTCAAGCTCCGCGCGGCCCACTGAACGCCGCCCGTTTCCTTCCGTTTCCCGTACACCGGCCATGTCTTCAGACTCCTATGTCCCGCCCTCCGCTGCCTCTGCCCAGGACAGCTTCTATCAGGCACTGGCCGACGGCGACCTCGACACGCTGATGTCGCTGTGGGTGAACGACGATGCCGTCCTGTGCATCCTGCCCTCGGGCGAGCGCCTGTGCGGGCCTGAAGCCATCCACGACGCCCTTGAAGAGATCTTTGCCCGGGGCGGCGTGCGCGTGGCCTACCAGGAGCTTCAATCCTTCGAGACCGGCACCGTCTCCGTCCACCACGTCATCGAGCAGTTCCAGTTCGAGCAGGCGCACGACATCTCGCAGCGCGTCTTCACCTACGCCACCAACGTCTTCCTGCGCACCCCCTATGGCTGGCAGCTGATGCTGCACCACGCCTCACAGGCCGGCGCCGAACCCGACGGCCTCATCGCCACGCCCCCGTCCGAATATCTGCACTGAGGCCGGGCGCCCCACACCGCGGCACCCGGGCACCGCGGCCCGCGCCGCAGGCTGCCCTCCCCCTCGCCTCACGCCCTGCGCCGCACACCACACGCCCCCTGTCCCGCGCCCCTCTCCCTGCGCCACACATCGCACGCCCCCGCCCCGCGCCCCTTTCCCCGCGCCACACACGACGGCGTGTTCATGCGCATGAGCGCCCGCTTTTCATCAGGATGATGAATACCTGTTGGTGCCAAGGGGCTTTGGCACACGCACCGTGCGCAACATGGCAAGCCGCACTGCAACAGGGCCAGAACGGCCAGACGCCCCGTTTTATCAGGGTAAACACTGATGCCGGCGATATAAAGTCACGCGCATATTTTCTATATGATTGTTGCTGCACCTCAACCCATTCGTGCATCCACACGGAGCAGATGACGATGAAGATGACTTTCAAGCTGGCAACGGGCGCTGCCGTGGCCCTGACCGCCGGCATGGTTCAGGCCGCCACCCTGACCGTTTCCTGCGGCACCGTTGGCCAGGATTACGAGTTCTGCAAGCGCGCGATCGCCGAGTGGTCGCAAAAGACCGGCCATGAAGTCAAGCAGCTGTCGATCCCTTCCTCCAGTACCGACATCCTCGGCCTGTATCGCAAGATGTTTGCCGCCAAGTCGAAGGAAGTCGACATCGTGACGGTCGACGTGGTGTGGCCCGGCATGATCGGCAACCATCTGCTGGATCTCACGCCCTACGCCAAGGACAACATCAAGGAACACTTCCCCGCCATCGTCAAGAACAACACCATCGATGGCAAGCTGGTGGCCATGCCGTGGTTCACCGACGCAGGCCTGCTTTACTACCGCAAGGATCTGCTTGAAAAGTACAAGCAGCCCGTGCCCAAGACCTGGGCCGACTTCGAGAAGACCGCTGCCCTCATCCAGGACGGCGAGCGCAAGGCCGGCGACAAGGATTTCCAGGGCTTCGTCTGGCAGGGCAAGGCCTATGAGGGCCTGACCTGCGGCGCGCTGGAATGGGTCTACAGCTACGGCGGCGGCACCATCGTCGATGCCGACAGCGGTGCCATCACCATCAACAACGACAAGGCCGCCCAGGCGCTCGACATGGCCGCCAAGTGGGTGGGCACGATCTCGCCGCAGGGTGTGCTCAACTACGCCGAAGAAGATGCCCGTGGCGTCTTCCAGAACGGCAAGGCCGCCTTCATGCGCAACTGGCCCTATGCCTGGTCGCTGGCACAGGGTGCCGACAGCCGCGTGAAGGACAAGGTGGGCGTGGCCGTGATGCCGGGAGGCGAAAACGGTCAGGCCGCCACACTGGGTGGCTGGCAGCTGGCCGTCTCCAAGTACTCGGCCAACCCCGATCTGGCCGCCGATCTGGTCATGTTCCTCACCAGCAAGGACATGCAGAAGCGCCGCGCCATCGAAGGTTCGTACAACCCCACCTACCCCGAGCTGTACAAGGACAAGGAAGTGCTGACCGCCAATCCCTTCTTTGGCGAGCTGTACGACGTGCTGGCCAGCGCCGTGCCGCGTCCGTCCAGCGTCACCGGCCTGAAGTACAACGAGGTCAGCCAGAACTTCTGGAATGCCGCCCACGACGTGCTCAGCGGTCACGCCACCGGTGCCGATGCCGTCAAGAAGCTTGAAGGCAAGCTCAAGCGCGTGCAGCGCGGCAAGTGGTAAAACCTGACTGAATCCCTGCCCGGCAGGGACCCAGCGGGGCCGCAATCGCTGCCCCGTCCATCCGCTCAAGGCCCGCGCTGCAACCGCCGCGCGGGCTTTTTTCTGGGTGGCCCATCCTGCCCAAGAACCTCCACGAGAACATCATGGCACAAGCATCACGCCGCACCCGCCAGGCATGGCTGTTCCTCACGCCCATGCTCATCACCCTGCTGGCCGTGGCCGTCTGGCCGCTGGCCCGCACCATCTGGTTCAGCTTCACCAACGCCAACATCGACAACATCGAGGTCGCCGAATTCGTCGGCCTCGAAAACTACTGGGGTGAATACGGCCTGTTTGGCAACCCCAACTACACCGAAGGCTTCTGGAACAGCGACTGGGGCATCTCCATCCGCAACACGCTGTGGTTTGCGCTGATCTCGGTGTCGCTGGAAACGGTGCTGGGCCTGGGGGTGGCGCTGCTGCTCAACCAGGAATTCCGCGGCCGGATGCTGGTGCGTGCGGCCGTGCTGGTGCCCTGGGCCATTCCCACCATCGTCTCGGCCAAGATGTGGGGCTGGATGCTGCACGACCAGTTTGGCCTGGCCAACAACTGGTTGCGCTCACTCGGCATCATCGACCACAACATCGCCTGGACGGCCTCACCACAATGGGCGATGTGGACGGTGATCTTCGTCGATGTCTGGAAGACCGTCCCGTTCATGGCGCTGCTGATCCTGGCCGCACTGCAAACCGTGCCCAAGGACTGCTACGAAGCCGCCAAGGTGGATGGCGTCAGCCCGTGGCGCGTGTTCTGGAAGGTGACGCTGCCCTTCATCAAGCCCGCGCTGATGGTGGCCGTGATCTTCCGCCTGCTCGATGCGCTGCGCATCTTCGACCTGATCTACGTGCTGACCTCGTCCAGCACCTCCACCATCTCGATGTCGGGCTTCGTGCAACGGGAAATGGTCGAGAACGGCTACATGGGCTATGGCTCTGCCGCCTCGACGGCCCTGTTCCTCATCATCTCGCTGTGCACGCTGGCCTACATGAAGTTCATGCGTGGCAAGCAGGACTGACGCCCCCACCTTTCAGGACGAAGCAAACATGAACTACGCAACGCAAAAAAGGCTGGGCATCATCGCCACCTACGTGGCCTCGGCCATCATCACGGTGATCTGCGTCTTTCCCTTCCTGTACGCCATCACCACCTCGCTGAAAACCGGCTCCGAGCTGTTCAGCCCCGACCTGCTGCCCAAGAACCCCAGCCTGGAAAACTACATCTCGCTGTTCACGCTGGCCGAGCAGCCCTTCGGGCGGCACCTGCTCAACTCGATCCTGGTGTCCACCGGGGTGGTGGCCCTGTCGCTCTTCCTGAGCGTGACGGCCGCCTATGCGCTGGGCCGCATCCAGTTCAAGGGCCGTGGCCTGCTGCTGGCCGCCATCCTGGGCGTGTCGATGTTTCCGCAGGTGGCGGTGCTGGGCGGCATGTTCGAGCTGATCCGTGCCTTTGGCCTGTACGACAAGGCACTGGGCCTGATCCTTCCCTACATGATCTTCACCCTGCCCTTCACCGTGTGGGTACTCACCACCTTCATGGCCCAGCTGCCGGCCGAGCTGGAAGAGGCTGCCATCATGGACGGCTGCACGCCGTGGCAGATCATCAAGGACGTGTTCATGCCACTCTTGTGGCCGGCACTGGTCTCGACCGGGCTGCTGGCCTTCATCGCCGCCTGGAACGAGTTCCTCTTTGCCCTCACCTTCATCGTCAACAACGATGAGCGCACCGTGCCCGTGTCGATCTCGCTGCTGTCAGGCGCCAGCAAGTACGACATTCCCTGGGGCAAGATCATGGCCGCCTCGGTCATCGTCACGCTGCCGCTGATCGGCCTGGTGATCGCCTTCCAGAAGAAGATCGTCTCCGGTCTGACCGCCGGCGCCGTCAAGGGATGAGTCACCCATGAACACGAAGAAAAACAGCGCCACCGGCCGCGGCCGCAAGCCGGCCGCCGCCGTCCGCCCCCGCAAGGTGTCCCCGGCCGCCACCGTGGCCACGGCCTCCTCCCGCCGCCGCACGGCATCCGTTCCGCCAGCCGCGCCGGTCCGCCGTGCCCGCCGCAAGGCCCCCAACAGCGAATGGTGGCGGGGCGGCGTCATCTACCAGATCTATCCGCGCAGCTATCAGGACAGCAACGGCGACGGCATCGGCGACCTGCCCGGCATCACCCGCCGCCTCGATTACGTCGCCCGCCTCGGTGTCGATGCCATCTGGCTCTCGCCCTTCTTCAAGAGCCCGATGAAGGACTTCGGCTACGACGTCTCCGACTACCGCGACGTCGATCCGATGTTCGGCACCCTCGACGACTTCCGTGCCCTGGTGGCCCGCGCCCACGAGCTGGGCCTGAAGGTGATGATCGACCAGGTGCTGTCGCACACCTCCGACCAGCATCCGTGGTTCGTCGAAAGCCGCAAAAACCGCACCAACCCCAGGGCCGACTGGTATGTCTGGGCCGATGCCAGAAAGGATGGCTCGCCCCCCAACAACTGGCTGGCCATCTTTGGTGGCAGTGCCTGGCAGTGGGACACCCGGCGCTGCCAGTATTACCTTCACAACTTCCTCACCAGCCAGCCCGACCTGAACCTGCACAACCCCAAGGTGCAGGATGCGCTGCTGGCCGACATGAAGTTCTGGCTGGAGCTGGGGGTGGATGGTTTCCGGCTGGATACCGTCAACTTCTACTTCCACAGCCAGGGCCTGCAGGACAACCCCGCACGTGGCATGCACGCCGAAGATGGCACCAGCATGAACCCGGCCAACCCCTACACCTGGCAGTGGCACAGGTACGACAAGACCCAGCCCGAAAACCTGCGCTTCCTGCAACGGATGCGTGCGCTGCTCGACCAGTACCCCGACACCACCATGGTGGGCGAAGTCGGCGATGACGACAGCCTGAAGGTGATGGCCGACTACACCGCCGATGGCGACAAGCTGCACATGGCCTATTGCTTCGAGCTGCTGGGCAAGGATTATTCGTCCACCAACCTGCACCGGGTCTTCTCGCGCTTCGTGCGCATCGTCGGCGATGGCTGGCCCTCGTGGGCACTGACCAATCACGACTGCATGCGTCTGGCCAGCCGCTGGAACCACAAGGGGGCGCCCGATGCGCGCCTGCAACGCCTGGCCGCCGTGCTGCAGATGACGATGCGCGGCAGCCCCTGCCTCTACCAGGGCGACGAGCTGGGCCTGCCCGAGGCCGAGCTGCGTTTAGAGCAGCTGCGCGATCCCTACGGCATCACGATGTGGCCCCGCTTCAAGGGCCGTGACGGTTGCCGCACGCCCTTTCCGTGGCAACAGGCCAAGGCACACGCCGGTTTTTCCGGGGCCAGGGAGACCTGGCTGCCCGTGGTCGACGAGCACCGGGCGCTGGCGGTCGACCAGCAGGAAGCCGACCCCGATTCGCTGCTGCACTTCTATCGCCGCCTGCTGGCCTGGCGCCGTCAGCACCCGGCCCTCATCAAGGGCAGCATCAGGGTGTTGCCGGCCCATGCGCAGTGCCTGGCCTTCGAGCGCCGGCTGGACGATGCGCGCCTGCTCTGCGTCTTCAACCTGAGCGGCAGGAAAGCCACCCTGCCGCTGCCCTCCGCCTGGCATCAGGCCGACATCGACCCGGGCTGCGGCCTGCGCGGCGCCCGCCTGAAGGCCGGCAGCCTGCATCTGCCGCCCTTCGGCGGTGCGGTGCTGACGGGCCCCACCGGCAAACGCTGATCCGCCGCCGACACGACAACGGCCGATGCCAGCACGGCGCAGCATCGGCCACACCGAACCACGCCGAACCGAAGATCCCATCATGTCCAAGATCGAGTTCAAGAACGTCACCAAGAAATACACGCCGCAAAGCATCACCATCAACAACGCCAACCTGGTGATCGAGCCGGGCGAATTCTGCGTCTTCGTCGGCCCGTCGGGCTGCGGCAAATCCACGCTGCTGCGGATGGTGGCGGGGCTGGAAGACATCACCCAGGGCGACCTTTACATCAACGGCGAGCGCGTCAACGACAAGCACCCGTCCGAGCGCGGCGTGGCGATGGTGTTCCAGAGCTATGCGCTGTATCCGCACATGACGGTGCGCGAGAACATGGCTTTTGGCCTGAAGGTGATGCACAGCGACAAGGCCGAGATCGACCGCCGCGTGAACGAGGCGGCGCGCGCGCTGCAACTGACGCCCCTGCTCGACCGTCTGCCCAAGGCCCTGTCGGGGGGGCAGCGTCAGCGCGTGGCCATCGGCCGGGCCATCGTCAAGGACCCGAAGGTCTTCCTGTTCGACGAACCGCTGTCGAACCTGGACGCCGCGCTGCGGGTGCAGACCCGGCTGGAAATTGCCAAACTCCACCAGCGCATCGGCACCGCCAGCATGATCTACGTGACCCACGACCAGATCGAGGCCATGACGCTGGCCGACAAGATCGTGCTGCTGCACAGCGGCGAACGCGTCGTCAAGCGGGGGTCGGTGGCGCAGGCCGGCTCGCCGCTGATGCTTTACCACCGCCCCAACAGCCTGTTCGTGGCCGAATTCATCGGCTCGCCCAAGATGAACATCCTGCCCGGCACGCTGGAGCAGGGCAACAACGAAACGGCCGACATCCGCATCGGCAAGGTGCCGGTGCGCGCCCGTGTCGATGCTGCCCACCTGGCGGCCGGCAGCAATGTGCGGGTAGGCATCCGCCCCGAGCGCGTCGAGATCACCAGCGGCCCGGGGCAGAACGTGATCTCGGGGCTGATCTCACACATCGAACGCGTGGGCGATTCGTCCTACCTCTACATCGAAACCGAAGTGCCCAGCGCCGGCCTGTTCACGGCCAAGGTACCCAACTACGCCTCGCAGGAAGTGGGCCAGCCGGTGCACCTGAAGCTGCGTGAAAATCACCTGCACGTCTTTGACGACAACGAGGACGCCTGCACCCGCACAGTGCTGCTGCCCTCCGATCCGGGCGCACATCCCAATCACTGAGCCAGTGCCGGCAAGCGGTGTGGCCCCGAACAGGCCTCACCCGCCGCCTCACGCACCCCGGGGCCACGGTCTTGCCGACCTGGCCCCTTTTTGTTGCCACCAAGCGGCCCTCCCGCTTTTGTCCGCAATCATCAGCAGGCATCCGCTTGGCCGGCACGCTTTGGTGCTAGTCTAGACGCACGTTTTTTGCAGAGAGCTTTCATGGCCACGCGAACCAAAGCCCCCGCTTCCGCCTCTCCCCGTTCACGCAAGATGGCTGCCGCCAGCCCCGCTGCACCACACCGGGGCCGCAAACCCGTCACCAAGCCCACGGCCGGGCCAGATGCGTCCGGTGCACGCCGCACACGCAAGCCTGCCGCCAGCCCGACATCGCGCACCGCTCCAGGATCGCGTACCGCGCCGGCCAGCCCCCCCGTCTCACGACGCCGCAAGGCCCCCAACAGCGAATGGTGGCGGGGCGGCGTCATCTACCAGATCTATCCGCGCAGCTATCAGGACAGCAACGGCGACGGCATCGGCGACCTGCCCGGCATCACCCGCCGCCTCGATTACGTCGCCCGCCTCGGTGTCGATGCCATCTGGCTCTCGCCCTTCTTCAAGAGCCCGATGAAGGACTTCGGCTACGACGTCTCCGACTACCGCGACGTCGATCCGATGTTCGGCACCCTCGACGACTTCCGTGCCCTGGTGGCCCGCGCCCACGAGCTGGGCCTGAAGGTGATGATCGACCAGGTGCTGTCGCACACCTCCGACCAGCATCCGTGGTTCGTCGAAAGCCGCAAAAACCGCACCAACCCCAGGGCCGACTGGTATGTCTGGGCCGATGCCAGAAAGGATGGCTCGCCCCCCAACAACTGGCTGGCCATCTTTGGTGGCAGTGCCTGGCAGTGGGACACCCGGCGCTGCCAGTATTACCTTCACAACTTCCTCACCAGCCAGCCCGACCTGAACCTGCACAACCCCAAGGTGCAGGATGCGCTGCTGGCCGACATGAAGTTCTGGCTGGAGCTGGGGGTGGATGGTTTCCGGCTGGATACCGTCAACTTCTACTTCCACAGCCAGGGCCTGCAGGACAACCCCGCACGTGGCATGCACGCCGAAGATGGCACCAGCATGAACCCGGCCAACCCCTACACCTGGCAGTGGCACAGGTACGACAAGACCCAGCCCGAAAACCTGCGCTTCCTGCAACGGATGCGTGCGCTGCTCGACCAGTACCCCGACACCACCATGGTGGGCGAAGTCGGCGATGACGACAGCCTGAAGGTGATGGCCGACTACACGGCCGATGGCGACAAGCTGCACATGGCCTACAGCTTCGAGCTGCTGGGCCACGGCCACTCGGCGCCCTATCTGCACAACGTGCTGCACCGCTTTGGCAAAAAGGTGACCGACGGCTGGCCCTCGTGGCCCATTTCCAACCACGATTGCGAACGCATCGTCACCCGCTGGGGCGGCCAGGAAGGTGGGCAGGCGCTGGCCCGTCTGGCGGTGGCGATGCAGCTGACGCTGCGCGGCACCCCCTGCATCTATCAGGGCGATGAACTGGGCCTGAACGATGTCGAGCTGCCCTTCGAGGCGCTGGTCGACCCGCAAGGCATCAACCTGTGGCCCGACGTGAAGGGGCGCGACGGCTGCCGCACCCCCTTCCCCTGGCAAAAGAAGGGTACGCAGGCCGGTTTTTCCGAGGCGGCACACACCTGGCTGCCGGTGGCGCCCGAGCACCGCCCGCTGGCGGTCGACCAGCAGGAGCGCGACAGGCACTCGATGCTGGCCCATTACCGCCGCCTGCTGCACTGGCGCCGACAGCAGCCCACCCTCATCAGGGGCGAGCTGAAACTGCTGCCACGCCACCCGCAGGTGCTGGCCTATCAGCGCACGCTGGCGGGCGAAGATGCCTTCCTGTGCGCCTTCAATTTCAGCGGCAGGAAAGCCAGCGTCGAACTGCCACGCACGTGGCAGCACGCCACGCCCGATACCGGCAGTGGCGTCACCGACGGCACCATCAACCGCCTGGGCCGCCTGGTGCTGCCGCCGTGGGGCGGGATGATCCTGCGCAAGCCGGCGCGCGGTGCCAGCAGCGCATGAAGGACGCACTCGCCATGCGTGACGCCCCGCCGGGGGGCGGCCCGGACGGATCCGCCCCGACAGCCGCGCAAACGCCCGGCCCCAGGGCGCGGATCATTCTCCGTCGGGCTTGCGGCTTTCCTGAAGGCGCCTGAGCAGTTTCTGGCGATGGCGCTGGCCCAGCCGAACCAGCACCGCCAGGATCAGGCCGCCCGCCACCGCAACGGCGCCCCCCAGCATGGCCAGGTCGGTCACCGTCGGTGTCTGCGCCGGCTCGCCGGGAGGCTTCATCCAGACCACCAGCACCCCCAGCAGGCCATAGGTGATGGCGCCATAGATAAAGGAGCGCCCCCAGCCAAAGCCACGCGAGATGGCATGATTCACCATCCAGCCAAAGAAGAAGCCGGCCATCACCACCAGCAGCAGCGTATTGGTATCCATGCGGCGATGATACCCCGCCGCCCGGCCTTCACTGCCCGCCCGCGCCGCGCTCGGGCACGGGCATACCGGCATCCTTCTGCTGTTGCAGCCAGCCGGCTTCGGCTTCCTTCAGCCTGGCATCGGCAATCGAGCCGTTGTAGAAATCCAGATCACCCGCATTGCGCGCCAGGCGCAGCTGTTCGATGGCGGGTTGCAGCAGGCCCTGCACCCGATAGGCCTCGGCAGCCGCCAGGTGCGACATGCCCTTTTCGCCGTGTGCCAGATAGGCTTCGCCCAGCATGCGCCACAGCTCGACATCGCTCTTGTAGACGCGGGTTTCGTTGCGCAGCAGGCTGATGGCGGCCTCCCACTGCTTGCGGGCATTGAGCACCTCGGCCCGCTGGCGCACCAGGGCGCGTGCACCGGAAAAGGCCCGCAGCGCCTCGGCGGATTGGGTATCGGCCTCGGTCATCTGACCACTGCCCATCAGCGCGGCAATGCGCAGCCGCGCCAGATAGGGATGAGGCTTGCCCAGCAGCTGCTGCGCCTGCGCCACCGCCTTCAGGCTGCCAGCCCAATCCTGCCGCAGCTGGGCGGCACAGGCCAGGCCATACCAGGCCACCGGATCTTTCTGGGTAGCCTCGGCACGGGTCAGCGTCTGGAAATGCGCCAGCACATTGTTCTGTTCTTCGGTGCGGCTGGCCCCGACCACGCGCGCCCGCGCGCGCAACAGCTTGAACTCAAGCGAATCGGGCAAGGCCCGCCCCGCCCCGTTCATCTGCTGGATGCGCAGCTTGAGGTCGTTGATGCGCTCGCTGGTGACGGGGTGAGTGCGCAGGTAGATGGCGCCATCACCCTCGTTGAAGCGGTTCTGCTGTTGCAGCCGGCTGAAGAACAGCGGCGCACCGTCGACGTTGAAACCGCCTTCGCGCATCACTTCCAGGCCGATGCGGTCGGCCTCGCGCTCGGCATCGCGCGAGAAGGCCAGGATGTTGCGCGTGGCCAGGCCATCGCCCAGCATCATCGCCCCCATGCCGGCGTCGGGGTTCGAGCGCATCGCCAGCGCCCCCAGCACCAGCCCCGCCATCGCCAGCATGCTGGCCTGCTTCTGGTTGCGCAGCATCCGGGCAATGTGGCGCTGGGTGACATGCCCCATCTCGTGCCCGACCACGCTGGCCAGCTCGGATTCGCTGCCGGCCGCCGCGATCAGGCCGGTATGCACGCCGATGTAGCCGCCCGGCAACGCAAAGGCGTTGATCGTGCCGTCGCGCACCGCAAAGAACTCGAAGGCGCGGCCACGGGCCGGGCCGGTACCGGTCAGGCGCGCGCCGAAACGGTTGAGGAAATCGTTGAACTCGGCGTCGTCGTACACCGTGCCATCGGCACGCAGCTCGCGCATGATCGATTCGCCCAGCATCCGCTCGGACGAGGTCGACAGCGAATCGCCATCGGCCGACCCCAGGTCCGGCAGGCGCTCGACCTGGGCCACGGCCGCCCCCGGCCCGTGCAGCAGCATCGCCACGGCCAGCCCCGCCGCCAGGCACCGTAACCTGATCCCTGCGATGTTGGACGCCCTGACGCTCACCTCATTCCCTTTGTCTGCCTGTTGCACATCGACCCTGCCTCCTGCAACGGCCCACGCCCAGCGCCGGACGACAGGGCCGCATGTTGTTATGATGGCACGATGAACGATTTGACGCATTTCGATGCCCACGGCCAGGCCCATATGGTCGATGTGGGCGGCAAGACGGAAACCCGCCGGGTGGCCGTGGCCGAAGGATGGATCCGCATGCAGCCCGCCACGCTGGCGCGCATCCGCGAGGGCAGCGCCGCCAAGGGCGACGTGCTGGGCATTGCCCGGGTAGCCGCCATCATGGCCAGCAAGCGCACGGCCGATCTGGTGCCGCTGTGCCACCCGATCGCCCTGTCACGCGTGGCCACCGCCTTCACGCTGGACGAGGCGGGCAGCCGCGTGCGCTGCGAAGTGACGGCCGAATGCACCGGCCGCACCGGCGTCGAGATGGAGGCACTGACGGCCGTGCAGGTGGGCCTGCTGACCATCTACGACATGTGCAAGGCCATCGACCGCGGCATGGTGATGGAGGGCATCCGCCTGCTGGAAAAGCGCGGCGGCAGGTCGGACTGGAGCGCCCCCCCGCCAGAAGGCAGCTGAATTCAAGGAGAAGCCCCATGCAGATCAACAAGGACACGCAGCTGTGCATGTCGCTGGCTGGACGGCCGGGCAACTTCGGCACGCGCTTTCACAACTACCTCTACCAGAAGCTGGGGCTGAACTTCATCTACAAGGCCTTCACCACCACCGACATCG
Organism: Lautropia sp.; assembly: GCA_030532425.1. Taxonomy (GTDB): domain Bacteria; phylum Pseudomonadota; class Gammaproteobacteria; order Burkholderiales; family Burkholderiaceae_E; genus Lautropia. Next base: position 57,998 of record JAUNLD010000002.1, on the reverse strand, counting down.
AACATGCCGTCAAGGGGGTGCGGGCGCTGGGCATCCGCGGCTGCGCGGTGTCGATGCCGTTCAAGGAAAGCTGCATGCCCTTTCTGGACGAGATCACGCCCTCGGCGCGCGCGATCGAGTCGGTCAACACCATCGTCAACACCGATGGCCGGCTGGTGGCCTACAACACCGATTACATCGCCATCGCCACGCTGATCGAGCGCCACGGGCTGGATCGCAATGCCAGCGTGATCGTGCGCGGCAGCGGCGGCATGGCCAAGGCGGTGGTGGCGGCCTTCCGTGACAAGGGCTTCAGCCGCCTGAAGGTGTATGCGCGCAACGGCCAGACAGGCCGGCACCTGGCAGCCCTGTACGGCTATCAGCACATCGACAGCCTGGCAAAAGATCCGGCCGACATTCTGGTGAACGTGACCCCCATCGGCATGCAGGGTGGGCCGGAGGCCGACGAGGTGGCCTACCCCGAGGCAGCGATCGCGGCCGCCTCGGTGGTGTTCGACGTGGTGGCACTGCCGCCCGACACCCCGCTGATCCGGCGCGCCCGCGCGCTGGGCAAGCCGGTGATCTCGGGGGCCGAGGTGATCGTGCTGCAGGCAGTGGAGCAGTTTGCACTGTACACCGGGGTGCGGCCCGATGAGAAGCTGATGGCCGAAGCCGCGGCCTTTGCGCGTTCGGCAGGCTGAGGCAACATCGGACGCGGGGCCGGCCCCGGGTGCAGGCCAGCCCCATGGCCCCTCCGCCCCCTTTCCGGACCGATGACTTGCCGGAAGGGGCCGAGGGACTGAGGGGCTGAGGGACTTTCGCCCCCCTGGCCCCCTCAGACCGGGGCCGACCGGCCAGCCGCCTCTCCGGCGTGCCCGGCCTGCTCGGCCGCGTGGGTGTCCATCGCTGCACGGATCAGCTGCTCGATGCGGTGGTCTTCGGCCAGCGCGATGTCGGCCAGCTTCTTGTTCTTGAAGCGCCCCAGCGAGGGATCGTAGACCTCGGCCATGCGACGCACGGTGTGGCGGTCTTCGTGGAAGTAGATGTCGCCCACCTGGCGTGCCAGGGTTTCGTCCATGCCCAGCATCACCAGACTGTCGCGCCCGGCCCGCACGGCCGCATCGAAGGTTTCGCGCACGGCATGGGTGGCGCCCACGCGATAGAGGTCGAAAACATGCATGCGGTCGTAGGCCCGGGCGACGATCTTCAGCCCGGGATTGGCGTGCAGGGCAAACTCGGCAATCTGCAGGGCCTTCTCCCGGTCGTCGATGGCCAGCACCAGCAGCGCGGCCTGCTCGATGCCGGCCGCGTGCAGGATCTCGGGGCGCGAGGCATCACCGTAATAGGTCTTCAGGCCAAAGGCGGTCCAGCCATCGACGGTGACCGGGTCCAGATCGATGATGGTGGGCTGGTGGCCGGTCATCGTCAGCAGGTCGGTGACGATCTGGCCAAAGCGCCCCATGCCGACGACGATGACGGGTTTCCGTTCGTGGATCTCGTCCTGCTCCCGCGATGTGCCGCCCGGCGCCAGACGCGGCGCCATGAAGCGGTTGTAGAGCACGATCATCATCGGCGTAATCACCATCGACAGCACGACGATGGCCGTCATGTTGGCATCGGTCCGGGCATCGATCACGCCCTTGCCGGCGGCGGCCGAATACAGGACGAAGGCAAATTCACCCCCCTGGGCCATCAGCACGGCACGGTCCAGCGCATCGGCATGGCTGCTGCGGGTGAGACGGGCCACCCCGTAGATGCAGATCCCCTTTATCAGCATGCACAGCACCACGCCAGCCAGGATCAGCCCCCAGTTGCCGGCGATCACCGACAGGTCGAGCGACATGCCCACGCCCAGGAAGAACAGGCCCAGCAGCAGTCCCCGGAACGGCTCGATGTCGGCCTCCAGCTGATGGCGGAAACTGGATTCGGACAACAGCACGCCCGCCACGAAAGCGCCCATGGCGGCAGACAGGCCGCCGGCTTCCATCAGCACGGCCGCGCCCAGCACCACGAAGAGTGCCACCGCCGTCATGATCTCGCGCACCTTCACCTTGGCCAGCAGGCGGAACAGCGGATTGAGCAGCCAGCGGCCCGCCACCACCAGCACCGTCAGCGAACCGGCAGCCAGGCCGATCTGCTGCCACAGCGGCGTGGCATCGGCCGCCCCGGCGTCCGGGGTCGCGGGCGCCAGGAAGGACACGATGGCCAGCAAGGGCACGATCAGCAGGTCTTCTAACAGCAGCACCGACACCATGCGCTGACCACGGGGCGCCGTGAGGTCGCCCCGCTCGCCCAGCACCTGCATGACGATGGCGGTGCTGGTCAGCACGAAACCTGCCGAACAGACGAAAGACACCTGCCAGGGCACATCGAAGGCCAGGATGGCCGCCACGGTGATGAGGGCCGTACAGCTGAGCACCTGAAGGCTGCCCAGCCCGAAAATCTGCCTGCGCAGGCTCCACAGGTGCGCCGGCTTCATTTCCAGGCCGATGACGAACAGGAACATCACCACCCCCAGCTCGGCGACATGGATGATGGCGTGCGGATCGTTGAACAGCTTGAGGCCAAAGGGCCCGATGGCCAGGCCGCCCGCCAGATAGCCCAGGACCGACCCCAGCCCCAGCCTCTTGAACAGCGGGACGGCCACGATGGCCGCCCCCAGCAAGGTGACGACATTGACGAACTGATTGGCACCTTCGGCTGCGGCCATGCTCGACACTCTCCAGAAAGGGATGATGCACAAAGAAACAAGATATCCACGCTGGCCTCCGGACGGGAGGACACGCAGAAACACTGTCTTGCCGGCAAGACATGAACCGGAATGACGGCCGCGGACAAGACCCGTGCCGGCCCCGAGATACCCCTGCGCACCACAGCGGGCGTCTTCTCCGGCACCGGCGACGAATCCGCCCGCAGACCGCGTCACTGGCACACACCCTTCCAGGCGGCCGGGTACGCCCGGCTCAGAACAGCATTGTCGCCAGACCCAGAAAGATCAGAAAGCCCAGACTGTCGGTGGAAAACGTCAGCAGCACCGACGAACCGATCGCCGGATCGCGGCCAAACTTTTCCAGCGTGACCGGCACCAGCACGCCCAGCAGCGCCCCGATCAGCAGATTGAGCAGGATGGCGATGCCCATCGCCGCCGCCAGCAGCTCGGCATAATTGTCGTCGCGGTACAACAGCCACGAGGCCGCGCCCGCCACAGCCCCCCAGACAACGCCGTTGAGCAGCGCCACGGTCAGCTCCTTGCGCAGCAGCCGTCCAAAATTGCCCCGGGTGATCTGGCCCAGCGCAATCGAGCGGATCATCAGCGCCATCGTCTGGTTGCCGGAATTGCCGGCCATGCCGGCCACGATCGGCATCAGCGCCGCCAGCGCCACCACCTTTTCGATCGTGCCGTCGAAAACGCCGATGACGCGCGAGGCGACGAAGGCGGTGACCAGGTTGATGGCCAGCCACAGCCAGCGGTTGCGCGCCGACTGCCAGACCGAGCCGAACAGGTCTTCCTCCTCGCGCAGGCCGGCCTGCGACAGGGCCTCGGCATCGCCTTCCTCACGGATCACGTCGACCACCTCGTCGACGGTCAGGCGGCCGATCAGCCTGCCTTCCGGGTCGACCACCGGCGCCGACACCAGGTCGTAGCGCTCGAAGGCCTGGGCCGCATCACCGGCATCGTAATCGGCCTGCAACGACAGGATGTCGCGGTGCATGACGGCCGACACTTCGGTGTCGGGCTCGTTGATCAGCAGCTGCTCGATCGACAGGCTGCCGATCAGCTGGCCATCCCGGTCGACCACGAACACCTGGTCGGTATGCTGGGGCAGCTCGTCGAAGCGGCGCAGATAACGCGAGACCACTTCCAGTGTCACGTCCTCGCGCACGCGCACGAACTCGAAGTCCATGCGCGCCCCGACCGAATCCTCGGGGTACGACATGACGGCCTGCAACTGCTCGCGCTCTTCGGGCGACAGCTCGCGCTGCACCTGCTCGACCACCGCCTCGGGCAGATGCTCGGCCAGGTCGGCCACGTCGTCGGCATCCAGATCCCTGACCGCCGCCACCAGCTCGGCCTCGGTCATGGACTCGATCAGGCCTTCGCGCACCGGCTCGGACACTTCCAGCAGGATGGCCCCGTCGGCCTCGCGCTTGACCGAATCCCAGACCAGCCGGCGCTCATCGGGGGGCAAGGCCTCCAGCACATAGGCGATGTCGGCCGGGTGCAGGCTTTCCATCCGGGCGCGCAGGTGCCCCAGATACTGGGCCTCGCTCATCCGTGCATCCAGCTCGCCGCGCTCACCCTCGGTGGCCTCGGGCTCGTTCTGGGCCGCCTCCTGCACCGCCTCGTAGTGGCTCAGCAACTCCTGCACATCGGCCAGCGCCCGCTGGGCCTCTTCAGCCTCGCGCGGGATCACGGTGACCGGATCATCATCCTCGTCCCCCGCGCCCCCCTCAGTCTCAGCCGCAGCGGCCCCGGCTGCCGGCTGGGCGGCCCCGTGCGTGCCCCCGGGCAGCGGCAGGCCGGCGCCCTCGGCCCCCGGCTGATTGAGCAGCTCGGCCCCCGGCACCGGCCCTTCGGCCACCGGCGCGATCCGGGAATCAGGGTGCGCGGCGTGAGTGTCTGCGGAAACCGCAGCCTCATCCGCCGGCAGCGACGGGACCGGCTTGGGATCGGTGGGCTGGTTCATGGCGGAAGCGGGCGGTAAGGACGCAAGCATGCGCCATACGCGCCGTGCAGGACCGGGCTTGACGGCAACACGGGCGGACGACGGGGCGTCGGACGACAGGCGGTGATCGGGCAGCGATCAATCCGGCATGGTAACGCAACTGCCGGGCTTTGCTGCGCTGCGCGTGCGGCACGCCGGGGCGTCCAGCCGTGTCGGTAGCCGGCCCGCTTTTGCGCACCCCGGGTGCGGCGGTGTGCGGCGGTGTGCCCGGCTTGCCCTGTTTTCCCGGTTCAGGGCGGTTGCATTGGCACGGCCGGCCGCAACAACCGGCCGGCGCCTGCTTCAGCGCCCCGGCGGCTGCCGCAACAGGGCCAGCACCGCAGCAGCGTCGGGCATCACGCCGCGCCACAGGCGGAAACTCTCGGCCGCCTGCCCCACCAGCATCCCCAGCCCGTCGCTGATGCGGGGCACACCGGCCTGCGCCGCCGCCTGCATGAAGGGCGTGGGCTGCTCGGCATAGATGCAGTCATAGGCCATCCGGCAGCCCTCGAACAGGCCGGCCGGCAGGATCAGGCCCTGCGTCTGCAAGCCGGCCGAGGTGGCGTTGATGACGACATCCGCAGCCGGCGCCTCGGCCAGCGCCACGGCCTCGATGGCCGGCAGGCGGGGCTGATGGCCGGCCAGGGCCGGATGGGCATTGAGATCGGCTACCAGCCGCTGCGCACGCGCCAGGTTGCGGTTGGCCACCACCAGCCGGCTCACCCCCGCCTGCAGCAGCGACAGCATCAGGCCGCGGGCAGCGCCCCCGGCCCCCAGCACCGTCACCCGCCGCCCGGCCAGCTCACCCCCCTGCCGCAGCACATCCCACACCAGGCCCGCCCCGTCGGTGTTGTCGGCCAGCACACGCCCCTCGTCAAAGACCAGCGTGTTGGCAGCGCCCGCCGCATCGGCACGCTCGCTGCGCACATCCGCCAGCGCAAAGGCCGCCTCCTTGAAGGGCATGGTCACGTTGGCCCCCTTGCCCCCCTCCTCGGCCGCAAAACGGCGCATGGCCTCGGCAAAGGCCGTCTCCGGCTCGGTGGGCAGCAGCCGGCGGTCGTAGTGCATGCGCTGCCCCGTCTGCGCAGCAAAGGCGGCATGAATCTGCGGCGAGCGGCTGTGGGCAATGGGGTTGCCCACCACCAGATACCGATCCACGTCGGCAGACACAGAAGAAGAAATCTCGGTCACGGCCCTGCACCTGAAAATGACTTGAACAGAAAGCCCCAGGGGCCTGTTGCCATGCAGCAGGCCCCTGGGGGCTATGGGCACTATAACCGAATGCGATGCGTCTGAGCGCGGTATTCAGACTTCCGCAGCGGCTTGGAAATCATGGCGCCTCTTCCGACTCTTCGGGTGCGATGATGATGAACGACTCCCGTCCACCCAAATATGCCTCCCCTGAATCGAAGGTTGCGCCATTGGAAAAAGTCACCCCCTCGTTCAACTGAATACTCCAGGTGCCCGGCGGGGCATCGTCTTCCACCGTCGTGATCGTCAACTCGTGCTCACCCGGGCGCAGACTCGTGAGCCTAAACTGACCAGAGCCACCCTTGCTGGTTCGCCCCACCAACCTGCCATCGAGGCGAACCTCAAAAACATCATCCGGCACATTACCGCTATCAAAGACTGTTACTGCTGCCTTGCCCTTGTAGGGAAAGAACTTTTTGTAGTCAACCAGCTTCAGTCCTTCGTAAACTTTCATAGAAACCGGCGCATAGGAATAGGATACATCACCAAACAGCTTACTGAGAGCGCCAGCATCTTTCAGATCGATCATACCTTTCAGGCCAGCACGCATTTCTGCCTGCACCTTACCTTCCACTTCAATGCCTTCTTCATACGGATCATTTCTCGTAGCCCCCGCACCTTTGAGATGACCGCCAAGCTTAGCCTCGAAATTTGGACCAGCCACGCTATATATCAGGAACTGAAAATCAACATTCGGGATATGAAAACCGATTTGCAGCTCGCCTTGAGCATCACCCACCTCCAGCTCCGCGGAGCTTGTGACATCGGCAATCAAGTCCCAGTCAGCTTGCGCAGGCTTACTGACCCCGAATCGTCCACCAATATCAAAACTATAATTTGTAACCAACTTGCTGTTAGCGCTCCCACTGACTCCTATAGTACCAGCCAGCCTGGGCGTCACCCAGAATGGAACATAAAACCCTTTTCCAGGAATCTTGATAAGCCTTCTAATTTATGGCAAAGACTTAGCCCACTCAGCCCAATAAGACACCTGAGCACCACCGTACCTGGACTTCAAGTCAACATGCCCTTTGAAGTTTGGCGACAACATTGCGCTGACGGACAAATGGGGCAAATAGCCACCCGGCTGGCGTTCCAGCTTGATGCCGAAATCAGGGTTTAGCCGAAAGGTAGCACCACCATTGATTTCAACCCCGCTTTTCGACTGAACACCCAGACGATTGAAATTCAGCTCCATGACATTACTGTCAACTTCAACCCCCTTGGAATTCAGGCCTTTTTTCGACACGCCATCCGCCCAGCGAAGCTCGATTTCCGGATTTCCCGTATCAAAGCTCTCGCCAAGCTCCTCGCGGGTCAGCTCCCCCTGCATCCGGATGTCCAGCGCCTCGAATGCCTCTGCCAGACTGGCTTGTTCGTAGGAATAAACAATGGTGTCTGCATTGACCTGGACACCGGTGATCTTGATCAGGCGCCCACCATGATCATCCACGATCAAGACATCACCTACGGCATAAACACGCTGTTGTGGCTGGCGCACCTCAAACTCGGTATCGGAAATGGTCGACCCCTTTGATTCTTGCTCCGTAAAAACAAAGGTTCTGGACATGAGCGTCCCGGTGCCGATGGTTTGTGCATCACTATCGGAACCCAGTTTTGAAGCACCGCCATCATCACCACCCCCACCACCGCTACAAGCAGCCAACCCGATCGCCAATGCGCAAACCCCAAAAAGCCTTTTTGCTTTCACGATAGCACCTTGATTTTGTTCAATATTGAAAATGCCGAACATGGACTTGCACTTCCGGGGAAAACACCAGCGTCGCATGCACCACTCGGCCACAAGCACGCAACTCATCAGAGCCACGTTGAACAACAGGGTATCGGCAGTCTTTACATCCTAGAAAGGCATTAATTCACGTCATGACGTCAAGCACGGGTTCTAGCCTTCTCAGTTCATTCGCGCACGAATTTGAATTTCTCGCATCGGATCTTGCAAGCCACCCGTCAGTCGGCACTTGCCTTGCAGCATCTCAGCACACCCGGCCTCTTGAACACACCCAAAAAACAGGCAGGCGCACCTGACCAAGCCAGCAGACAGCAATTGCTTGCCGCACAGCCACCGATAGTTGCCCCGTGTCTGGTTTGTGTTGGAATCCGGATATCCAGCAATCCGCACACAACATTCACTCTCTTGGGCAACCGGGATGAAAAAGCAAGCCAGCACGCCGCAATCCGAAGCCTTGCCGCCTTTCCGTATCAGAACGCGATGGATCGTCGCGGGCCTTCTCCTGTTCGTTCTTGCCTTCGATAGCTGGGAAGCCCATGCCGCACGCTGGCGGCTGCCTATGGGGTTTGCCTACATGATCATTCTTGTGCACCTGCTGATGGATATCCTCAGGCGCTTCCCAGCCGATCCCTCCAACCCAGGCACGCTTGACCCCGTTCTGTGGGAAAGAAAGCTGCGGCCCTGGTCCCTGGCCTGCGTCGGCTTTGCAACCGTGATGATGCTGAACTTCTGGGTGTGCCGGTGGGTGCTGCCGATTGAGACCCAGGAGATTCTTGTAGAGCGAAAAATGTGTTGGCTGAAGAGCGGCTCACGTGTCCTCGTTCACAATGGTCATGGATGTTTCAGTACCCGGGGCTGGATCGATCACGGCTGGTACAAGAGCAAGGCAGACTTGTGGGATGTCGACGTTGACCTCATCGAAGGCGACATCCCCGCCGGCGGCAAGGCCACCCTCACGCTGCAATCCCTGGAAAATTCCTGGCTCAACTGGGGAAACTACATCCACATCATATCGGTGCGGTAATGAGTCCAGAGGCCAGCGCGGAACCGGCCTGATCGTGCGTTCTTCTCAGGGTTTGGCGGGTTTGACGGCACCGGTGCGCAGGCTGCCGTTGGTGAAGGTCCAGGTGCGCACGATTTGCAGGATGTCGCCGTCCTTGCGCATCTCGGCGGTGAAGGGATCGTAGGGCGCGCCAGCCAGCACGATCTCGCGCACGACACGGTTGAGCGCCTCGTAGCGGGATTTCTTGTTGACCAGCACGTCGACGACGTTGCCGTACTTGTCCAGCTCGACGGTGACGGTGAGGGCATCGTACATCTTGCCGCGGGCTTCGGCCGGGAAGCGGTCGGTACCGATCTTTTCGATGCGGTCGGCCCAGGCATTGACGTAACGGGCGTAGTTGACACCGGTGGCATTGACGCCGTAGGTGAGGCGCTTGGGCCGCTTGGCGTAGTCTTCCAGCTGGCGGTCGATCTGGGCCTGCATGCGGGCCATCTGCCGCTTCAGTTCCTCGTGCTCGCTGTTGGCGGCCTGCTCCTGCTGCGGGTTGGTACGGGCGGCCTGTTCGTTCTGGTTGTTCAGGGCGATCAGGCGCTGCTGTTCGGCCTCCAGCTGCTTGAGGCGGGCCTGCTGCTGCTCCAGCACCTCGCCATCGCGCGGGGCCGGCGAGACGGGCAGCGGCGAGCGGGCGCGGCCTTCGTCACGGTCGCCACCGGCTTCCATGTCGACCTGGGCCAGCACATCGGCCTTGACGGGCTTGTTGCGGGTGGAAGCGTTGAGCAGCACCACCTCCAGCTGCGATTCGGCCGGCAGAAAGCGCTGCGGATCGGCGGCGGTGAAGCGCACCGCCATCATGCCGGCATGCAGCACCAGCGAGGCGACGATGCCCACCGTCAGCGGGTCCATCCGGTTGAAGAAACGCGACCATTGCGCAGCAGCGGCCATCGAGAAATCACTCCGTATCGATCGGTTGCCCGGTCTCGGGGGCGGCACCGCCCGCCACGGCCGCCTCTGCCCCGACCGGATCGGAATCCAGCGGGTCGGTCAGCAGCCGGACGGCGCGCGCCTGGACGGTGAGGTCCAGCTCGTCCCAGTCCAGCAGATCGACCAGCAGCGGTTGGCCATTGCCCAGCGGCGGCAGCCCTGAAACCTGGAAATACAGCGGCGCATCGGCCAGACGCACCGTTTCGTCGCGGATGCCCACCGCCGTCAGGCGGCGATCGTCTTGCTGGCCAAGCCAGCGCAGGCACCAGTAGCGCTCCATTGTCTGCTGATATTCGCCTACCGTGCCATAGCGCGCCTCAAAAGCCGACACAATCGCATACAAGGATGTGTCATTCATGGTGAAAGGCGGCACTTCGGCTTCGAGGACGGCAACCAGCTGCATCTGGTTGATGAGATCGACATAGCGGCGCAAGGGCGACGTGCTCCAAGCGTACTGGGCAACGCCCAGACCTTGATGGGCAGCCGGCTGGGTCGACATTTTCACCCGACCAAAGGTCTGTGATCGGTAAAGGCCCGACACGGCGTGGTCTGCCAGCAACCGTCCCCAGCGCGAATTGGCCAGGATCGCCATCTCGGCGACGATGCGGTCAAAGGGTGCATCGCGCCGGCGCGGCACGATCTCGACCTGCTCACCGTCGATGCGGAACGTGAAGTCGACACGTGCGCGCATCTCGGGCCGGCCGCGCATCTTCTCGCGCTCGGCCGCCAGCACCAGCGTGAAGCGCCACAGCAGCCGGAAGGCGTCGGCAAAGGGCAGCCCGGCCAGCGGATCGGGTTCGCCGGGGGCGGGGGTGGCCTCCAGCGCGGCCTCGTTGTCGTAGGGCACCAGCTCGTCGTGACGGATGTTGCGTACCACGCGGATGCGGTCGACCTGGCTGAACTCGTTGGCCACCTGCAGGGTGTCGATGTTGATGTCGAGATACAGCGACAGCGCCGGGCGGACGTGGCCCTCGTCCAGCGAGAAGCTGCGCACCACGGCCTCGGGCAGCATCGTGATCTTCCCGCCAGGGCTGTAGACGGTGGTCATGCGGTCGCGCGCCACCTGGTCGACCTCGTCGCCCGGCCGGATGCCCAGTGCCGGGGCGGCGATGTGGATGCCCACCCGCGCCAGGCCGTCGCCCAGCCACTGCACCGACAGGCAGTCGTCGATCTCGGTGGTGCTGGCATCATCGATCGAGAAGGCCTCGACCGGGCTTTCGGGCAGCTCGTCGAGCGCAGGCGGCTGGTAGCCGGCCAGTGCCGCCGGAAAGGCCGTGCCGGCAGGGAAATGCGAGCGCAGGAAGCGCAGCTCGTGCACGGCACGCGCATGGGGCAGCGCCCCCACCTTCAGCAGCAGCCGCTCGGGCGACAAACCGGTCTGCTGGCAGGCCTGGTCCAGGGCCCGCCAGGCCACCGATTGCCGGTCGGCCGCCACCAGCAGGTCGGCCACCTGCTCCTTGACCACCGCCGGCAGCCCTCCCCCGGCCAGCTCGGTGGCCAGGCGCTGGATTTCTTCTTCCTGCAGGCGCTTGCGCTCGATGGCGGCCAGCGCGGCCTTGAGGGTGTCGGGCTGGGCCGGACGATAACGGCCCCGTCCCTTGCGGTAGAAGTACACCGGCATGCCGTGCAGGCGCATCAGCATCGCCGTCTGCTGGGTGGCGGTAGCGCCTTCACCGTAGTAATCCGCCACCAGCAGCTGGTAGTCGAATTCTTCCTGCGGGGCGCATTCCCACAGGAAATCGATGTCGATGGTCTCGGCCTCCTGCAAGGCATCGGCCAGCATCTCGGCCGGGCCGGGACTGTCAAAGCGCAGCATGACGTTACCCTGCCTGACCTTGACACGCTTGCCGCTGGGAAGCTCCACCTGCAGGCTGGCACCGGCATCCTGAAGGATGGAGCCCGTCTTGAACTGACCGGCCTCCTCGAACAACAGATAGTTTTGACTCATCGACAGCAGGCAATAAACGCGACCGAGCTGCCGGGCGCCCCGCGGGCGGGCACCGGACAGCTCGGCACGGGATGTGGATCAACGGATGAAGCGTGCCGGAAGCGTTGCGGCACGGGTACGGCCGATCATTATACGGTCGGGCAGAGCGCCGGCTGGCCAATGGCCGGACGGCCCCCTGCGGGCAGCTCCTCGGGGGTCACGGCAGCAGGCAGGGCCGAAGGGCTGCCCCCCTGACGCGCCCCCATGCCGGCAGCGGGTTGCCTCAGTAGGCGCGTGGCAGCATGCCGGCAAAGTCGAGCACGGCATCCACCTGTCCGGCAAAGTCCGACAGGCCATGGTCGCTGCCGGGCAGCACCAGCTGGTGCGCCCCCCGGCAGAACGCCACCATCTCCTGCCAGTCGAGCACCTCGTCGCCCTGCGCGGCAATCAGGAAGTAACGTTCGGGCCGGGTGAGGGAGGGCACCTGCATGGCCCGCAGCTCGTCGATGTATTCGGGCAGGAACTGAAAACTCTGGCCATCGTGCCAGCCCTGCTGTGGCCCCACCTGCGAGGCCAGATCGCGCGGTGCCTGCACGGCGGGGTTCAGGAGCGCGGCACGACAGCCGGCGTATTCGGCCAGCACGATCGCGTAGTAGCCCCCCAGCGAGCTGCCCACCAGCACGTCGGCCTCGGTGGGCTGAAGCTGCTCGACCACCTCGCGGATGGCCGTGGCCGGAGACACGGCGAGGTCTGGCGCCACAAAGCGCCCGGCCAGCCCCAGGGCCGCCATCCGCTCGGCCAGCAGCCGCGCCTTGAACGACTGTGACGATGAACGGAAGCCGTGCAGGTAGATCAGCCGCCCCCCGGTGGCCGGCAGGCTGGGCAGCGCGCCACCCGGCAGGGCGGACAGGTCGGTCACGGTGTCAGTCATGGTCATCCTCCCTCCCGGCCCCGTGTCCGCCACGGGCCAGGCCGTCGAGCAGGCGGGCGTGAATGCCGCCAAAGCCGCCATTGCTCATCACCAGCACCTGATCGCCGGCACGGGCCTCGGCCAGGATGGCCGCCTCCAGGGCGCCCAGATCGGTGAAGACCTCCAAGCGCCCGCCCAGGGCTGACAGGGCTGCGGCAGCATCCCAGTCGATGCCGCCGCTGTAGCAGTACACGCGGTCGGCCCCGGCCAGGCTGCCGGCCAGCTGGTCCTTCATGGCACCGGCGCGCATGGTGTTGGAGCGCGGCTCCAGCACCGCCAGCAGGCGCCCGGCAGGCTGCCCGGCCGCCACGGCCGCCTGCATCCGGGCACGCAGCCCGTCGATGGTGGTGGCGATGGCCGTCGGGTGGTGGGCAAAATCATCGATGACCGTCACCCCACGCACCGTGCCGCGCACCTCCAGCCGGCGGCGCACGCCGCGAAAGGCCGCCAGCGCCTCGATCGACGCGGCCGGGCTGATGCCGATGTGCTCGGCCGCAGCGATGGCGGCGATGGCATTGGCGCGGTTGTGGGCGCCGGCCAGCGGCAGCCGGCAGGTGCCCAGCACCTGGGTGCCCCGCATCAGCGTGAAGACGGTGGCCTCGGCCTCCTCGCGGACATCGGCCGCATGCCAGCCATCCGCCCCCAGGGTTTCGGTGGCACTCCAGCAGCCCCGGGCCAGCACCCGCTGCAAGGCATCGGCGTCGCCCGGCCAGACGATGCGGCCCTGCCCCGGCACGGTGCGCACCAGGTGGTGGAACTGCGTCTCGATGGCGGCCAGATCGGGGAAGATGTCGGCGTGGTCGTATTCGAGGTTGTTGAGCACGGCGGTACGCAGCCCGTAGTGCACGAACTTGGAACGCTTGTCGAAGAAGGCCGTGTCGTATTCATCGGCCTCGATCACGAAATGCTGCCCACTGCCCAGCCGCGCCGACACCGGAAAGTTGCCGGGCACCCCGCCGATCAGGAAGCCCGGCTCACGGCCGTTGGCCTCCAGGATCCACGCCAGCAGCGACGCGGTGGTCGTCTTGCCGTGCGTGCCGGCCACGCCCATCACCCAGCGGCCATGCAGCACCTGTTCGGCCAGCCACTGCGGGCCCGAGATGTAACGCAGCCCTTCGTTCAGGATGGCTTCCATCAGCGGATTGCCGCGCCTGACCACGTTGCCGATCACCCAGACATCGGGCCTGAGCGCCAGCTGGGCCGTATCCCAGCCTTCGATCAGCTCGATGCCGAGCGCCCGGAGCTGCTCGCTCATCGGCGGATAGACGTTGGCATCACAGCCGGTGACACGGAAACCGGCCTCTTTGGCAATGGCTGCCACACCCCCCATGAAGGTGCCGCAGATCCCCAGAATATGTATGTGCATCCCATTATTTTACGAGCCTGTTACCGGCAGGCACACCCCCTGCGCCCGGTCGTCTCCATTTCGACGACCCCGCCTGCCCGGCGGCCGGGCTCGCCGACGCCCGGCCGCCGGCGCCTCGTCAGGAGGCAAACCGTGGCCCGGGCACGGTATCTTGATGGCGGACGGGCGCCACCCGGTAAACTGGTGCCCGCAGGTAAACGTTGTCTGCCATTTGTACTCATGACCGATCCGACTGCCCCCCTGCCTCCGGCCGACCCGCGTGCCGGCCTGCGCGCCGACATCGCCGACCAGGCCGCCCGGCTGATTGCCGACAGCGGCCTCGATTACCACAGCGCCAAGCAGAAGGCGCTGCGGCGCGTCTTTGGCAACGCTCCCGTACCAGCCGGCATGGCCCCAGCCAACGAGGAAATCGACCGCGCACTGCGTGAGCACCTCGACCTGTTCGACCCGGCGCACGGCGAACGGGTGCTGAAGTACCGTCAGGCCGGTGTGGTCTGGCTGGAACGGCTGGCCGATCACCACCCCCATCTGGCGGGCGCCGCCTGGAAAGGCGTGGTGACCCCGCATTCACCGCTGCACATCCAGTGCTTCACCGACGACGCCAAGGAGCTGGAAGTGCTGCTGCTGGATGCCGGCGTCCATTACGACGTGGTGGAGGTAGCGCACTTTTCCAGCCGGGGCGCCGATGTACCGGCCCTGGTCTTTCACGACCGCCACGATCTGCCGGTGATGATTTCCGTCTATCAGCACGACGATCTGCGCGGCGCCCTGCGACGCAACCAGGGCAGCGAGCGCGGCGACATCGAGGCCGCCCGCCGTCTGCTGGCCAACACCCCCACCACCCCGAGATTTGCCTGATGCCCCAACCGACCCCGCCTCATGCTCCCTGGCCCCACCCGGGCCAGCCTCTCAGCGCCCGGCACACGGCTGCCCCGGCAGGCAGCCCGAGGCGCCTGCGCCCCACCGCCCTGCTGGCACCGCTGCTGGCCGGCCTGCTGCTGGCCAGCAGCCCGGTCGCCCACGCCGGGCAAGCCGCCGGCGAGGCGGCCCAGCCACTGCCTTCGCTGCAACAGCTGGCGCCCCCCCGGCTCGATGGCCAGCCCTTTGACACGGCCGCGCTGAAGGGCAAGCCGGTGGTGGTCAACTTCTGGGCAACCTGGTGCCCCCCCTGCATCCGTGAAATGCCCGATCTGGCCGCCCTGCAGGGCGAACTGGGCGAGGCGGTGCATTTCGTCGGTGTGGCGGCCGATGCACCGGCCAACGTCGAACGCTTCGTGAACCGGCATCCCGACATCCGCTTTCCACTGCTGCCCATCGGCTACAAGGCACTTTCCCTGAGCAAGCAGTGGGGCAACGAGAGCAACGGCCTCCCATTTACTGTGGTGCTGGATGCACAAGGCCGCATTCAGTGGCGACACAGTGGCCAGGTCAACATCGACACCTTGCGTTCAGTGCTAAAATCTGCTGATCTGCATTGAGCGTGCAATATCTTGAACGCATCTGCCAATAAGTTGCCTGGCCTGCTGGTCATCCACGGCCCCAACCTCAACCTGCTGGGCACCCGCGAACCCGAGATCTACGGTCGCACCACCCTGGCCGACATCGACGCCCGGCTGGCCATGCTCGCCCGTAGGCACGACACGCCGCTGTCCAGCTTCCAGAGCAATCACGAGGGGGCCCTGGTCGACCGCATCCAGCAGGCCCGTCTCGATGGCACCGCGTTCATCCTCATCAATCCCGCCGCCTACACGCACACCAGCGTGGCGATGCGCGACGCCCTGGCAGGTGTTGCCCTGCCCTTCATCGAGATCCACCTCTCGAATGTCCACCGGCGCGAGCCCTTCCGCCACCATTCCCATTTCTCAGACCTTGCCGAAGCAGTCATTGCCGGCATGGGAGCCTACGGCTACGAGGCCGCCCTTCATTACGCCCTTTCCAGGCTGGGACGCCTCCACACCACCTAGGCAACAGCAACCGCCCGGCCGAGCCCCTGCAGGCTGCCCCCGGGTTTTCATCCGACATACAAGGGCCGTGATGGCCACACCATTCTTCCGGGGACCACCAGCATGGATTTGCGCAAACTCAAAACCCTGATTGACCTCGTTGCCGAGTCCAGCATTTCCGAACTCGAAATCACCGAAGCCGAAGGCCGCGTCCGCATCGTCAAGGCGGCACCGGCCCCCGTGGCCCAGGTCGTGCACCTGCCCGCGCAGGCCGCCGCCCAGCCGGCTGCGGCCGCCGCTGCCGCACCACAGGCCGCCGCACCGGCCCCGGCCGCCGAAGCAGTGCCCGCCAGCCGGGGCAAGACGGTCAAGTCGCCGATGGTCGGCACGCTCTACCGTGCTCCCAGCCCCGGCGCCGATCCCTTCGTCTCGGTCGGCAGCACCGTCAAGGCCGGCGACACCCTCTGCATCATCGAGGCCATGAAGCTGATGAACGAGATCGAATCCGAATTCTCCGGCACCGTGGTCGAGGTGCTGGTCGAGAACGGCCAGCCGATCGAATACGGCCAGCCGCTGTTCATCATCGAGTAAGCCAGCGGCGGGCCTCATCATGTTCGAGAAGATCCTCATCGCCAACCGGGGCGAAATCGCCCTGCGCATCCAGCGGGCCTGTCGTGAAATGGGCATCCGCACGGTCGTCGTCCACTCCGAGGCCGACACCGAGGCCAAGTACGTGCGTCTGGCCGACGAATCCGTCTGCATCGGCCCCCCGCCCTCGCGTGACAGCTACCTGCACATCCCCTCCATCATCAGCGCGGCCGAAGTCACCGACGCCGGCGCCATCCACCCGGGCTACGGTTTTCTCTCCGAAAACGCCGATTTTGCCGAGCGTGTGGAAAAGAGTGGCTTCGTCTTCATCGGCCCCCGTCCCGACTCCATCCGCCTGATGGGTGACAAGGTTTCGGCCAAGGACGCGATGAAACGTGCCGGCGTGCCGGTGGTGCCCGGCTCGGACGGCGCCCTGCCCGACGACGCACAGGAGATTCTGGCCGTTGCCCGCGAGGTGGGCTATCCGGTCATCATCAAGGCCGCCGGCGGCGGCGGCGGGCGTGGCATGCGCGTGGTGCACGACAAGGCCACGCTGCTCAATGCCGTGTCGATGACCCGCAACGAGGCCCAGGCCGCCTTCAACAACGGCGCGGTCTACATGGAGCGCTACCTCGAAAACCCGCGCCACATCGAAATCCAGGTGCTGGCCGACGAACACGGCAACGCCATCTATCTGGGCGAGCGCGACTGCTCGATGCAGCGCCGCCACCAGAAGATCATCGAGGAAGCCCCCGCCCCCGGCATCACCCGCGAGATGATCCACGCCATCGGCATGCGCTGCGTCGATGCCTGCAAGGCCATCGGCTACCGGGGCGCCGGCACCTTCGAGTTCCTCTACGAGAACGGCGAATTCTTCTTCATCGAGATGAACACCCGCCTGCAGGTCGAGCACCCCGTCACCGAGATGATTACCGGCATCGACCTGGTGCAGCAGCAGATCCTGATCGCGGCCGGCGAGAAACTCTCGATCACCCAGGACCAGGTCAACTTCCGTGGCCACGCCATCGAATGCCGGATCAATGCCGAAGACCCCTACAAGTTCACGCCCTCGGCTGGCCGCATCACCAACTGGCACCCGCCCGGCGGCCCCGGCACCCGCGTCGACTCGCATGTCTACAGCAACTACTTCGTGCCGCCCTTCTACGATTCGATGATCGGCAAGGTGATCTGCTATGGCGACAGCCGCGAGCAGGCCATCGCCCGGATGCGCATCGCGCTGTCCGAGATGGTCGTCGAGGGCATCAGCACCAACATCCCGCTGCACCGCGACCTGATGGACGACGCCCGCTTCATCGAAGGCGGCACCTCGATCCACTATCTGGAAAAGCGTCTGGCAGCCGCCAAGAAACCCTGAGCGACGATAGCGCCCCATGAGCCAGTCCTGGACCGAACTGTCCATCGAAGTCGACAAGGCCCAGGCCGAAGCCTGGGCCGATGCCTGCCTGGAAGCCGGCGCCCTGTCGGTGCAGGCCGAAGACGCCGACGCCGATTCGGCCGACGAGCAGCCGCTGTTTGGCGAGCCACTGCCCGCCGGCACGATCGGCGCCGGCATGCTGCCGCAGGCCTTCGGCTGGAAGCGCACCCGGCTGGCGCTGCTGGTCGACCGCGATGACGACGCCCCCGCCATCCTGGCCGCTGCCGCTGCGCAGATGGAACAGCCCGCTCCACCAGTGCTGGCCAGCCGGCGCATCGACGACCAGGACTGGGTCCGGCTGACGCAATCACAGTTCGATCCGATCCCGGTGGGCCGGCGCCTGCTGATCCTGCCCAGCTGGCATGCCGCCGAGGCCCAGGCCGGCGACCGCGAAGCCCTCATCATCGACCCGGGCCTGGCCTTTGGCACCGGCAGCCACCCCACCACCCGGCTCTGCCTCGAATGGCTGGACGAACACGATCTGGCCGGCCTGCGCGTCATCGACTACGGCTGCGGCTCCGGCATCCTCGCCATTGCGGCCGCCCGCCTGGGCGCCCGCGAGGTCATCGGCATCGACATCGACCCGCAGGCCGTGCTCTCCACCCAGGACAACGCCCGCATCAACCGGGTCAGCATCACCGCCCTGAGCGGCGAAGCCGGGCAGCCCGCCCCGGCCGATCTGGTCGTGGCCAACATCCTCTCAACGCCGCTCAAGCTGCTGGCCCCCCTGCTGTCGTCACTGGTGGCCCCCGGTGGGCGTCTGGTCCTCTCGGGCGTGCTGGAGCGCCAGATCGACGAGGTATCGGCCTGCTACGACCCCGCGCTGCACCTGAGCGCCTGGCGCTGCCGCGATGGCTGGGCCTGCCTGGCGGGACACCGCCCGGCCTGAAGGCCACCGGCTGCCCCACGGGCCCCAAGCGACGAAAAAGGAAACACCCGGCCCGCCTGCCAGCGGCCCGCATTTGCACCAGCCCGTCGTCTGTGAGATCTTCGCGGCCAACTCCCCTGCCAGCCTCCCTGTGCGAAAACCCCGCATGACCACACACTGGCCGGCCCGAGGCTTTCCCAGACCCACTCCTGCAACGGTAAGATAGCGACATGGCGCTCGCAACCACTTGTCCGCAATGTAAAACCAGCTTCAAGGTCGTGCCCGACCAGCTCAAGCTGCGCCGCGGCCTGGTCCGCTGCGGGGTCTGCCAGCACGTCTTCTCCGGCGTCGAGCACCTGCGTTACGTCGACAAGGACGAAAACACCGAGAAGGTCCAGCCGGCCGACGGCACCGCGACACACGCTGACGACACCGCCGCTCACGAGGCCACGGCCACCGCAGCGCCCCCCCCCGTTCAGCCCGCCGGGCCGGCCCCCTCCCCCGAGGCTGCCGACGAAGCCGCCCCCGTGCCGCCGCCGCCCCTGCCCGGCGTCACCTCCGTACCTGGTCCGCTCAGCAGCTACCTTGAGGCCAAAGTTGCTTCCGCCGATGAGGCCCCCGCTGCCAGTGCCTCCAGCGGCATGGGTACACCGCTGACGGACGAGGCTGCCGACGACACCACCGCTGCCCCGCCCCCCGAAGCCAGCGCCGCCCCCGGCAAGGGACGCAACCGCCGCCGTGGCCGCAACAGGGCGGCTCACGAGCGCCCGGCTCCGCCGCCAGTCCCCGAAGACGACAATCTCAACACCGTCTTCTTCATGGCCGACCACGACGACGGCACCGGTGCCGACGACGTGCGCCTGCCCGATTCGCTGCGTGCAGCGCCCCCTGCCGGCCAGCCCGGCAACGACATCGACCCCGACACCGTGGCCGCCGGCAAGGTTGTCAGCGAGGCCAACCGGATCTGGCGCCAGCACAAGTCGCGCACCGAACTGGAACACGGCAACACCCCCTCCAGCCCCCCTGCCGCACCGGCGCCCTCAGCGGCCGCCCGCGCCGGCATCGGCGCCTGGTTCACCCCGCCCCAGCGGCGCTGGCTCACCATCGGACTGGCGGTGCTCGCCGTCATTCAGCTGCTGGCCGTCTTCCGTACCGAAATCGCCTACCGCCTGCCCTTCCTGCGGCCGCTGGCCAGCCTGGCCAGCACCCTCACCGGGCAGGAGATCCAGCCGCCGATGAGCCTGGCCACGCTGTCGATCGAATCCTTCGAGCTGCGCGGCACCCCGCAGGCAGGCCGCACCCGTCTCACCGCCATCCTGCGCAACCGCAGCCACCTGCCGGCCCGCTGGCCGGCGATGGAACTGACGCTGACCGGCCCTTCCAACACGGTGCTGGTGCGCAAGGTGCTGCTGCCCCACCACTATCTGCCCGCCACCCAGCCGGTACAGCAGGGCATTGCCGCCAACACCGAGTTTCCGCTCGACCTGCTGCTGGACACCGACGACCTGAACCTGGCCGGCTACTCGGTGGCCCTGTTCTATCCGCAGCCCTGACGCCCAGCAGCATGCAGCCATCCCATCCCTGTCTGCAACCTGCCCCGATGAGGGCAGGCAGGGCTTCGGCGCGGGCCCGCCACGACATTCATCCGCCCCACGGGCGGCATCCCAGCTTCCAGGAGGAAACAGCATGACCCGACGCGTCCTTATCAGCGGCTCGGTCGCCTTCGACACCATCATGGTCTTCGATGGCCACTTCAAGGATCACATCCTGCCCGAGCGTGTCCACCAGATCAACATCTCGCTGCTGACGCCGCGCCTCAAGCGCGAACAGGGAGGCTGCGCCGCCAACATCGCCTACAACCTTGCCCTGCTGGGGGGCCAGCCAGCCATTCTCGCCGCCGTCGGGGCCGATGGCCGGGAGTACGTCGAGGTGCTGCGCCAGCAGGGCATCGACGTCAGCCAGGTGAAAGTGCTCGACGACTACTACACGCCGCAGGCCTTCGTCACCACCGACCTCTCGGCCAACCAGTTCACCGCCTTCCATCCCGGCGCGATGAACGAGGCCCACCAGGCCCGTGTCGACGCCTTCCCGGCAGCCGACGTGGCCTGGGGCATCGTCTCGCCCAACGGCAAGGATGCCATGACCGGCCACGCCCAGCAGTTTGCGGAGCAGAAGATCCCCTTCATCTTCGATCCGGGTCAGGCCCTGCCGATCTTCAACGGCGACGAACTGAAAACCCTGGTGCATGCAGCCAGCGCCCTCACCGTCAACGACTACGAATTCGGCCTGCTGATGCAGAAAACCGGCTGGACCGAAGCCGAGGTGGCCCAGGCTGCCGGCACCCTGATCGTGACGCTGGGCGGCGATGGCTCGCGCCTTTACCATGATGGTCAGAGCGAAACCATTCCCTCGCTGCCCATCAGCCAGGCCGTCGATCCGACCGGCTGCGGCGACTCATACCGCGCCGGCCTGCTGCACGGCCTGACCAACGGCTGGAGCTGGACCAAGGCCGCCCAGCTGGGCAGCGTGATGGGAGCCATCAAGATCGAATCGGCCGGCCCTCAGAACCACAAGCCCGGCCGTGAGCAGATTGCCGACCGCTTTGCCGGTGCCTTTGGTAGCCGCCCCTGGTAAGAAAGCCCACTGCAAAAGCCTGCCAACAGGCGCACAATAGGCGCTGAACGCCGGCTGCGCCTGTTGTGCCTGTGCGGCATGCACAGGCGCGCCCGGACGGCCTGTCCGATGAACGGATCGGACACCGGCCAGACCCTTGACTCCAGAACAAAACGACATGAAACGCAAGCAAGACGCCGTCGATGTCATCATCGGACAATGGCAACAGGAAATGCCCCGGCTGGGCGCAGATCGCCTGGCCCTGCTTGAACGCCTGAAGCGCTGCAATCAGTTGTTGCAGCCCCAGCTCGAACCGGTTTTTCGGCAGTTTGGCCTGGCCCCGTGGGCTTTTGATGTGCTGGCTGCACTGCGCCGTGCCGGCAGCCCCTACTGTTTGTCACCCACCGAACTTTTTTCCGACCTGCTGGTAACCTCCGGCACCATGACCACCCGGCTGGGCAAGCTGGAAGAACAGGGCTGGATCACCCGCCTGGCCAACCCCGGTGACGGGCGCAGCACCCTGGTCAAGCTCACGGCCAAGGGCCGTACGCTGATCGACAAGGCCCTGACGGCCCATATGGCCAACAACGACGCGCTCCTGGCCGGGCTGCCGGCCAGCCGGCAGAAACAGATCAACGATGCACTGAAACAGCTGCTGGCCGTGCTGGAAACGCCCGACGACGACCAATGAGCATATGGGCGCCCGCCCCTTTCAGAAGGGGCGTTGGGCACGTCACATGCGCCGGCGATGGGCAGCGGCCATCGGGCCTGGCCTGAGCGGCCCGATGTTCGGACCCCGTATCAATCAGTATCAGTAACCGCCTGCCAGCATGCTGCCCAGCGCACTCAGCACCAGGGTGGGATCAAAGATCACCAACAGGATCTGGATCAGGATGATCGCCACCAGCGGAGACAGATCGAAATTGCCCACCAGCGGCACGATGCGACGAAATGGCGCCAGCAGCGGCGCCGTCAACTGCTGAAGTGGCCAGGCCAGTGGCGCCTGCGGATTGACCAGCGACAGGATGGCCGAAGCGATGATGAGCATCATCGCCAGATACAGCCCCCAGCGCAGCACCCACAACACGGCCAGCACCGGCGTCAGCGCCACCCCAAATCCAAAGCGGCTGAGCGCCGAGAACACCCAGGCCGTCAGCAGCCCCAGCAACAGTGCCGACACCAGACTGGGCCAGTCGACGCGCGACGTCGGCTTGATGAGCCTGCTGACCGGCGTCACCAGCCAGCGGCTGAGCACCTGACTGAAATGCACCAACGGGTTGCCATGACCTGGAATGCGCATCGACCAGGCATAAGCACGCAACAGGCAGACACTGGCCATCAACGAAGCCAGCGTTTCAACCAGCATCCACAAAATCTGCATCAGGATTCCCCGTAAAAAGCGGACAGGAAAGACGGTATGCTGGCTGCATCATACCGGGCCAGGCCCCCGGATGGCCGGGAATGGCCATAAACATCATGACGGCGGCCCTGTCCGGTACATCGCCCACCAGCCCATACTCCGCTACGGCATGCACCAAAAGAAAGCCCGTCCGCAACATGGTGCAGGACGGGCCATGCCGGAGGCCTACAGACAGCCTCCTGCGGCGGCGCTCAGGGGCGCTTGCCCACCGGGAAAGGCCAGGCCGCCTGGGCCGGTGCAGCCGATGCCGCAGCAGCCTTCTTGCGGCCACGGGTGGCCGGTGCCTTCACTGCCACCGCCTCGGCCTTCTTTCGACCTCGGGTAGCAGGGGCCTTGGCAGCAACAGCGGCAACCGTTTCAGCCTTGGGCTTGCGGCCACGACGGGCCGGCACCTTCACTTCCGCGGCTTCTGCCTTCTTGCGGCCACGGGTGGCGGGGGCCTTCACTGCCACCGCCTCGGCCTTCTTTCGACCGCGGGTGGCGGGCGCCTTGGCAGCCGCAGCGGCAACCGTTTCGGCCTTGGGCTTGCGGCCACGACGGGCCGGCACCTTCACTTCCGCGGCTTCTGCCT
>JAUNLD010000002.1:0-34527 GCA_030532425.1 Lautropia sp. | reverse complement strand
TGGCAGCCGCAGCGGCAACCGTTTCGGCCTTGGGCTTGCGGCCACGACGGGCCGGGGTTTCGACGACAGTTTCTTCCGCCAGTTTGCGACGACCGCGTGTCGTGGCAGCCGGCTTTGCCCGGCTGGCGGCCGCTGCACGGGTAGCAGGCCTGGCGGCTGCCGTTTTCTTGCTGGCCACCGCAGTTTTCCTGGTGGTTGTTGCCATCAATGAGCTCCTCGAACAGGGAATGACAGATCATTCGTGTCCGCCGCATCGGCACCTTCACGCAGGCCATGAAAGCACGGCGGCAAAGACACGGGTTCACCGATACGCACATCCCTGAACAGGCGTACCGATAAATGAAAACGGGCATGCAAGGCCACCACAGCCCCAGCATACCCCCGCAGTCTGGCGACAGCCTTTGCCCCACCTGAGCGGCGAGGCGCCGGAATGCTGCCAGCAACAGACAAAAGGCATGTCCTGTTGCCCGCGGGCAGCAATCCAAACCTTCTGTCTGTCCGATAAAAATGCTTCATGTCGACCGGGCCACATGCCCCGAAACATCCGCCTGCCCTGCCGCCCCGCACACCTGCCCAACGCAGGGCGTCATGACAACGAGACCCTTTCGCGGCGTTCACCATCGATTGAAACGAACACAAGACATCGACAATCCTGTCCACGCACAGGGAACTGCATCAAAATGGCATGTCGGCTGGAAAGCGCTCACGACACCCGTCACGAACCTGCCCATGCAACGACGGCCCCCATGCCCCTGCGCCAGCGGGCCACACCCCCGCACGAACACGCACAAAAGCACGCAACATCCTGCACCGGCCCGATCATAACGTGAGCATAAAGCCTGTTGCAATCAAAGCGCCCCTTTTTT
Source organism: Lautropia sp. (assembly GCA_030532425.1). Classification (GTDB taxonomy): domain Bacteria; phylum Pseudomonadota; class Gammaproteobacteria; order Burkholderiales; family Burkholderiaceae_E; genus Lautropia. The sequence goes on along the minus strand of JAUNLD010000002.1, from coordinate 33,661 downwards.
ACCGGAAAGCAGGCGATTTTCAGCTTCAGACGCGCAAAACACCATCAGAACGGCCGGATCACCCCGAAACGGTCCAGCAGGGGTTGCAGCCGTTGCCACTCGAAAAACGGACCGGGATCTTCCTTGCGCCCGGGTGCGACATCGCTGTGCCCGGCAATGTAACGCACCGGATAACGCTCAAACAGGCTTTCCAGCAAGGCCAGCAGACGCTGATACTGACGCTCGGTGAAGGGGCGCCGGCTGCTGCCCTCCAGCTCGATGCCAATCGAGAAATCATTGCAGCGCTCGCGATCCAGCAGACGCGAAACGCCCGCATGCCAGGCGCGCCGATCGGGGTGAACAAATTGCAGCAACTGCCCATGCCGTCGCAAAAAGAAATGCGCCGACACCTTCAGCCCCACCAGACGCTCAAAATACGGGTGCGCGCTGCCGTCGATCGTGTTGGTGAACAGCGCCTGCACCGCTTCGCCGCGGAAATGTTCGGGTGGCAGACTGATGTAATGCAGGATCACCGTGTCGATGGCGATGTCCGCCGGCCGCTCATCGGCATTGGGGCTGGGCACCACCTGCATGCGGGGCAACCACGACACCGGCGCCACCTTCTGCAAGCCGGCGTCCGAAGCCTGCGTCCCCCCGCAGCGCGCATCGGCACGCGCATCAACACCATCATCCCTGTTCATCAAGCTCCGCCTGTTCACTGCCCGTGCCTTCCCTGCCTGCTGCTTCCCCGCATGCTGGACACAAGCCTGAACGCGGAGCCGCTGCGCGATCATATCCCCAGCCGCTGCAGACGGTAACGCAGGGCACGGAAGGTGATCCCCAGCAATCGCGCCGCAGCCGTGCGGTTCTGCCCCGTGCGCTCCAGTGCCAGCAGGATCGCATCACGTTCCACCTGGTCAAGATAATCGGGCAGCGAGCTGGGCACTCCATCAACCATCTGCCAGCCACGGCCCGCCGCATCGTCTGCGACGCCCTCGGTCACCGGCGCCCCTTCCACCCCGAAAACCTCGCCCGCCATCCCCGAAGCCAGCGGCTCGGGCCGGGCCGGCTCGCGCTCCTGGGCCTCGGTCACCATCGGCCGCAGCCCCAGATCCTCGACATTGATGACACGCCCATCCGAGAACGCCAGCGCGCGCTCCAGAATGTTTTCCAGCTCGCGCACGTTGCCCGGAAAAGGATAACTCTGGAGATAGCGCAACGCCATGCTGGAAAGCTGCGGCTGCCCCTCGATACCGGCGCGCGCAGCCAGGCGCGTCAGGATCGCCTCGGCCAGCACCCCCACATCCTCACTGCGCTCACGCAAGGCCGGCATGCGCAGCTCGATCACGTTGAGGCGATAGAAAAGGTCTTGCCGGAAGCGCCCGCTGCTCACGCAGTTGGCCAGATTCTGGTGGGTGGCGCTGACGATGCGCACATCCACCGGTTCCTCGGTCACGGCGCCCACCTTGCGGATACGCTTCTCCTGGATGGCACGCAGCAGCTTCACCTGCATCGGCAGCGGCAGATCGGCCACTTCATCCAGAAACAGCGTGCCACCGTTGGCCGCCATGAAGAAGCCGATGCGGTCACTGTCGGCCCCGGTGAATGCGCCCTTGCGATAGCCGAAGAATTCCGACTCCATCAGGTTTTCGGGGATGGCCCCGCAGTTGACGGCGATGAACGGCCCTTCGGCCCGACCACTCATCTGGTGGATCAGACGCGCCGCCAGCTCCTTGCCCGAACCGGATTCGCCCGTGACCGCCACCGGTGCCATGCTGCGCGCCATCCGGCCAATGGCCACGCGCACGGCCTCGATCGCCGGCGACTCGCCCAGCAGACCACTGTGCTTGCGCGCCGCCGCCCCCGGACTGCGTGTTGCCGGTGCCGGCACCTTCAGCGTGGCCGGCGCCTCCGGCACACGCAGGGCCGAGCGCACCAGGGTGCGCAACGCATCCAGCCCCACCGGCTTGGTCAGATAATCAAAGGCGCCTGCCTTCAGAGCCGCCACCGCATTCTCGGCACTGCCATAGGCCGTAATCACCGCCACAGGGACATCAACTCCCTGTGCGCTGATCTGTTGCACCAGATCCAGCCCGTTGCCGTCGGGCAGGCGCATGTCAGTCAGGCACAGCGAATACCGGTGCTGGCCCAGCAGGCCACGTGCCTCTGCCAGATCAGCGGCCACGTCCACCTGCAGGCCCATGCCCTCCAGCGTCAGCTCCAGCAGCTCGCGCAGGCTTTCCTCGTCATCCACCACCAGCACGCGCTCCCGGCGTGCCTCATGTGCCACGCCACCCTTCATTGCACTGCCACCATTCATCTCGTCATTCCAGAGGTCGGGCCAAGGCGGCAGGAGCCGGCTCGTCGCCCAGCCCTCCCTGCATTGGCAGGATCACGAAACCCGCACAATAGCGATGCGCCACACCGTTCGGCAGACGGCTGCCCACTTCGTAACGGATGCTGGCCCCATTGGCGCTGCACAGCGCCTGCGTCATGTGCAGCCCCAGGCCGGTGCCCCGGGCTTCGGTTGTGAAAAAAGGTTCAAACAGATGCTGACGCTGTTCCTCCGGCACACCCGGGCCGTCGTCCAGCACCCATAGCTGCGGTTGCCCATCGCTGCCCGCCGTCCACAGCACCAGCACGCTGGCTTCGTCCTCGCTGGCATAGCGCAACGCATTGCCCAGCAGGTTCACCATCACCTGGCGCAAATGATTGGGGTCGAAGGACAGCGCCGGTGCCGCCTCGATCTGCACACCGATCCGTGTCTGCGGCACCCCGTCAGCCTGGCTGAGAAATTCGGGGATGAACTGCGCCAGGAATTCGTCCAGCCTCAGGTTCTCGCGCGTGGCCACCCGGCGCGCCAGCGACAGCACGTCCTCGACGATGCGGTCGATGCGCAGCGTGCTGTTCTCGATGATCGTCGTCAGCCGGCGCAAGCGGCTGTCTTCAAGCTGCTCGCCCAGCAGGTTGCCCGCATGACGGATGGCGCCCAGCGGATTGCGGATCTCGTGCGCGATCGAAGCCGACAGCCGCCCCATCGAGGCCAGCTTCAGCTGCTGGGCCTGATCCTCGATGCGGCGCATGTCCTCCAGCAGCACGACACGGTCGAGCAGCGCCCGGCCGCCACGACCGTTGTCGGCATCGGGGTAATACGGGCTTTCACCAAAATCCTCATCACGGCTGCGCGAATGCCCCCCCGTCAGCACACGGGCACGGATGCGGCTCGGCCCCTGGGGCCCATTGATCTGCAAATCCACCACGCTGCCCGGTGCGCCCAGAATGCTGCGCAGGCAGGCCAGCGCCTTCGGGTCGGCGGCCGATACCGGTGCGCCCATCGGCAGGTTGAGCATCCGCCGCGCCTTGGGATTCATGTCGCGTGGCCCCCCACGCGGATCGAAGACGATCACGCCCTGATCCAGTTCGGCCACGATCAGCGCATTGATGGCCCGCTGGTTGCGCAGGTCTTCGGCCCGGCGGAGGGCCAGCCGCTCCTGCATCGCCAGCCGGCGTGCCAGCCGGTTGACCACCAGCGCCATGAAGAACAGGGTCGCGCTGATGAAGGCCGCAATCATCAGCTCGTTGCCGATGGTACTGTTGCCCAGGCTCTCGTGGCGCTGCAGGATGCGCAGCGCCGTCTCGCCCAGCAACATCATCGACGCCGCCGCTGCCACCCCCAGCGCGGCCCGCTGGGCCGACAGGATGGCCACCCCTGCCACCGGCGTAATCATCAGCGCGCCCAGGCCACTGCGGCCGTTGCTGGCATAGACGATCATGCCGATGACCACCACATCCAGCGTGACCTGAGAAAACAGCTGCCACGAGAAACCGCGCCGGATCTTGCGTACCGCCACCGAATACAGCACCGCGCAGCAGAAATAGAAGATCGTCAGCAGGACGAACAGCTTGCGCAGATACGGCAGCGACACGCTCGTGTCCGGGCCCAGCACCGGCACGTAGATCAGCAGCAGCAACGAGATGACCAGACGCCCGTCAGCCAGATAGCGCAACGAGGTCCAGTAGGTGGCGGCCTGCTGCAGGGCGGCTTCGGTGCCGCCGGCAGACTGGGCCAGCCGGTCGAGCTTGCCGGCCATGCCCATCAGCGCAATGTCTTGTGCTCAAGGGCACCACGGTCCTGCTGGCGGTGTTCTTCGCAGCAGTAGACGCGACCATGGGCAAACATGGCTTCAGAGGCAGGCAGATGCACGCCACAGACGTGGCAGGCCAGGATCACGTCCTGTGTGGGCGCAGACGTGCCCGGCGCCGCGTCCTGGCCCCCTCTTCGCCCCTGTCCGCCCTGACGGCACGCCCGGGCCGAGGCGCCCAGCATGCGCACCAGCAGCATGACGAGCATGCCCACGATGATCCACAACAAGAGTTTTCCCACGGACCCCCCGCTTCGGCGCCGGCCTCATCCGGGCGGGCCGGCAGGTCTGGGTTTCAGATGCGCTGCAGGATCACTTCCAGGACGAAGCGGCTGCCGACATAAGACAGCAGCAACAGGATGAAGCCTCCCAGCGTCAGCCGGATGGCAAGCCGCCCCCGCCATCCCCACAGACGACGGCCCAGCAGCAACAGACCAAAGAATACTGTTGCCACCAGCGAAAACACCGTCTTGTGATTCAGCGGCAACGCCCGGCCGAAGATTTCCTCGCCGAAGACGGCACCGCTGACGGTGGTGAGCAGGAGCAGCACGAATGCTACGCGGATGACCTGGAACAGGATGCGCTCCAGCACCATCAACGGCGGCAAGGCCTGATGACCGCGCGCCAGCAGTGTCGTCAATACACCAGCGCGGTCTTGCCGGCGAGGGTGCAGCCGGTGTTCGGCCGCCGCCATCAGCAGTGCCTGCAACGCGGCCATGAAGACCATGCCATAGGCCAGGGTACCCACCACCAGGTGCGGCACGAACAGCGGCGCCTGCTGATCGAGCCGGAAGGCCGCGCCCGGGAAGAACTGCGGCAGCGTCACCAGCAGCATCGCCAGGGGCGCCAGCAGCAGCGGCAGCCGGCCCATCGTCACCCGGCGGCTTTCCACCCAGACCAGGAACAGCCCGATCCACACCGTGGCCGACAGCAGATAGGCAAAGCCGAAGTGAAAGACATCGTCCGACATCGGCCACAACAGCGTCAGGGCATGTGTGACCAGCGCCGCCCCCAGCACGGGATCGGGGCGCACGGAAACGGCACCGTCGGCAGGCGCGGCAGACACGGGGGCCGGTGCGGCAGCGTGCCCGCCGCCCTGCCGGGCGTCGCGCCGCAGACCACGCACCAGCGCCAGGGCATACAGCCCGACCGACAACAAAACGAGTGTTAGTACAATGCTCACCGTCGCAGTTTACTCTGCCCAGGGCTACTCTGAACACGTCTTCGCGGCGGCCGCATCCCCAGACCGGGGGCATCAGTGCCAGGGCCCGTACCGTCCATGGCACCTCACCGGACGGCACGGGCCACCTCCTGCTGCCCCCGATGCCCCGGTGCGCCCAGCCACGGTGCCTGTTCCATGCAGCTCCAGCGCTTGCCCTGCAACAGTGATGTTGCCGGACCAAGCATCCCTTCACACCGATTCCACCCAGCGCCTGCGGGTCACTTCTGCCATGTTCGACAGTCTTTCCCAACGCCTTGCCCGTGTCGTCAAGACCATGCGGGGAGAAGCCCGCCTGACCGAAGCCAACACGCAGGAGATGTTGCGCGAGATCCGCATCGCCCTGCTTGAAGCCGATGTGTCGCTGCCGGTGGTACGCGATTTCATCGCCCAGGTGAAGGAAAAGGCGCTGGGGCAGGAGGTGCTGCAATCGCTCAGCCCCGGCCAGGCGCTGGTCGGCATCGTCCACGACGCGCTGGTCGAGCTGATCGGCGGCGAAACCGCCGAGCTGAATCTGGCCACCCAGCCGCCCGCCATCATCCTGATGGCAGGCCTGCAGGGGGCGGGCAAGACCACCACCGTCGGCAAGATTTCCAAATGGCTGCGTGAAAACCGCAAGAAAAAGGTGCTGACGGTATCGTGCGACGTCTATCGCCCGGCTGCCATCGACCAGCTCAAGACGGTGGCTGCACAGGCCGGCGTCGATTTCTTCCCCTCGCAGCCCGACCAGAAGCCGGCCGACATCGCCCGCGCCGCCGTCGAGTGGGCCAGAAACCACTATCACGACGTGCTGATCGTCGACACGGCCGGCCGCCTGGGCATCGACCAGGCGATGATGGACGAGATCCGCCTGCTGCACGACAGCCTCGGGCCCGTCGAGACGCTGTTCGTGGTCGATGCGATGCAGGGCCAGGATGCCGTCAACACCGCCCGGGCGTTTTCCGAGGCGCTGCCGCTCACCGGCGTGGTGCTGACCAAGCTCGACGGCGATTCCCGCGGGGGTGCGGCGCTGTCGGTCAAGGCCATCACCGGCCAGCCCATCAAGTTCGTGGGCGTGGGCGAAAAGCTCACCGGACTGGATGTCTTTCATCCCGACCGGATGGCCAACCGCATCCTCGGCATGGGCGACATCGTCGCACTGGTCGAGCAGGCGCACGCCAACGTCGACCAGGCGGCAGCCGCCCAGCTGGCCGACAAGCTCAAGAAAGGCTCCCGCTTCGACCTCAACGACTTCCTTCAGCAGATTGGCCAGATGAAGAAGATGGGCGGCCTCAGCTCGCTGATGGACAAGCTGCCAGCCGAAATCCAGGGCAAGGCCACTGCCGACGACATGGACAAGGCCGAGCGCGACATGCGACGGATGCAGGGCATCATCCACGCGATGACCCAGGCCGAACGCGAAAAGCCCGAACTCATCAAGGCCAGCCGCAAGCGCCGCATCGCTGCCGGTGCCGGTGTGCCCGTGCAGGAGGTCAACCGGCTTCTCAACCAGTTTTCGCAGATGCAGTCGGTGATGAAGAAGATGCAGAAGGGCGGTCTGGCCAAGATGATGCGCGCCATGAAAGGCATGATGGGCGGGGGTGGCATCGGCGGAGGCATGGGCGGGTTGCCCCCTGGCTGAGGAGGGCCAGCTGCAAACCATGAAGACACTGGGCGGTTACCAACAAGTTCATGGCACGGTTTCGTGTTTAATGAGACATTCGTTCCGTCATTTCTTCATGGTGAGTTGTTGTGTCACTGGCCTTCCTCATTACCGCGCACCAGCAGCCCGGGCAGCTGGCCCAGCTGCTCCACTGCATCCAGCACCCTGATTGCCTCTATCTGGTGCTGCCCGACCGCAAGACGCTGTCCGGCGACGCGCCTGCACTGCAGGCCGTGGCACGACGCCACGCCAACGTCATCATCGCCCCGCCACGCGACATGCGCTGGGCCTCGTGGAGCCTGATGCAGGCCCGCCTGGACGGCATGGCCCAGCTGCTGGCCCGGCCCGAGCCGTGGAAGATGCTGATAAACCTCAGCGGGCAGGATCTGCCGCTGCGCCCGATCGAGCAGATCATCGCCACCTTCCGGGGCCAGGAGCACTGCAATTTCATCGACCACTTCGATCCGCTCAGCCGCTGGGCCGATCCCTACGCCCGCATCCACCGCATCCGGATAGAGCCGCCCTTCTCCAGCACGGGCATCAACCTGCCCAGGCTGCGTATCGACCGCTGGCGCAAAGAGCTGGGTGATGCCCGCTACGTGGGCAGCCGCCCCTATCTGGTGCTCAACCGGGCCTTCTGCCAGCACATGATCGAATCGCCGCAGCTGCCCGCCTGGCGGCGGGCCATGGCACGCACCTACCGGCCGGACGAGGTGATGATCCAGAGTTTCATCATGAACTCGCCCTTTGCCGACTCGGTGCGGCAGCAGAGCTTTCACGACGAGGTCTTTGACGAGGGCGCCTCGCATCCGCGCGTGCTGACGATGGCCGACCGCGAGCGGCTTGCCCGGTCGGACAAGCTCTTTGCCCGCAAGTTCGATGTCGGCGTCGATGCCGAGATCGTCCGCCAGCTGGTGCAACAGCTGAAATCGGGCTGACTCGGCCGCGGCCCGCAGCGGCCAGAGCAGGCACGCAAGCCGCTCGACAGGGCCACGCCATTGGCAAGGGGTGGGGGTCATGGCAACAGGAGACCAGGCCCCCAGCCGGGACGAGGGCGCCCGACGCAGGTTTGCCCCGCAACACAGGCAAAAAAAAAACGGCCATGACGTTGCCTGAAAACAACGTTCTGGCCGTTTTTGGCTGCCAGGCGACAAACGGTCGCAAAAAGGCAGGCAAGGGTCTTGCACCACGCCGGAGGATGGCTATAATGGGAACCGTCTCCTCCACCTCCTCCTTTGGTGGATTAGCCCGCACGTTTATCCGTGCGGGCTTTTTTCTTTCTGGAGACCTGATCGACAGCCAAGCCCAAAAGCAAGGCAGCTTCATCAGGTCTGCAACATGGGTATCATGTTCCTACTGAATGGCTTCAGACGCCATAGGGATGAACCCTAAGTGGCCCCGCCCTCCGCCGGCAGCCACCTGGCGCAGGCCCGCTCCCCAGATGCAGGGCGGCCTCTTGCCAACAGCCCCCTGCTCCCGCCCCCTCCCCCCACCACCGCCCGCGCGGCTGTCCGCCGCCAATGCCGGCGGCCCCGGGCCCCAGGGCCCCCCCCCCCCCCCCCCGCCGCGCCCCCCCAGCAGCGCGATCACCCCCGCTTTTTGGTAATCTTGATGCAGCGTCCCCGGCACGTGCGTACCCGCCGACTGGCGCATGCTGCGTTCTCCGTCGCCACCCGCGGCACCTTGTCCACAGTCTTTGCTGCTTCCTGCACAGATGCTGTCCCGCTGCTGGCGTCGGCCCTCCTGCCACGCCCACCCGCGCCTCATCTGCCTCACCCCGTCCCGCCCATGAAGATCCCGTTTTCTGCCCCTGCCTCCCGTTCCCCGCTGCCTAGCCTGCTGACCGCACTGGCCCTTGTGCTGAGCACCCCGCTGCATGCTGCCGACAAGGGTGATGCGGCTGCGCTTCGCCCGGCAGCCCAGGACAAGGCCGCCGCCAGCACCAAGACCGCGGCCGGCACCTCCACCGACGGCCTGAAGGCCAGCGCCAGCCAGAAAGCCACCGACACCAGAGTCCGCGCCTCTGACCGGGCAGCCCCTTCCAGGGGCGCTGCCACCAGCAGCACCCCGGACAAAGGCACCGGCAAGGCCGCCATGCCCCCCAGCGGCGCCAAGCTCGATCTCAACAGTGCCTCGGAAGCCGAGCTGGCCACGCTGCCCGGCATCGGAGCCGCCCGGGCAAAGGCCATCATCAAGGGGCGTCCCTACACCGGCAAGGATGATCTCAAACGCCGCAAGATCGTGCCCGCCCATGTCTACGAAGACATCAAGGCGCGCATCATTGCCCACCAGCGCTGAGCGCCATCACCAACGCCCCGCCCCCTCTCCTTTTGCCGCACCCGCCATCGGGTGCCGATTCCGATGTCTGCATTGAAGATGCGTCCGGCCGCCAGGCCGGCGTCCCCCGCCCGCCCGGCCGGTGGCCGGCCTCCCCGCACCACGCGCCCCGGCGGCGCCCCTGCCGGCCGGCGTCGTGATGGGCAACAGGCCCGTGGCCACGATGCCGATACCCCCGCTGCCCGCCGTCGGCGCAGCAACGACGGAGCTGCGCCCCGCCGCGAAGGCTTTCAACCACGCCACCGCGCAGGCAGTGCCGAGAGCAGCGGCTTTCAGGCACGCCCCCGACGCGAGGGTGCAGGCGGAGGCGGGTTTCGCCCGCGCCCCCCGCGCCCTGCTGAAGGAGCTGGCGGGGAAGGCTTTCCATCACGGCCCCGGCGCCATGACGAAGGTGGCGGTGGCTTCTCTTCGCGTGCGCATTCTCCGCGTCCGCAGCGTGATGGCGACCGGCGCGGTGGTGTCCGCAACCGTAGCCCCCGCGACGGCGAGCGCCATGATGCCCGTCATCGCGCCCCCGGGCCAGAAGCGGCAGCCGGTGCCGGGCGCACTCCACGTCATGCAGACGACGGGTTCACGCAGCCCCACCGGGGCGCCCGCTCCGACGGGCGCAAGGCCAGCAACCGGCGTGCGCCGGCCCAGCGCAGCGGCGCCCTGAATCCGGACCACGTGGTGCGTGATGCCGCCGCCGCACTGGGGCTGGTGCACGCCCCCGATGCCGGCCTGACACGCGTGGCCGAGACCCATGGCCCGCAGCCGGCCTACCGGGCGCGCTCGGCGCTGCGCGCCGAGGCCGCCGCAGCCGCACGTGCCACGGCGGTCACGGCCAGTAACCAGACAACAGGCACGGACCGCGCCCCGCAGGCAAGCCACACGGGCAACGACAGCGATCCGGCCAGCACCCGGCCTTCCACAACCGGTGATGCCACCCAGGCTGCCCACCTCGCCCAGCAGCAGGAGCAGGAGCCCGGCGCACGGCCAGCCCGGCAGGCCAGCCTTGTGGCCTCGCCCACGCTGTCGGCCGAGGACGTGCGCAGCCCGTCCCCCGGTGGAGAGCGCCTGAACAAGTATCTGGCCCGCACCGGGGTCTGCTCACGCCGCGAGGCCGATGACTGGATCGGGCGCGGCTGGATCCACATCAATGGCAAGCCAGCCGATCTGGGCCAGAAGGTGATGCCCGGCGACCAGGTGGAAGTACAGAAGGCGGCCACCAGCCAGCAACAGGCACGGGTGACGATCCTGCTGCACAAACCCGTGGGCTATGTCAGCGGTCAGGCCGAAGACGGCCATCAGCCCGCCACGGTGCTGATCGATGCGGGCAGCCGCTGGGTGGGCGACACCCACCCCCGCCGCTTTCATCCGGCCCAGCTGCGCGGTCTGGCAGCAGCCGGCCGGCTGGACATCGATTCGACCGGGCTGCTGGTGCTGACGCAGGATGGCCGGGTGGCCCGCCAGCTGATCGGCGCGGATTCGGCCACCAGCAAGGAATATCTGGTGCGGGTGCGTTATGGCGAGATCGAGCAGAACGTGCAGGCCGCCTTCCCGGCCGAGGGGCTCACCCTGTTGCGGCACGGGCTGTCGCTGGATGGCCGGCCACTGAAACCGGCCGAGGTGACGTGGCAGAACCCCGAGCAGCTGCGCTTCGTGCTGCACGAGGGCAGGTACCGGCAGATCCGCCGCATGTGTGAGGCGGTGGGACTGCACGTCACCGGCCTCAAGCGCATCCGCATCGGTCAGGTGATGCTGGGCCAGCTGCCCCCCGGCCAATGGCGTTATCTGGGCGCTGACGAGCACTTCTGAGCGGCAACACCGGGACGGCGGTGCGCCCCGGACGGTGCGCTCAGACCCCGCGGGCGCTCAGGCGCGAATAGTGGGCCACGTCGCCCGCGCCATCGTGCCGGGTGGTGGCGGTCGGCGACACCGGGGAGCCACCGCCAGAGCCCAGGCCCACCAGTTGTTCGAACTCGGCCAGCGGCATCGGTGCGCCCAGCGCCTGGCCCTGACCATAATCGACACCGATGCGCTCCAGCGTGGGCAGCACGGAGCGGGCCTGCACCGACTTGGCGACACTGGCAATGCCCAGCTCGTGGGCCAGCACGGTGATCGTGCGCAGCACCACCTGGCCAGAGCCCTGCTGCGCCATCGAGCTGGTGAAGGCACCATCGATCTTCAGGTAGCCGACACCGATTTCGCTGATGGCCTGCAGGTTCATGAAACCACTGCCCACATTGTCGAGCGCAGCGCGCACGCCATACTGGCGCAGCGTGCCGATCAGCCGCTTCATCATGTAGCCGTCCTGCATGGCCACGGTCTCGTCGATCTCGATGACCAGCCTGGACGCGACGTGCTGATGACGCCGCACCTGGCCGATCAGGTGCGTCTTGAAGGCTTCGTCGCTGAGCGCCTCAGCCGAGAGGTTGAGCGAGATGAAATCCAGGGCACGGAAATTGCGTTCGTTGGTGCTGAGCCAGCGCAGCGTCTCGGCCAGCACCCAGCGGTCGATGGTGGCCATCTCGCCACGGTAGATGGCCGCCTCGATCAGGCCGGTGGGCGAGCGCAACGTGCCATCGGGCGTGTGGTGGCGCAGCAGGATCTCCCCGCCCAGCCGGTTGGAGTCCCCCAGCCCCACCACCGGCTGGATGGCCAGCTCGAAATCGCTGAATTCCTTGGTCTTGCGCAGACGCTCCAGCACCTCGATCTCGACCTGCTGACCGGCGCGCTCATGCTCGGTGTCCCCCTCTTCCAGCACGACCACCTGGTTGCGCCCCTTGCGCTTGGCCTCCCGACAGGCACGGTCGGCCCCGTCGATCAGGTCTTCATAGCCCTGCCCCTCGCCGAGCGGACACAACCCGACACTGGCGGTCACGGCAAAACGCTTGCGCGAGATCTCGAAGGGCCGGCCGGCAATGGCATCCAGCGCACGATGTGCCTGGAGGCTGTGCGGCGGTTCGCTGGTGTGCAGGAGCAGGGCAAACTCATCGCCCCCCATCCGTGCAATCTCCACCTGCGTGCCCAGACGCGTGCGCAGGCGGCGCACGACATCACAGAGCACGGCATCGCCGGCCTGGTGGCCAAAGACATCGTTCAGCACCTTGAAGCGGTCGAGGTCCACGTAGCAGACCGCCACCTGGCCAATGTGGGCCGGGTTGTGCAGCAGCGCCTCGATACGCAACTCCAGCCCGTGCCGGTTGAGCGCCCCCGTCAGCTTGTCGTGCTGGGATTCGTGGATCAGGTGGTGTTCGGCCTGCTTCAGCGCGGTCACATCGGTCAGGCTGACATCATGGCCGGTATGGGTCTTCTGGGCCTGTACCCGCAGCCAGCGGTGGCCGTCATCCTGCTCCAGCCGCCAGACGAAATCGGCCTCGTCGAAACTGGCGAGATCCTGACGGATGCGTTCGAGCAGATCGGCCGGGAAGGCGTCGTTCAGCGCTTGCAGGATGTCCGAATCCCGGCTGCTGGCCACCAGGGGTCCATCGCCCCCCTCTGCGCCCGAAGCCCCCGTTCCCTCAGGCAGCGTTGCCCGCCGTCCTTCCGTGGGCACGTTGAACAGCCGGGTCGAGACTTCGTTGTAGCGCTCGATGTTGCTGGCGGCATCAAAAGACAGCAGCCCGATCGGGATCGTCTTGTAGGTGGCCTGATAGCGGCCCAGCGCGTCCATCGTCGCTTCCTGGGTGCGCAGCTGGCGCGAGCGCTCGTGAGCCAGATAGCCGATCACGGCAGTGGAGGCATTCATCACCGCCAGCAGCGTCGTCGATTGCAGATCGAGCCAGGGCAGCGGCGCGCTGGTGATGCCCAGCAGATACAGCAGCGTGTTGGCCGCCGCCAGCCCGTCCAGACACGGTGTGCACAGATACCAGATCGACATCACCGACACGCGATGGCTGAGGTTGACCACCATCAGCCCGACCACGGTGGCGATCACGGCGGCGGCCACCAGGTACAGCAGTGTCTGGAAGATCTCGGCCGGCAGCAGCCCCGACACCACCAGCGCAAACACGGTGACGACCGACATGCCGTGCAGCCAGGTGCCAAAACGGTGCCCCTTCAGCCTGCTCTCCATCAGGCTCCACATCAGCGCGGCGCTGGCACAGGGCAGCGACATCTGTGCCATCTGCTCCAGCGCGTTGCCCAGCGAGCCGGTGGCCGACATGCCCAGCCAGAATTGCAGATAGCCGCCGGCCGACAGCAGGTAGGCTGCACGCGCGCCCAGCCAGAATGCCAGCATCCGCACCACGCGCAGGTGCATCAGCTGCCCGGCCACGAAGGCGGTCAGCCCCATCAGCACCAGGATGCTGCCCAGCATGGTGCCCTGCTGCTCGATCTGGCGCTGCGCCTCGACAAAACGCTCGCTGTCCCAGAGATTGAGCGACAGCGCCAGCCCCGGGGTGGCCAGCTCCAGCCGCAGCACCAGCGTCAGATCGTGCTCGCCACTGAAGCGGCGATGCCCCGCCGGCAAGGGCAGCGGCAGCTCGGGCAGCGTGATCGCGTAGCCCGGCAGCGCACGATCGGCATTGACCGGATCCTGATCGCTGCTGAAATGCGAGTACAGCAACGCCTGGCCGAATTCATCCAGGATGACGGCGTCACCCTTGAGCACCGAGCGGTTGCTGATGTGCAGCACGCGCGAACGCTCGACCGTATCGGCCGGAATGCGGGCCAGCACCCACAATGTCTTGAGCTGGGCATGATTGCCTCCCAGCGCCAGGTCGGGCCCCTGCTCGCGCAACGGCCCCAGCACGTTGGACAGCTCGTTGAAATTCTTCGACGAGGCCAGAATCCGGTACGACAGCACCTGGTCGGGCTTGGAATAGGCCATCGGGTAGGCAAACAGCCACACCAGGTACGAGAACAGGATGAGCAACAGCACCCAGCCAGCCAACTGGCGGGAACTGAGCCGCTGCCTGACCGTGGATGCTTCGTCTTGCACTTTCTCTCCCCGGGAAACCCCATGCCCCGTCTGCTGTACACCGGCCTGTCGACAGGAGATGGGCAAGAAGCAGGAGCAACATGGGCCGGTGCGGTTGTTGTGCAGCCGGCGACACCTGTCACCCGAGCGTCTGGACGAAAGGATAACGAGCGCCGACACAAGGCGTGCGTGCCCGGTTGTCTGCACCGACGAACGTTGGTTCCGGGGGAATGAACGGTCGGTTGTTGTGCACCAGCGGCATCATCCGCCAGCAGGTGCGCCGCGCAGGGAGCTCAGCCCGCCGGCCGGAAACGCCAGCGGCGCTGGGCGGCAAAGACCGCATCGGGGTATTTGGCGCGGCCACGGCTGCCGTTGTAGCGGCCCAGCGCCATGAACAGGTCGCCTTGCTCGACATCAAGATAATGGCGCAGGATCACGCAGCCGTAGCGGATGTTGACCTGGCGGTCGAACAGGCGATCGGCATTGCCGTCGCCCAGCACCCGCGTCCAGAAGGGCATCACCTGCATGTAGCCGCGTGCCCCCACGCGCGAGACGGCGTGCTGCCGAAAACCGCTCTCCACCTGGATCAGGCCCAGCACCAGATCGGGCGCCAGGCCGGCGCGCTGGGATTCGTAGCGGACGGTGCGCAGGAAGGCCTGCCGCGCCTCGAAGCTGGGCAGGTGCCGGCGCGGCAGGCGGTCGGACATCTGCGACAGCCACTCGATGCGCTCACGCGCCGACGCCCACAGCGGTTCGGCCTCGGCCGGGGCCGCGATACCACGCGCCAGCGCCAGCCGCACCGCATCGCCCAGCACTTCGTACTGCTGGGCACCGGCCCGCACGGCCGGCGACGCCATCAGCCCGACGGCAGCCCCGGCCAGCTGGCCCAGCCACTGGCGCCGTCCGGTCTTCAAAGCGTCTTCAGCAGCGCCTGCACCCGGGCCAGCACCTCGGCCGGGGGCACCTGGGTGGTTTCGAGGCCGCGACGAACCGTCAGCTCCACCAGCCCTTCCTTCAGGCCACGGTCACCGATGGTCACGCGCAGCGGCACACCGATCAGCTCCCAGTCGGCAAACATCACGCCGGGGCGCTCGTTGCGGTCGTCCACCACGTAGCGCAGGCCGGCAGCCTGCATCTCGGCAGCCAGGCGGTCGGTGGCCTCGCGCACGGCCTCGGAACGCGCCAGCCCCAGCGGACAGATCACCACTTCGAAGGGCGCAATGGACGCCGGCCAGATGATGCCCTTCTCGTCGTGGTTCTGCTCGATGGCGGCGCCGAGCAGGCGGGTAACCCCAATGCCGTAGCAGCCCATCTCCAGCAGCCTGGCCTGGCCATCCTCGTCGATGAAGGTGGCGTTGAGCGCTTCGGAATACTTGGTGCCCAGATAGAAGACGTGGCCGATCTCGATGCCACGCTGGATGGCCAGCACCCCCTTGCCGTCCGGCGACGGGTCGCCGGCCTGGACATTGCGGATGTCGGCCACCATCACCGGCCCCTCCTGCCCTTCGGGCAAGGGCTCGGGCAGGTCACGGCCCCAGTTGATGCCGCTGATGTGGTAGTCGACCGCGTTGGCCCCTGCCACGAAGTCGCTCATGTTGGCCACCGTGCGATCGACGACGATGCGCACCGGTTTTTTCGTGCCGACCGGGCCGATGTAGCCGGGGGGTGTGCCGAAGTGATCGAGGATCTCGGCCTCGGTGGCAAAACGGAAACCGGCCAGACCCGGCACCTTGCCGACCTTGACCTCGTTCATGCCGTGGTCGCCCCGCAACATCAGCAGCCACACCGTCACCTTGGGCGACTGGCCTTCACCGGCCGGCTCTTCGGTACTCAGCACCAGCGACTTGATCGTGCGGTCGAGCGGCAGGCCCAGGAACTTCGCCACGTCTGCGCAGGTGGCCTGCCCCGGCGTGTGCACCTTCGTCATCGGCTCGGCCGGGGCGGCGCGTTCGGCCAGCAGCGGCAGGGCTTCGGCCAGCTCGATGTTGGCCGCGTAATCCGAAGCGGTGCTGTAGACCAGGGCGTCTTCGCCCGTTTCGGCGATCACCTGAAACTCGTGGCTGGCCGAGCCGCCGATCGAGCCGGTGTCGGCGGCCACCGCGCGGTAGGTGAGACCCAGGCGGTCGAAGATCCGCACATAGGCATCGAACATCTTCTGGTAGCTGACCAGCGCCGCCTCGGGACTGCGATCGAAGGAATAGGCATCCTTCATCGTGAATTCGCGGCCCCGCATCACCCCAAAACGCGGGCGGCGCTCGTCGCGGAACTTGGTCTGGATGTGATAGAAGTTCTTGGGCAGCTGCCGGTAGCTGCGCAGATCCTGGCGGGCGATGTCGGTGATGACTTCCTCGGAGGTGGGCTGGATCACGAAATCGCGCGCGTGGCGGTCGCGCACGCGCATCAGCTCGGGGCCATAGGCATCCCAGCGGCCGGACTCCATCCACAGCTCGGCCGGCTGCACCATCGGCATCAGCAGCTCGATGGCGCCGGCGGCGTCCATCTCCTCGCGGATGATGGTCTCGATGCGACGGATGATGCGCAGACCCAGCGGCATGTAGGTGTAGATGCCGCCGGCCAGCTTGCGGATCATCCCGGCCCGCATCATCAGCTGATGGCTGATGACCTCGGCGTCGGCCGGCGCTTCTTTGAACGTGGGGATATGCAGGGCTGTGGCTTTCATAGGCTCGACTAATATAATGACCAACATTCTAGAGAACTTTCCCCGGCAGGGAATGCTCTCGCAGCCAAACAAACACCACATCCGGCCAGCGGGTGCCGTTGCGTTGCCTTTTTCACCCGGCCAGTGCCTGGCGCGGGCAGGCAGTGCGCCGTCCCAGCGACCCGATGACGGGTGTTGCCTGCGCAGCCCCCGGACCAACCGAGCCACCACATGCTGGACAAGAACGGCTATCGCCCCAACGTCGGGATCATCCTGCTCAACCGAGACCAGCAGGTTTTCTGGGGCAAGCGTATCCGCGAGCAGGCCTGGCAGTTCCCGCAGGGCGGGATCAAGGCGGGCGAATCGCCCGAGCAGGCCATGTTCCGCGAACTGCACGAAGAAGTCGGCCTGAGTGCACGCCACGTCGAGATCATCGGCCGCACGCGCGACTGGCTGCACTACAACGTGCCCACCCGCTGGGTACGCCGCGAGTGGCGTGGCCATTATCGTGGCCAGAAGCAGATCTGGTTCATCCTGCGGCTGGTGGCCGAAGACAGCGCCATCTCGCTGGAGGCGGTCGACCACCCGGAATTCGATGCCTGGCGCTGGAGCGATTACTGGTCACCACTGGATGCCGTCATCGAATTCAAGCGCCCGGTCTATCTAAAGGCACTGACCGAGCTGTCGGTGCTGGCGGGCCTGCCGCCCCGCCCGGCCGATGCCCCCGACCTGCCCGACCCGCCCCGCAGCAGTGCGCCACGGGCCGGCACGGCCATTCGCGGCACCCAGAACCAGCGCAGCAACCCGCGCAGCGCCCGCAACCCCGGCCGTGGCAGGCATGCCAGCCCGGCCGACGACGCCGGCAGCGCCAGTGCCCGCCAGGGCAACGCCCCACGCAGCACGGGCGGCGGTGCGGGCAGCAGCCGCCCGGCCTCGCCCCCCCAGGGCCAGCGCAGCCATGCTCAACGTGCTGGCACGCAGGGAGGCAGTGGCGCCAGCAGCACCCGGTCGGCCGCACGCCATGGCCCGGGCACATCCCCCACGCGCAGCGGCTCCGCCCCGGCTCGCCAGGCCCCCCAGGGCGAAGCCCCCGCCCGCGCGCCCGCCCGTGCCCGCCGGAGCGACGAGCGTACCGACAGCCACACCAGCCGTCGTGGCGCCGAGGGCAACCGCCGCCATGGCCAGGGCACGGCGCTCCATCAGCGTCCCGGTGTCCAGGGCAACCGCCCGGCCCCCCGGTCAGGCAACGGACGCCCTGCCCCGGCCGGTGCTGCTCCCGGCAGCGGGCGCGATCGCCCCCATAGCCGTCCGGCCGGCGGCAACGTCGACAGCGCCGACCCGCGCCCCACCAGCCTGCCCGAGCCGCCGGCGCGCCCCCGCACCAGGCCCCGCCGCCGTTAGCGCGGGTCAGTGCAGCGGCAGTGTCACCACGAAGTGGCTGCCGCCGCCCTCACGCGGCTGATGGCGCACCTCACCCCCATGGCGGCGGACGATCTGACGCACCAGCGACAGCCCCAGGCCCACGTTGCCGGCCTGTTCCGAGTGCCCATCCACCCGGTAGAAGGCCTCGAAGATCCGCTCCCGGGCTGCCGCCGGCACGCCCGGCCCCCGGTCACTGACCGTCATGCGCAGCCCCTCGGGTGACGACACCAGGCTCAGCAGGACCGGCTCGCCCCCCGGCGGGTGATAACGGCGGGCGTTTTCCAGCAGATTGCGCAGCAGGCGCCGCAGCAGCCGCAACTCGCCGGGTATTTCGGCCGGGATATCGCCCTGCACCTGCAATTCGGCCTCGACACGCGCCGCTTCTTCGGCGGCCAGGGCAACGATATCGACCGGATCGTGCGGGCCTTCGCCGCCCGCATCGGTATCCAGCCGGCTGGCCAGCAGGATTTCCTCGACCAGTTCATCCAGTTCGTGAATGCTCTGGCGGACCTCGCCCGCATGCCCCCCTGCGCCGGCCGGATCGTCCATCATCAGCTCGGTGGCCATGCGGATGCGCGCCAGCGGCGAACGCAGCTCGTGCGAGGCATGGGCCAGCAGGCGGCGCTGACTGGTCAGCAAGGCCTCCTGCCGGCCCACCAGTTCCTCGATCCGGGCTGCCGCCCGGTTGAAACTTTCGGCCAGTGCCGCCACCTCGTCATGCCCCTGCACCGCCGCACGAATCTTCAGGTCGCCCGCCGCCTGGCGGTCGACAATGTGTTGCAACGCCTCCAGGCGACGGGTGATGCGGCGCGACACCGGCCAGGCGGCCAGCCCCACCGCCACAAACAGCAGCGCCAGCGCCACCGGTGCACTGACGGGCGATCGCGGCGGCACCGGCCGCCACGAGCGGATCCGCAGCGTGCGCGCATCCGGCAACGCCACCTGATGGACCACCGCCTCCATCACCCGCGGCCGGTAGCCCCCTTCGGGCGCCGGGTGTTCATCCCCTGGGCCGCGGCCGGCACGCCCCCGCCCGGCACGTCCATCATCCGCGTGTCCTCCTCGAAAATCCCCTGCCGGCCCATCCTCGACGAACGCGGGCGGCTCTGCCCCGGCAGCTCCGGTCCGCATATCCCTCGTGCCACGTCCGTCCGGCCCGCCATCCGCCGGGCGCACCGAACGGGGGTCCAGCGTCTGGCCATCCGCCCCGAAGGGCCGTCCGGCCGCGGCCAGCACCCGCCCATCGGCATCCATCACCTGCAGATCCACCCTCAGGCGCCGGTGCCAGTGGTGCAGTGCTGCGCGCAGACGGGGCACGCCATCGGCAGCCGCCGGAATCACCTCGGCCGCCAGTGCCTCGGTGAAACGGTTCTCCCGTTCCTCCGCACGCTGGGCCACCTGCCAGCGCCAGGCCCACGACACGGCCAGTGCCATCAGCGTCAGGCTGGCCAGCAACGACAGGAAGATCGTCAGCGACAGACGACGCATGTTCAATGCCCCTCACGTGGACGCGCAAACACATAGCCCACCCCACGTACCGTCAACAGCCGCTGCGGCTGGCGCGGATCGGCCTCGATCGCCTGACGGATCTTGCCGACGTGCACGTCGATCGAGCGGTCGAAGGCCTCCAGCGGCGCCCCCTTGACCAGATCCATCAGCCGCTCGCGCGACATCACCCGGCCGGCGTGGCGCACCAGCGCCAGCAACAGGTCGAACTGATGGCTGGTGAGGCTGCGGCGCTCGCCCGCCACCCGTACCTCGCGGGCATCGACATCGATCTCCAGATCATCCAGCACCAGCACCTCGGCCGGCGCCGCCCCGGCACCGCTGGCCGGCCCCGGTGCGGCAGCCCGGCGCAACAGCGCCCGCACCCGTGCCAGCAGCTCGCGCGGCTCGAAGGGTTTGGCCAGATAATCGTCGGCGCCCACTTCCAGGCCAATGACACGGTCCATCGTCTCGCCACGCGCCGTCAGCATCAGCACGGGCACTCCCGCCGCCGCGCCCGGCAGCGCACGGATCTGCCGGCACAGGTCCAGGCCGTCGGCATCGGGCAGCATCAGGTCCAGCAGCACCAGCGCCGGCACCTGCGCCCTCAGGCTGCTCAGGCCCGCCGCACCGGTGTCCCGGTGCTCGACCGCAAAGCCGGCCTGCGCCAGATAGCGGCCGACCATGTCGGCCAGACGGCGGTCGTCATCAATCAACAGAATGCCGGCGTGGTTCACGGTGATGTCCTCCTGGACGTGCGCGGGCGATCGGGCCGGACGGCGGCCCCGGGGCCAGGCGCCTCGCGGAACACGCCCGGCCGCATCAGGCAGACGGCCAGCCGGGGCCCGCCGGCGATGATGCGCCACCCGGCGCCCAAACGCCAGCCCGCCCCGCACCCTGGCGCGCCCGGACAGGACGGCCCGTCAGCGGACCGCCCCGTCGGCCTGGTCGTTGCCCGCCGCAGCCGGACGCTCGACGCGCTGCCCCGGCTCGCCCCGCTTGCCATGCACGTGGTGCTCACCGTCGCGGCCACGATGAACACCCCGGCCACCGCGCTCGCGCAGCTCACCCAGTTTCTGGCGCTGGCCGGCATCCAGCAGCGAAGCCGCATCCAGCCAGGCCGACATCGAACGCTGCGAGATCTGATCCATCAGCGTCAGGCGCTCGGCACGCAGCTGCCCGAAGGCCTGGCGATCGAGGGTGTCGGCCTTGAACAGATCGGCCGCCTTCCTGTCGAGCGCACGCAGCTGCTCGTGCAGCGGCTGCATGTCGCTCATCGCCTTGGCCACCACGGCAGCGATCTTGCGACTTTGCTCCGGCGTGCCATCCACGCGCCTGAGCACGCGGGCAATGCGTGTTTCCAGATGCTGTTCGAAACGCCGGGCACGCTGCTCGTCGGTCAATGCCCCTGCGGCCTGCCCGACCGCCCCTTCACGGGCGCCCTGGCCAGCCTTGTCGCCCTGCGACGGCTCGCCCGGCTTGCCCGGTGGCATCATCGGCCGGGCACCGAAGGGGCCGATGCCGAAGAGGGCCAGCCCACCGGGGCCACCGGCATGCATCGTCTTCGACGGGCCGCCCTCGTGGCCACAGCGGCCCTCGCCCTTGCCACCGCCACCGCCTGCCACGGCCGATGCCGTCACCAGGCCCATCATCATCGCCGCCATCACTTTCTTGCCGAATTTCATCGTGGGTACTCCCTATGTCATTCACTGGGGTTGAAGGTCCGGGTGCATGGGCCACAAAAATCACCTGCGCGAAAACCGGCCCTGCCGGACACGGCTGGTGCCCGATTCGCAGCCCCAGACCCGATGGACGCCATTCTGGGCGCTGCCGGTCAAGGCGGATTGAAGCCCATGTAAAGTTGCGGTAAAGCAGGCGCCGCGATCCAGGCAGCAGCCCCCCGCGCGCCCTGGCCCAAGTGCCGCGCCCTGTCAGCACGCGGCCGGAGGCCCGGCCCCCGCCAAACAAGTTCATGACACGCTCTAGAATGAAGGCTGCTTTGGCTTGGACCGATGGCCATGTCTCCCCACCGAATTTGCGCAGACGGGCGCCAGCCCTCCCGGCGTGCCCGCATCCGTTTCGCCCTTTCCTGCACGAGCACCGCCCATGAGCAGCCCTGACCGTCCCCCGGCAGCGGGCGCCAGCGCCCCGCTGGCCAAACCCCCGCGCGACCTGCGGCTGGATTTTTTCCGGGGGCTGGCCCTGTGGTTCATCTTCATCGACCACATCCCCTCCAGCGACATCGGCCAGCTGACCTTCCGCAATTTCGGCTTCAGCGATGCCACCGAGATCTTCGTCTTCATCTCGGGCTATACGGCGGCGCTGGTCTACGGCGGCTCGTATGAAAAGCGCGGCTTCATCTACATGAGCCTGCAGGTGCTCAAGCGCTGCTGGCAGCTGTATGCCGCGCACATCCTGCTGTTCGTCTTCTTCATCGCCCAGATCTCGTGGGTGGCCACACGCTTTGGCAATGCCTCGTTCATCGACGAGCTGAACATCAGCGCCTTTCTCGATTCGCCGCTCGAATCGGTGATGGATGCGCTGATCCTGCGCTATCGCCCCGTCAACCTCGACGTGCTGCCGATGTACATCGTGCTGCTGGCGGGGCTGCCGCTGTTTCTGGTGCTGGCCCGCATCTCGCGCCCGCTGACCCTGCTGCTCTCGCTGGGGCTCTGGACGGGCGTGCAGCTGCGGCAATGGGCCTTTCCGGTCTACGAAGGCGGCGATGTCTGGTTCTTCAATCCGCTGGGCTGGCAGCTGATGTTCGTCATCGGCGTGCTCTGTGCCTCGGTACGCAACCAGAATGCCCCCTGGCTGCGCTGGCGCCCCTGGCTGGCCTGGGTCTGTGTGGTCTACCTGATCTTTGCCGCCATCATCGCCATCGGCTGGCGCGTGCCGGCCATCGACCGCATCACCGAACCCCTGGTGGGCTGGTGGCTTTATCCCATCGACAAGACCAACCTCGGCCCGGCGCGGGTACTGCACTTTCTGGCGGTGGCCTACCTGGTGGGCCACTACACCCGGCCCGATGCGCGCTTCCTGTCGTGGCCGGCCACGCTGCCGATCATCCGCTGCGGCCAGCACTCGCTCTACATCTTCTGCCTGGGCATCTCGCTGTCCTTCATCGCCCACTTCGTGCTGGTGGAGTTTGGCCGCAGCTGGCCGATGCAGCTGGCGGTGGTGCTGGGCGGGCTGGCGGTGATGACGGCCGTGTCCTTCCACCTGCACTGGTACCGGCAGCGCACGGCCGGCAAGCCGGCCGACAGCCGCCGCACCCAGGCGGCTCCGAGCGCTGCCGACGCCTCACCCGCCGGCGCTCCCGCCATCACGGCCCCGGGCACGGCCGACGCTGCCCCCGTTCCGTACGCCCCGCCACCGCCCCCCAAGACCGGAGCCTCATCGTGACCGCGCGCCCCCCTGCCATCGCCCCCCGTCTGCGGGCGGCCCCCCACCGCTCCCCGGGGCCGCGCCCCCGCATCCTGCTGCTGGCGGCCCTGCTGGCCTGCCCTGCACTGGCCCAGACCAGCAGCACCGAGCCCCCGCCCGCCCCGGCGGATCAGCATACCTCGCCCCCTGCGGCCCCAGCGGCTACGGCCATCCCTCAACCGGCCTCCTCACCCGCCCCAGCGGCCATGCCGGCAACTCAGACGGCCCCGCCGCCCAGGCCACCGGAACCGGCCGCCCCTCCGGATCAGCCAGCGGCCCCATCCCCCACGCCTCCGGTGCAGACGGCCCCCCAGCCGGCACCGCCGCTGCCCCCCACCGGCACCCAGCCCCCGCCTGCCAGCAGCGCCAACACACGGCTGCCGGCCGCGCCCGACACCACCGACGAGCGCAAGCTGGCCCGCAGCTGCGTGGTGCCCGAATCGCTGCGTTCGCCACCGACGCGCCTGCCGGGCCTGACGGCTGCCCTGGTGCGGGGCAAGGGCGACCTGCTGGTGCTGGTACTGGGCTCGGACAGCCCCCATGCGGACAGCACCGCGCCCGCCGCCAGCGGCCGGCGCACATTGCGCCGTGGACCGCCCCCGCGCCAGACCTCACTGACGACGCTGTTGCAGGCCCAGCTGGGCCGCGAGCTGCCGCCCATTCCGGGGCGCCAGATCCGGGTGGAGTCGGTTGGCCGGCAAAACTCCAGTGTCGGCGAACAGGCCGCACTGATCGGCAGGCAGATCGTGCCACGCAAGCCTGCGCTGGTGATCTGGAACCTGGGCCGCGCCGACACGCGCCGGGGCCTGCCGCCGGCCCGGATGGCACAGGCACTGGACCGGGGCCTGAAGCAGCTGCGCGCGCAGAAGGTGGACACCATCGTGCTGGATCCGCCCTATCACCCGCAGTTCGAGGCGCTCTACCGCACCGACGACTACCGCCAGTACCTGCGCTGGACGATCAACCTGCACGATCAGCCGATGATGCGCCGCTACGACATGATCGATTACTGGGCCTCCACCGGCCGCATCGATCTGGATTCGGGTGATGCCGAGCGGCAGGCCCGCGCCGTGGTCTTTACCGAAACCTGCACCGCCTGGCAGCTGGCGCGGATGATCGACCGGGCGTTGAACTGATCGGGGCCCGGGCGGGCAAGGCCCTTCCCGCCATCGGGAAGGCGCCCTTCACGCGGGCAGGCAGCCGTCAGGCCGGTTCCAGCTCATCGCCGACACGCAGCACCGCCGTATCGGCCCCGGCGATGACGATGCCGTTCATGCCGAAGATGACGTTGCGGCCACCAGGCCCCAGCCGGTATTCACGCAGTGTGCGGGTCGGTTCGGTACCAAAGGTCAGCGTCTCGACATCAAGATTGGGAATCGGGCAGCGCTCGCAGGCCTGCACCAGCCGCAGCGTGTAATCGGCGTGCGTCAGCGTCTCGATGTCGTCTTCCTCGTGCGCATCGATGCCGTCGATGACGATGTTCGGCCGGAAGCGCAGGATGTCCACCGGCGGCTCACCCACCTTTTCCAGCCGGCGGTTCAGCGCATCGATCGAGGCCCGGGAGATCACCAGCAGCGGAAAGCCATCGGCAAACTGGGTGATCGCCTCATCGTCACCCGTCACCTCGGGCTTGCAGATGCGCCGGAAATCCGGGTCGATGCGCACCAGCCGGCAGGGCTGGCCCAGAAAGGTGCTGAACCACTGATTGACCAGCGCCGGCTCGACCAGGCATTCGACCGGCTGCCGCCAGACCTCGGTACGCAGCCGCTCGGCCCCCGCATAATCGAAATCGCCAATCGGCACATCCAGCGCCAGCATGCCCGGCGCCTGCAGGCGCAGCTGCCCAAAACGCAACGACGGCTGGATGCGCGCCATCTGCGGATGGCTGCGCTGCGTCATGAACGTGCCCCCGGCATCCACCAGCATCCAGAAACGGTCGAAGGCCAGCCCGGTTTCCCAGAGATCAGCCTGCGTCAGCCGGATTGGCGCGCACGACTTGACGGGATAGATGTGGAGATCGGTGATGGCGACCACGGCAGCCCCCTTTGCAAAGACACGATGATAGCGAAGGCACCGATGGCCGCCCATTCCCCGGGCAGGCGCTGCTGCCGCCAGGCCCTGGCTCGAAGCATCATGAGCCCCAGAGTCCCAGAGTCCCCGAATCCCCGAGCCCATAAAAGAATTTGATTATCAGTCGCATTTTTTATCCGGAAAACGCGATTGATATTCATCAATCACGCCCCGGATACAGACTGCCACAATGAATTTGTGAGTGTTTCACACGGGTTTGACGGGCAAAGCTGCCGCCCACCGCGCAGCCGCAGCAAGACACCGCGGGGGGCTCTCCCGCAGGCGGGTGCCCCCAGGCATGCGCCTGCACGGCCACAGGCCACGTCCGCAACCCCCTTACATTATCCAGGGACAGTGCAACATGAAAGAGTACAAGCGACTTTGGGTGATCCTTGCGTTCATCCTGATCGGCGCGTTCACGGTGCTCGGCTATTTCGGCAAAGAGGTCTACCACGAACGCCCGCCGATCCCCACCGCCTTCGTCAGTGAAGACGGCAAGGTCATCTACACCGAGCAGGACATCTACGACGGCCAGAGTGCCTGGCAGGGCATCGGCGGCATGTCGATCGGCTCCGTCTGGGGGCATGGTGCCTACCAGGCACCGGACTGGACGGCCGACTGGATTCACCGTGAGGTGCTCGGCTGGCTCGACCAGCAGGCCCAGCGCACCTACGGCAAGAATTTCAACGAGCTGTCCGAGCGCGATCAGGCCACGTTGAGCTTCGACTCGACGAAAACCTTCCGGACCAACACCTATGACCCCGCCACCGGCAAGGTGACGCTGCCGGCGGATCGTGTCCTTTCGATCGAGGCCGTGGCGGCCTACTACGACAAGCTCTTCAGCGATCATCCCGACTACAAGAAGACGCGTGAAGCCTATGCGATGAAGGAGAACACGCTGGCCGACCCCGTGCAGCGTGCCAAGCTCAACGCCTTCTTCTTCTGGTCGGCCTGGGCCGCCTCGACCAACCGGCCCGGCCTGGACGTGACCTACACGAACAACTGGCCGCACGAGCCGCTGATCGGCAACAAGCCCACGGCCGAGAACGTGATCTGGTCGATCGCCTCCGTCGTGACGCTGATCTTCGGCATCGGCATCATCATCTGGATCTGGGCCTTCTTCACCCATCAGCAGCACATCGAGGTCGAAGCCCCCAGGCAGGATCCCCTCACGCTCATCAAGCTGACGCCCTCGCAGAAGGCGCTCGGCAAATACCTGCTGGTCGTGGGTGCCCTCTTCCTCGTGCAGGTGCTGCTGGGAGGCTTCACCGCCCACTACACCGTCGAGGGGCAGGAGTTCTACGGCATCCCGGTGGCCGACTGGCTGCCCTACACGCTGGTGCGCACCTGGCACGTGCAGGCCTCCATCTTCTGGATTGCCACCGGCTTTCTGGCGGCGGGCCTCTTTCTGGTGCCGATCATCAACGGCGGCAAGGATCCGGCCTTTCAGAAACTGGGCGTCGACGTGCTGTTCTGGGCGCTGATCCTGGTTGTGGTCGGCTCCTTCGGGGGGCAGTTCGTGGCCCTGAAAGGCTGGATGGCCTCGCACCTGAACTTCTGGCTGGGCCACCAGGGCTATGAATTCGTCGAGATCGGCCGCGTCTGGCAGATTGCGCTGTTCATCGGCCTGGTGCTGTGGCTGATCCTGATGCTGCGCGGCATCATCTCTGCCCTGCGCCAGCCCGGCGACAAGAGCCTGCTGGTGCTGTTCACGATGGCTGCGGCCGCCATCGGCCTGTTCTATGCGCCTGCGCTGTTCTATGGCGAGCACACCCACATCTCGATCATGGAATACTGGCGCTGGTGGGTGGTTCACCTGTGGGTGGAAGGCTTCTTTGAAGTGTTCGCCACCTGCTCGGTTGCCTTCGTCTTCTACAACCTGGGCGTGGTCAGCAAGCACACCGCCACCACCGCCAGCCTGCTCGCTGCCATGCTGTTCCTGATCGGCGGCATCCCGGGCACCTTCCACCACCTGTACTTCTCGGGCACCACCACCCCGATCACCGCCGTGGGTGCGATGTTCTCGGCCCTGGAAGTGGTGCCGCTGGTGCTGCTGGGCTATGACGCCTTCGAGAACTGGACGGTGCAGCACAAGGCACTGTGGATGCAGCCGATGCGCTGGCCGCTGATGTTCTTCATCGCCGTTTCGTTCTGGAACATGGTCGGTGCCGGCGTCTTCGGCTTCCTCATCAACCCGCCGATCTCGCTCTACTACCTGCAGGGCCTGAACACCACGCCCAACCATGGCCACGCCGCACTCTTCGGGGTCTATGGCTTCCTGGCGCTGGGCTTCACGCTGATGGTGCTGCGCTACATCCGCCCGTCGCTGGAGCTGAACCAGCGGCTGATGATGACCTGCTTCGTCTGCCTGAACGGCGGCCTGGCGCTGATGCTGTTCACCAGCCTGCTGCCGATCGGCATCATCCAGGCCCATGCCTCGATCAGCGTCGGTCTGTGGTGGGCCCGCAGCGCCGAGTTCGTCGAGCAGACGCCGATCATCCACACGCTGCGCTGGGTGCGCACCATCGGTGACCTGATCTTCATCGCCGGTGCAGCCGCCTTTGCCTGGCAGGTAATTCTGGGCCTGCAACACAAGGAAGGCGCTCCGGCACCGCGCGGCAAGGCTGCCGGCGCACAGGCTGCCTGATCCTGCACACGGGGCCGGCAACGGCCCTGCCACGGGCTCCCCCGCCCGTGGCGTTCCCCTTGAACGGCACCCCGGTGCCGTTTTTTTTTGGGGGGCCATTGACATGTTTCAGCGGCCTTGAAACTTGCAACGCCAGGCCTTGATCGCAAAACCAGCCCCTTTATTTACAAATACAGACACAAAGAAAATCAGAAAAAACCGCCTCCACCACTGGATCAAATTAAAAATATCTGCCAATAACCCCGAAAACCACACCACAAGGCATGCACCAATCAAGACAAGCGACAAGCCCAGAAAAACAAAAAGAACTCGCTGAAAAAACAATGACGGAACCATACCCTTAGCACCCAAGCCCGTCGAGACAAAAAACCCGGCAGGAAAATCATAGACTGGACAATGGGTTATAACTCATTCGCGAACGGCAGAAATCACACCTGAAGCAGCCCCTCCCACAGCCAAGGCAGCACTGAAAAATCCACGAACCGGGGAAAATCCCACTCGCACAGCCGCCAAGAGCCGCAGAGGTGAAACCCAACCGGACTACGGCCGCCTGCTGCAAGATAACCATATCCACCGCCGTACAGCCCGGCAATACCTCCGGCAGCGTGATACTCCACAACAGGAAGAGCAGCCGAGCGACGCAGCCATTGCAAGCCTCCGCTCAAGGTGACACGATCGTTGACGGCAAACGCCACCGACGGATTGAGCTGAAGCAGGCCTTCCGGTTTGAACGACACGTTGCCGCCTTGAGACGACCAACCAAAACGGTCAGTGCTGGTGACGGAGAGGACGACGGGGTCGATGGCCTTGCAGGTCACGACGCCAGGCAACGCTGCCACGGGGAATCCTATCCAGCCAAAAATCATGGGTGACAATCACGCCCCCACACGGCAGGCGGACATTTTTCCCGGGGGTTGCCCCCATGAAAGCCCGTACGACAGCGGGACCAGCCGCCCCACGGCCGCTGTCATCCACACGGCAACATCTGCCGTTCAATACCCCCACATGCCAGACGGAAGGGGACGGTACTGTTGCCCCGGCCGCTCTGGTAGAGTTTTTCCTTTTTCACGGCTCTGCCCTGCCTTCGCCTCATGCGCATCCGCCCTGTTTCTTCTGCCTCGTCACCCCGGCGCACTGCGGCGCCCCGCACGGACCACGCTACAGCCAGCGCCCGCGCCATCGGCCATCCGGCTGCCGCCCGGCCAGGTGCCCAACGCGTGGCCCGGCCCTTCTTGCAGAACGCCGTCCGCCAGCCCATGCCGGCCCGGCCGCTGCTGGCCCTGCTGGTCGGCCTGGCCCTGGGGCTGAATGCCCCGGCCCTGCACGCCCGTACCGAAGTGCCGGCGCAAGCGGCGGGCACGCCCCCGGCCAGCGCACCGGCGGCGGCCCAGGCGTCCCCGCGTGTGGCCGGTGTGCAGCAGGTGGGCCAGGCCATCCATGGCGTCACCGAATACCGGCTGGACAACGGCCTGACCGTGCTGCTGGCCCCGGACGAATCGCGGCCGACGATGACCATCAACCTCACCTACCGGGTGGGCAGCCGGCACGAGGGCCCGGGCGAGGCCGGCATGGCGCACCTGCTGGAACACATGCTGTTCAAGGGCACCGAAAAGACGCCCGACCCCAAGAAGGAGCTGACGCGGCGCGGCATCGAATGGAACGGCACCACCTGGTACGACCGCACCAACTACTTTGGCCAGTTCAATGCCAGCGACGCCACCCGCGACTGGATGCTGGGCTGGCTGGCCGACACGATGACGAATGTGCGCATCGACGCCGGCAAGCTCAAAAGCGAGCGCCCGGTGGTCATCAACGAGATGCAGGCCAGCGAGAACCGCCCGGCCACCGTGCTTTACCAGCAGCTGATGAACACGGCCTACGGCTTCCATCCCTACGGGCGCTCGGTGATCGGGGCGCTGTCGGACCTGGATGCGGTGGCGCCCGCCAATCTGCAGGCCTTCTACAAGACCTATTACCGGCCCGACAACGCCGTGCTTATCATCACCGGCCAGATGGACGTGCCCTCCACCCTGGAGGCCGTGGTGAAGGCCTTTGGCGGCATCCACCGGCCGGACACGCCGGTGCCGGTGCCCTACACGCTCGACCCGGTGCAGCAGGGCGAGCGCGAGGTGGTGCTGCGCCGCACCGGCGGGGTGCCCCTGCTGCTGGCGGGCTATCACACACCGGCCGGCGCCGAGCGTGACACGGTGGCGCTGTCGATGCTGGCCGGCATGCTCACCCGCGAACCCGACGGGCCGCTCTACCAGAAGCTGGTCAAGACCGGCCAGGCGGTGAGCCTGGGCGCCTCGACCACCGATCTGTACGACCCCGGCATGCTGGTGCTGGCTGCCACGCTGGCCGACGAGGGCAAGCAGAAGGTGGTGTGGGACACGATGCGCCAGGTGCTGGAGCAGGAGCTGCCCCTGACGCAGGAATCGCTCGACCGCACCCGCCAGGATGTGAAGAACGGCATCCAGCGCATGCTGGAAGACCCCGAGGCCCTGGCGATGGCCCTGACCGAGTCGGTGGCCCAGGGCGACTGGCGGCTGCTCTTTGCCCAGCCCGACTGGGCCGAGACGATGACGCTGGACGAGATCCGTGCCGCCGGCAGGCGCTGGCTGGTGCGCGACAACCGCACGCTGGCCTGGTACCTGCCCACGACGGAACCGGTGCGTGCGCCTGCGCCGAGCCGCCCCGACATCGCGGCGCTGCTGAAGGATCACCCGTGGAAGCAGAGCGAAGCCTTCAAGGCCGATTTTGCGCTGGATCCTCAGAGCATCAGCGAGCGCACGGTGACCGGCAAGCTGGCCAGCGGCCTGGATTACGCGCTGTTGCCACGGCAGGTGAAGGGTGATCGCGTCAGCATCAACCTGAACCTGCAATGGGGCAGCCTCGACACCCTCAAGGGGCGCTGGCGTGAGGCCGACGGCATTGGCACGATGCTGCTGGCCGGTACCCGCCGCCTGCCCCAGCAACAGTTCGATGACCAGCTGCGCACACTGGATGCCCAGCTGAACGTGAATGCCGACGCCGAGGGCCTGAAGCTGGCCCTGAGCGTGCCGGCCGCCAACCTGCAACCGGCGCTGGCGCTGGCGGTCGAGGCCATCCGTGAACCGGTGTTCCCGGACGACCTCTTCCGCGAACGGATGGACCGGCTGCTGACCGGCATCGCCGCCCAGCGCCAGCAGCCCGACACCCTGGTGTCCGAGGCGCTGGCCGCCCGCTTCCACGCCTATCCCGAGGACGATCCGCGCCACCACCGCGATCTGGACACGGTGATCGCCGATGCGAAGCGCCAGACGCCGGCACGGCTGGCCCGCTTCTGGCAGGACTTTGCCGGTGCCTCGCACGGCCAGTTCACGGCCGTGGGCAATTTCCAGCCCGAGACGCTGAAGGCCGAACTGCAGAAGCTGCTGGGTGACTGGAAAAGCCCGCAGGCCTACGCCCGCATCCCCAAGCCCTATCACGGCCTGCCCACCGGGCAGGTGTATCTGAAGGTGCCCGACAAGGCCAATGCCGTCTTCTTCCAGGGCCGCAACATCCCCCTGTCTGAAGATCATCCCGATTACCCGGCCCTGTCGATGGCGATCCGCCTGCTCGGCGGCGCCCCCGGCACGCGGCTGTCCGAGCGTCTGCGCGAGAAGGAGAGCATCAGCTATGGCGCCTATGCCTCGCTGTCGGCCGCACGGGACACCGACAATGCGATGATCAACATCCGCGCGATCCTGGCCCCGGCCAATCTGCAACGCCTGGAGCAGGCCCTGAGCGAGGAGATCACCGAGGTGCTGAAGACGGGTTTCACGCAGGAAGAGCTCGACTCGGCCCGCAGCGCCCTGCAGGATCTGCGCCGCCAGTACCTGACGGGGGAGGCCAACGTCGCCGGCCTGCTGGCCAGCAACCTCTACTGGGGCAGCACCATGCAGCGCTGGATCGACATCGACGGCCGGCTGGCTGCGCTGCGGCTGGAAGATGTCAACGGCGCGCTGCGCAAGTGGTTTGACCCCAAGAAATCGCTGACGATCAGCGCCGGCAGTTTCAAGGAGGTGCCCGCCGGCACCGCAGGAGGTGTTGCGCCAAAACCATGAAGTGCCTGCTGGCCACGGACGCTGCCCGCTCCTTGATATGATCCGGACACGATCCGGGCACACGCCCGCAACCTGCCCTACGCCCGTCCATCATGCTGCGCTCGATCTGGTCAATTTCCTCCCTCCTGATCGGCATGGGCACGCTCCTGATCGGCTCGGGCCTGCTGGGCATGCTGATCGGCCTGCGGGGCGTGTCCGAAGGCTTCAGCAATTTCATGATCGGTCTCATCATGTCGGGCTACTACGCCGGTTACGTGGCCGGCGCCTGGATCTGCCCGATCATGATCCGCCGTGTCGGGCACGTGCGCTCCTTTGCCAGCTTTGCTGCCCTCTCGGCGGTACTCACGCTGTCGTTCGGTCTGGTCATCGACCCGTGGGCCTGGCTGGTGCTGCGGGTGTTCAACGGCCTGTCGCTGATGGGCATCTACATGGTGATCGAAAGCTGGCTGAACGAACGCAGCCAGTCCACACCCGGCAGTCAGGGCAGCATCTTCGCGGTCTACATGATCGTCAACCTGGCCGCAGTGGCAGCCGGCCAGTACCTCGTCACCATCCATGGGGCGAGCGCACTCGAATCCTTCGTCATCGCCGCCATCCTCTTCAGCATGGGGCTGTTGCCGATTGCGCTGACGCCCGTGCCCCAGCCTCTGCCGATCGCCACCCCCAGCCTGTCGATGCGCACGCTGGCCAGCAGGACGCCCTCGGGCGTGGCCGGGGCGCTGTGCTCGGGCCTGGTACAGGGCGCGTTCTGGGCACTCACGGCCCTGTACGGCCGCGGCCTGAATTTCAGTGACGTCGAGATTGCCAACTTCACCGCGGCCGCCATCATCGGCGGCGCCATCACCCAGTGGCCCATTGGCTGGCTGTCGGACCACAGCAAGGACCGGCGCGAGGTGCTGCTGGCCATCACCGCCGGCGCCACACTGGCGCTGGCCGGCATGAGCACGCTCGACCTGCTGCTCGATGGCGCCGCCACCCCGGCCGACTACATCGCCGTCGCCTTCCTGCTGGGCATCTTCCAGTTTTCGCTCTACGGCATGGCAGTGGCCCAGACCACCGACCGCTTTCCCGCCAACGAAGCGCTGGAGGCCACCCGCGGCCTGCTGCTGCTGCACGGTGCGGGGGCCGCGGTCGGCCCGCTCGTCAGCGGCCTGGCCATGCAGCATCTGGGCGCCCGCGGCTTTCCGCAAAGCATGGCGCTGATGACGGCGGCCCTGGGGCTGTTCGTCTGGTACCGCATCCGCAACGATGCCCCCGTGCCACAGGAAGAGCGCATGCCCTTCCACCCGGTGTCGGGCCAGCTCTCGCCGGTGGCCATGGAGATGGACCCCCGTGCCGATGCGCCCCTGGCCGATGCCACGCCTGAAGGGGCCGCCTCTCCCGAGCTGAGCGCCGAAGAGGCGGCGGCCATCGCCGCCGAAGCCGTGGCCGTGGCCCAGACCGTGGCCACCGAAGCGGTCGAAAGCGCCAGCCAGGCTGCGCACGCGGCCGTGGCCACGGCCAACGCCGTGGCCGCACAGGCAGAAGCCGAGGCGACCCAGTCCGGCTCCCAGCCGCCCGCACAGTCAGAGGCGCCCGCCCCGCTGCCCGATGCGGCCCCGTCAGAGGCCCCCCGGGCAGGGCCGGCCCCGGCGGCTGCAACCCC
>JAUNLD010000101.1 GCA_030532425.1 Lautropia sp. | reverse complement strand
CATGGCACTGAAATCGACGGTTTTCAAGCTGGGCCTGAACGTCTCCGACATGGACCGTGGCCACTATGGCGAGTACGCGCTGACGGTGGCCCGCCACCCGTCCGAGAACGATGAACGGATGATGGTGCGCGTGCTGGCCTTCGCGCTGCATGCCGATGACGATCTGCGCTTTGGTCGGGGGCTGAGCAGCGAGGACGAAGCCGACCTGCACGCCACCCACCCCGATGGCACGCTGCGCCTGTGGATCGATGTGGGGTTGCCCGACGAGAAGTGGGTGAAGAAGGCCGCGGCCCGTGCGCAGCAGGTGGTGGTGCTGGCCTATGGGCGCACCGCCCCGCTGTGGTGGGCCAAGGTGCGTGAGACGCTGGCGCGGCTGGACAACCTGACGGTGTGGCAACTGGAGGCCGACGACAGCCGCGCACTGGCGGTGCTGGCCGAACGTGGCAGCAGCCTGCAATTCATTCGCCAGGATGGCCACCTGTGGCTGGGCAGCACCGATCCGTTGCTGG
Organism: Lautropia sp.; assembly: GCA_030532425.1. Taxonomy (GTDB): domain Bacteria; phylum Pseudomonadota; class Gammaproteobacteria; order Burkholderiales; family Burkholderiaceae_E; genus Lautropia. The sequence goes on along the minus strand of JAUNLD010000101.1, from coordinate 5,796 downwards.
AACCGCGCTGTCAGCTGCTGAAAAACGCCGGCAAACTTGACTGAAGTCGATTTGGGGTGGGATTTTTGCGGATAGACTGCAAGAAAGCGCTTCCCGGCCCGACCTTGTAAACCCCTGCGGAGTTAAACCGTTATCATGGTGACTGTCAGGGTATGCCCTGAGAGACCGTGTGGTCTTCTGGGTCCTGGAAGTCGTTGAGGATACTCTGAACAGGTCCTGGTCCTGCCCGACGTTGCGGGGCCTGTTCAGAGTATCCTTTAAAAAACCGAAAAACCTGTTCAGGAAATCAAGGAGAAATCCATGTTGGCAAAAGCTTTGCTGGTTGGCATGTTGGCAGTGGCATCGGGTTCGGTGGCAGCCAAGACCTGCGACGTGACCGTCGAAGGGACCGATGCCATGACCTTCAACACCAAGGAAATCAAGGTCGACGGTGACTGCACCGAAGTCAACCTGACCCTGAAGCACGTGGGCAAGATCCCGGCCTCGGCCATGGGCCACAACGTCGTCATCACCAAGACAGCCGACTACAAGGCGGTGGCCAAGGCCGGCGGCAAGCTGACGGCAGCCGACAACTATGTGCCCAAGGACGACAAGGTGCTGGCCTTCACCAAGATCATCGGCGGTGGCGAATCCACCGACGTCAAGATCGACATGAGCAAGTTCAAGGCCGGCGAAGACTACACCTTCTTCTGCTCGTTCCCGGGTCACTGGAGCGTGATGAAGGGCAAGTTCGTCTTCGGCAGCTGATCGGTCCGTTGATGAAGTACCGCCCCAAGTCCCCGGCATCCGTGCCGGCTGATGCCGGCACGGCAGACCACGACAGGGACAACGGGGCGGATGGCACGGTGGCGCCTGCAAGGGGCGCCACGGGGGCGGGCGGCGTGCCAGATGTTCCTGGGTACGAGGCCATCGCCCCATCGGTTCTTGGCAATGCCGTCAGCGGGTCTGGCGGCATTGTTGCGTCTGGGGCGTGCATGCGGGCGGCGCCAGCCCCGAAAGACGACGAGGGCACCGGGGCGGTGTGTGTTCCGGTGCAGGTCTGGTCGGCGGGCCAGGCCACGCGCGTTGACGACTGGCTGGCCGTCGAGCGGCCGGTGGCCCTGGTCTTCAACGGCATCTCGCATGCCGTGATGATGGCCACCCCTACCGATCTGGAAGATTTTGCGCTGGGCTTTGCCTTGACCGAGGGGCTGCTGCATTCACCGGCCGAGCTGTATGGCGTCGAGGTACGACCGGTGGCCGAGGGCATCGAGGTGCAGCTGGAGGTGGCGTCGGAAGCCGCCTGGCGTCTGAAGGAGCGCCGCCGCACGCTGGCTGGCCGTACCGGCTGTGGGCTGTGCGGCACCGACAGCCTGGCCCAGGTTCAGCGCCAGGCGCTGCATGTGCCCTTTGCCGTCTCGGTAACACCCGAGGCCGTGTTGCGGGCCGAAGCCGGCTTGCAGGCGGCACAGGCCATCCAGAAACTGACGGGTGCCACCCATGCGGCCGGCTGGTGTTCGCGGGCGGGCGAGGTGCTGGTGTTGCGCGAAGACGTGGGCCGGCATAACGCGCTCGACAAGCTGGTGGGGGCGCTGGTGCGTGACCGGTTCGACATCGCCGAGGGTTTTGTCGCCATCACCAGCCGGGCCAGCTTCGAGATGGTGCAAAAGGCCGCCATGCTGCGTGCCGGCCTGCTGGCTGCAGTATCGGCGCCCACCTCACTGGCAATCGATACCGCCCGCGCCAGCGGCGTGGCGCTGGTGGGGCTGGTGCGCAGCAACCGTCAGCGGCTGGTGGCCTACACCTACCCCGAACGACTAGGGCTGACTCCCCCAGGCGGTGACCCCTGCGCCCTGCCCTGACAGGCTGTGGCGAGCGCGTCAGCCATTCATTGGTCGATCCTTTGCAAGCGTGGCAACGCTGTCAGCGTGCGGTTTTGGGGCCAGCCCGAAGGGAAAGCCCCTGTGGGCGCGCAGCTTCGTGCGCCTGACCTGTCGGAGCACCGTTGCCAACCCCTGGAAGCCAGGGAGGATTCGCGGGCATGGCGCCTGTGTCCTGCTCCCCCGGAGGGGCTTTCGCGGGGACGAACAAGTGCATGACACGCTCTAGTGCCCGCCCATCGCCCGCTGGATCTTCTTGTCGGTGTTGTACTGGCTGAGGGCATAAGCGGCCCAGATGGCGGCCGGAATCCAGCCGATCAGCGTGATCTGCAGGATCAGGCAGATGATGCCGGCTATCGGGCGGCCGATGGTGAAGAACAGCAGTGGGGGCAGAAAGATGGCAAGCAGCAGACGCATGTGTGAGACCGCAGAGGCATGGAGGTTGAGGAGGCAGGCCCCAAAACCGCGCGGTGCCGGCATGACCACACTGGACAAGGCAGTCACAGCCTTGACGGCGCCTGGCGCCTTGTCGACACGCGGCTTGGGGTCAGCGCGGGGGGCAGACAGGTTCATGACAGGCTCTATGTAAGCATACTCTGCCTGTTCGGCCCAACCCTCTGCGCCGGGATGGGTGGCGGGGTCAGGGAATCAGGGATCATCCGCATTGCCTGCATCCGCGATGCCGTTTTGTTTTTGAGCGACAATGCAGCTTTACTGCACTTGCGCCTGTGCCATCGTGGTGGCAGGCCATGCCCGGAGAACATTTTGAGCTATAGCGATTTCGTCAATGAGGTCAATGGCGTGCTGTGGGGCCACGTGCTGATTTACGCCCTGCTGGCCGTGGGTGTGTATTTTTCGGTACGTCTGGGGTTCCTGCAGGTCGTTCGCTTTCCCGAGCTGATTCGCTCGGTGACGCGTGCCCCCAAGAAAAATCATCATGGCATCACGCCGATCCAGGCACTGACGACCAGTCTGGCCTCGCGCGTGGGCACCGGCAACATCGCCGGCGTGGCGGTGGCCATCACCACCGGTGGCCCGGGTGCGCTGTTCTGGATGTGGGTGGTGGCCTTTCTGGGGATGGCCACGGCCTATGCCGAAAGTGCTCTGGCCCAGGTCTACAAGGTGCATGACCACAACGGCCTGTATCGCGGTGGCCCGGCCTTCTACATCGCCCGTGGCCTGAAGGCACCGTGGGCCGGCGGCGTCTTCTCGGTGGCGCTGCTGGTGGTCTTCGGTCTGGCCTTCAATGCGGTGCAGGCCAATTCGATCGCCGAATCCATGCAGGAATCCTTCGGTTTCGATCGCGTGCATGTCGGCATCTTCGTGGCCGTGCTGGCCGGGCTGGTCATCTTTGGCGGCGTGCGCAACATTGCCCGCGTGGCCGAGGTGGTGGTGCCTTTCATGGCGCTGGCCTATCTGGGCGTGGCACTGTGGGTGATGATTGCCAACATCAGTGAAGTGCCGGCGGCGATCATGATGATCCTGCGCAGCGCCTTTGGTCTGGAACAGGTGGCTGGCGGTGTGGCGGGGGGCATGATGGCCGCGATGTTGCAGGGCGTCAAACGTGGTCTGTACTCCAACGAGGCCGGCATGGGGTCGGCCCCCAACATCGCGGCCGTGGCCACGCCCAGCCCCCATCACCCGTCCTCGCAGGGCTTTGTGCAGGCGCTGGGCGTTTTCATTGACACCCTGCTGATCTGTACTGCCACCGGCGTGATGATCCTGATGTCGAACGCGATGCAGGTGACGGATGCCACTGGCACCGTCCTGACCCAGCATGCACTGGCTTACCACATCGGTCCCCACGGCAAGGATTTCGTCGCGCTGGCCGTGTTCTTCTTTGCCTTCACCTCGATCATCGGCAACTACTCCTATGCCGAGGGCGCCCTCACCTTCCTGAAGCTCGACAATGTGGTCTGCACGACGATCCTGCGTGTGCTGGTGCTGGTGTTCATCCTGTGGGGGGCTTACGAAAGTCTGGTCACGGTCTTTGACACGGCCGACATGACGATGGGCGTGATGGCCCTCATCAACCTGATCGCCATCGTGTTGCTGTCGGGCCTGGTGGTGAAGCTCACCCGCGATTACTTCCAGCAGCTCAAGCACGGCGAGCCGACTTTCCGGCTCTCCGACTATCCCGAACTGAAGGGGCAGGTGGAGGAATCGATCTGGGGCAACAAGCCGGAAAACTGATCACGGCCCTGCCGCGGTCGTGACTGGCTGATGCGGTGACGACCGTTTGCATCCTTGCCACTGCCGCCTTTGGGCGGCAGTGTGCATTTTGGGGGGACAATGCGTGTCCGGACGGATCGCATCGCGGAGACGACACACGGGCGAGAGGTGGATGATGGTCATGGGATGACACACGCATGAGGCATGGATAACTGGCGATGCGCAAGTAGGGCGGCATGCTGTGGGCGATCGGAGCGGGCTGCATCGTCTGGATGACGGGATGAATGGCAGAGGGTGAACAGGGTGGGCACGAACAGGCGGGCCGTGAAGCAGGTGGAGACAAGGCAGGAGGGCGCCGTGACGGAACAGCGGGAGGCCAGCAAAGAGCCGGTGGTCGTGGATGATCCGGTGGCGCAAGCCAGGCAACGCTTTCTGATGCAGGTGAACGAGGCGATTGCACAGCAACGCCTGCGACGGCTGCTGTTGACCCGGCCGGCCGAGCGCCGTCTGGCCCCCGGTTTCGAGCAGAATGGCCCGGTACTGCAACGGGTGGTGATCCGGCCCGTGCGGGTGCGTGACGGGGTGCGGCTGGGCTTTGTCTGGCACTACGACACCCGCGACATGGCCGATACTCTCGACATGGCCGCAGGGATGGCACAGATTGCATCATTGCTGGCGCTGATGCGCTCGGCGTTGCTGGATGGTGGTACGGTGGAAGCCGAGCTGGGCTACAGCAAGCGCGGCCGGCCATTGTTTCGCAGCCGGCGACTGCCAAGCCCGGATAGGCTTGATGTCGAGAATGCTGAATGCAGCATCACAGAAAATTCGCACCCGCTTGCAGCGGTGCAGACCCCGGCCGGTGAGCAGAACACCAGCGGGGCGACAAGCCAGCCATCGAGCGCTACAGCCACGCCAGCCCAGGCGGCGCAGCACATGGACGAGGGCGAAGGCGGCCAGGGGCATGCTCAGGGCGGCTGGCTGGGGGTGATGGGGCACAATCGTGCGCGCAAATACCCGATCGCGATGGATCGGCCCTATCTGGTCGATCTGGGCGTCGTCAGTCCGGCAGGCAAGCTGGTGGGGGCAATGGCGCGCAAATGGCGGCAGATCAACCGCTTTGTCGAGATCGTGTCGGCCGCCTGGCAGAACAACCCGGCTGCCGCCACGCTGGGCCATAGAGGACAGCCACCGATCCGCATCCGCGATTATGGGGCTGGCAAAGGTTATCTGACTTTTGCATTACATGATTATCTGACGCATGTGCGGGGTCTGCAGGTGGAAACGGTTGGCATCGAGCGACGCTCGGACCTGGTGCGCCAGGGCAACGGGATCGCCCGCCGGCGCGGGCTGACCGGACTGCGCTTTGTCCAGGGCGACATTGCCGACAGTGGTGACGACGAGCCAGCCGACTGGGTGATCGCACTGCATGCCTGCGACACCGCCACCGACGATGCGCTGCACCGGGGTGTGCGTCAGCAGGCACTGATGATGGTGTGTTCGCCCTGCTGCCACCGCGAGCTGCGGCCACAGCTGCAAGTGCCTGCCGTGCTCAAGGCGCTGCTGCGCCACGGTATCCATCAGGGTCAGGAGGCCGAGATGCTGACCGACAGCCTGCGTGCGCTGCTGCTGGAGGGGCAGGGCTACGAGGCTCGGGTCTTCGAGTTCATCGGCCTGGAAGACACCAGCAAGAACAAGATGATCCTGGCCAACCGCACGGGTCGCAGCCGTGCGCCAGCCACCGTCCAGGCCGAGCTGGAGGCGCTGG
>JAUNLD010000100.1 GCA_030532425.1 Lautropia sp. | reverse complement strand
GGGGGGGGGTGGGGGGGCGGCAGCAGGCTCGGGCGGCGGGGCCGGCTGCGGCTCGGGTTCGGGCGTGGCCTCGGCCGGTTCGGGCTGTTGCGGAGCCGGTTCAGCCGGCTGGGCGGCCTCGGGCAGCGCTTCGACCGGAATCCACAGCTCGGCCTGGACCACTTCGGGCTGGGGCTTTTGCCAGCTGATGCCGACGAACAGCAGCGCCAGCAGGCCGACATGCACCAGCAGGGCCAGCAGGAAGGACAGGGTGCCGCGGTTGCTGCGGCGTTGGTCGGAGCGGTCGTCGTGGGCCATGCGCAGCGGTGCTCAGGCGGGTTTGCCGGCCGGTCGGGGCTTGACCATCAGGCCGACGCGGGCAATGCCCAGTTGCTTGATCTCGCCCATCACTTCGAGGATGGTCTCGTAGCGCACCTGCCTGTCGCCGCTGATGACGACGGGCTGGGCCGGTTTGCCATCGGCGCTCAGGCTGCTGGCCAGCCGGCCCAGTTCGGCGGGCAGCTGCTCGCGGCTGACCGGGATCTCCTGCGGGGCGGGCTGGTTGCGGGTTTGCAGGGTGAGCTGGCCGTTGGCGGCCACCTGCACCTCGATGTAAGGCTCGGGTTGCCGGGGCGTGGCGTCCACGGTGGGCAGCTCGATGGTACTGGTGGGCACGAAGGGGGCTGTCACCATGAAGATGACGAGCAGCACCAGCATCACGTCGATGTAGGGCACGACGTTGATCTCGGCAACCAGGCGTTTGCCGCGGCGCTGGCGGCGGGGCGAGGCGGTATTCATGCGTCAGCGGGCGTGGCGGTCGAGGATGTTCGAGAACTCGTCGATGAAGGTCTCGAAGCGGTTGGCCAGGCGTTCGATGTCGTAGGAGTAGCGGTTGTAGGCGACCACGGCCGGGATGGCGGCAAACAGGCCGATGGCGGTGGCCACCAGGGCCTCGGCGATGCCGGGCGCCACCGAGGCCAGCGTGGCCTGCTGCACGTCGGCCAGGCCGCGGAAGGCGTTCATGATGCCCCAGACGGTGCCGAACAGGCCGATGTAGGGGCTGACCGAGCCGGCCGAGGCCAGGAAGGCCAGCGAGGATTCGAGGGCGTCCATCTCGCGCTGGAAGGCGGCGCGCATCGCGCGCGAGGCCGGGGCCAGCACGATGGCGGCGGCATCGCTGCCCCCGTTCTGGGTGGCGCCCGACTGGCGGGCACGGCGGAATTCCTTCATGCCGGCCTCGAAGATCCGGGCCATCGGGCCTGGGTCACGGCTGTCGTGCGCCACTTCCTGGTAAAGGGCGTTCAGCTCGGCGCCCTGCCAGAACTTTTCCTCGAAGCGGTTGGTGGCGCGCTGGGCGCTCTTGATGGCAAACCACTTGCGGAAGATGATCGTCCAGGACAGCAGGGAGATCACGATCAGCATCACCATGACGGCTTGTGCCAGCAGGCTGGCATTGGAGATCATGGTCAGGATCGAAAGGTCGTGTTCGGCGTTCATCGCGTGAGTCGTCGGCGTGGTGCTGGATAAGGACCGGACCGGCTGGCAGCAACGCCATCGGGCCGGGGGCAAGGTACGGCGGCTGGGGCTTCAGCCGGCGTTGCCGGGTGGGTGACAAAGGGCATGGGCCTGCCGGTGCAGCTGCTCGAAGACGGCGTCGGGCAGGGGGGCCGGCCGGCCGCTGGCCTGATCGATGCAGGCGATGCGCACCTGGCCGCTGGCCAGGGGGTCTTCACTGCCTGCCCGGCGGGCCAGATGCTGAAGGCGGATCGAGGCCCGGCGGATGTCGAGCCGCGGATCGAGGATGGCGGTGTCGACGGCGAGCAGGTCGTCAAGCCGGGCAGGCCGGTGATAGTCGATGGCGCAGCCCTGCACGACCAGCCCCAGCCCCAGGGCCGCCAGCTGCTGGTGGTCGACACCCTGCGCCCGCAGCCAGTCGCTGCGGGAGCGCTCGAAAAACTTCAGGTAGTTGGCGTAGTAGACGATGCCGCCTGCGTCCGTGTCTTCATAGTAGATACGGACATCGATCGTATGAAGTGTTATCACGGTGGGATTCTAACTGGCTGGTCCGGGGTTGTCGGGCTTTGCCGCGTGTAACGATGGAATCTGGCGACAGTGCCGGGGATCAGGCCGGATCGTCGCCGCGTGTCTGAGAGGGCACCGGCAGCCCGAAATGCTGCCAGGTGGTGGCGGTGACGACGCGGCCACGCGGGGTGCGCTGGAGCAGCCCCTGCTGGATCAGGTAGGGTTCGATCACATCCTCGATGGTGTCGCGCACCTCGCCGATGGCGGCCGCCACATTGTCGAGGCCAACCGGCCCCCCCGCAAAGCGTTCGATGATGGCCTGCAACAGCTTGCGGTCCATCAGGTCGAGGCCGATGTGGTCGACATCGAGCATGCCCAGTGCATCGTCGGCCACCGGGCCGGTGATGCGGCCGCCCGCCCTGATCTCGGCGTAGTCGCGAACCCGCCGCAGCAGCCGGTTGGCAATGCGGGGCGTGCCGCGCGAGCGGCGGGCGATCTCGTTGGCGCCATCCTCGGCGATGTCGGCCCCCAGCAGGCTGGCCGAGCGCATGACGATCTGTTGCAGCTCGGGGGTTTCATAGAACTCCAGCCGCGAGACGATGCCGAAGCGGTCGCGCAGCGGGTTGGTGAGCATGCCGGCCCGGGTGGTGGCCCCCACCAGCGTGAAGGGCGCGATGTCGAGCTTGATCGAGCGGGCGGCCGGGCCTTCGCCGATCATGATGTCGATCTGGAAATCTTCGAGTGCCGGATAGAGGATTTCCTCCACCACCGGCGAGAGGCGGTGGATCTCGTCGATGAACAGCACGTCGTTGCGATCCAGCCCCGTCAGCAGCGCGGCCAGATCGCCCGGGCGCTCCAGCACCGGGCCGGAAGTCTGCTTCAGGTTCACGCCCATCTCGGCGGCGATGATGTGGGCGAGCGTCGTCTTGCCCAGGCCCGGTGGCCCGAACAGCAGCACATGGTCCAGCGCTTCCTGACGCCGGCGGCTGGCCTCGATGAAGATCGCCAGCTGCTCGCGGATCTTGCGCTGGCCGACGTAATCGGCCAGACGGCGGGGACGCAGGGCCTTCTCCAGCACTTCCTCGGTGAGGGAGGCGGGAGCGGCGTCGATCAGTCGGTCGTGTTCGATGGCCATCGTCGGGTTTGTCTCAGGAATGGCGGCCCAACTGTTTCAACGCCTGGCGGATGCCGTCGTTGACACTGATGTCGTCGGGCAGCGAGGCAATGGCGGCATGGGATTCCTTTTCGGAGTAGCCCAGCGCCAGCAGCGCGTGCAGGATGTCGGTGCCTGCCTGGAACAGGTTGGCCGCATCGGCCGGGCGGGGCAGCACCGGCGCCAGCTTGCCCTTCAGCTCCAGCAGCAGCCGCTCGGCCGTCTTCTTGCCCACCCCCGGCACCCTGGTCAGGCGGCCGGTTTCCTGTTCGGTGACGGCGCGCCCCAGCTCCTCGACACTCAGGCCCGAGAGCACGGCCAGCGCCATCCGCGGCCCGATGCCGGAGATGCGGATCAGCGCCCGGAAGGCGGCACGCTCGGCCTCGGCATGAAAGCCGTAGAGCAGGTGCGCATCCTCGCGCACCACCAGATGGGTGTGCAGCGTGACGGGCTGGCCGGGCGGTGGCAGTTCGTACAGGGTGTTCATCGACACCGAGATCTCGTAGCCGACGCCGTGGGCGTCGACCAGGATCTCGGGTGGGTTGGCCAGCAGCAGCGTGCCGTGGATGCGACCGATCATGGACAGGAGGCTCGTTCAGGATACGCGCTAGTATGCCCGAGCTTCCTGTGGCAAGGCCTGATCCTGCATGAGGCGTGGTGGCCGCAAGACTGTGTGGGCAGGCCCGACGTTGCGCTGGGGCCCCGGCAATCCGTCCCGGCTGCCGACTCAACCGGGGCCACTGCATCCGCATCATTGCGGTGCGGTGATGATGGTCGGGTGCCCTTCAGTCCAGCACCCGCCCCGGGCGAAGGCGGCGCCTCAGCCGGCCACGCCCACCGTGAGGGTGGCCACGAAACCTTCGCTCACGCTGCCGGTGACCGTGGCCATCTGCAGGGCGGCCCCGTCATCGCGGAAGAGGGAAAAGCAGGGAAGACCGCCGGGAAGATACGGGTTTTGGGCCTGGGCGCGTACCGGCACAAGACAGATTCACAGGAAAACCACGAAGCGCGACCGGAATGCGTCACGGCATTCCTTGTGGGTGTGGCGGGGGCGTCGCAACGTGTAGGCAGAGGGGATGGCAGCCACAGGGGGCCTGCAACCTTCTTTCCGTCATTCTGTCAATTGGCCGGGCTGGCTCAAGGAGGGATGTTCAGAAGGTTTGGGCAGGATGGGCGCTCTCCATCACAAGCCGAAACGTGAATCATGACCGCTTGAATGTCAGCGGCATCGCGTTCACGAAAACCAGCAAGGGCCTGCTGAGTGACGGCTGTGGAATCAGGTCGAGATCACGCCAGGCGCCGCCGGAATCGACAAGCCTGACCGACATCCGTGCCTGTTCGGCGGGCACGATCAGACAGCGCAGCTCGGCATCGCCGTCCACCTCCTGCAACCTGAAGCATTCCCGGTCGGCAAACAGCGAAAAGCGCAGCGCCACGCCCTCCACGTTCAGGTGCCACACTTCCAGCGCCACCCGGCCACGGCAGGCGTCCAGCATGCCCAGCCAGGGCAGGCCAGACTGCTTTCGATAAAAGCCCGCGACGGAGGGCGAAAACGGCTGCGTCAGCCGCAACACCAGCGGGGCCGTGTCATCCGCCTCGCCTTTCGCTTCGTCTGATCCTGGCGCCGGCCCCGCATCGTCCAGCGTCGCAGACGCCGTGTGCCTGCGTCCTGTGCCAGCAGCCACGGCAGCACGTGCCAGGATCAACGCCACCAGGCCAACGGCCACCAGAGACAGCAGAATGAACATGTCTGCGGGGGCTAGGGCCATCGGGCCACAGGGGCTTTCCTGTCGCCAGAGGCACCCGCCCCATGTGGCTGCCAGATACAGGATCGCCAGCCCGATCAGGCCATAGCCCACCCGCCGAAAACGGTTGGCCAGGGGGGCAGAAGCCGGTCCCGCCATCGCCGATGTCAGCTCGGGCAGGAAGATCTCGATGACATCAATGATGAAGCTCATGCCTAGTGTGACGGGGTATGGTAGACGCCCGCTTACGATGGGTTGCTGCGGGTGTTCTTCATTCTGTCATGGATATGAATAAAAGAAAAAAGCACTGCTCCCATGCTTGTTCCAAATAAGAAGGCAGCCATCATCCCGGTGAGGGCTTCCTTTTCCGAAGGGAGCAGGGTGACGTAAGAAGAAGGCAGAATGAAGAATATGACGCTGGTTATGAAGAAAGTTTTGATTTTACTTCATTTCTTCGACCTTGCGTACTCTGACAGCATGCCGCCAATCATTCTGGCGATTTTTGCGATCAGGCTCATCATTTTTCCTGAAGCAGGCGGGTAAAAAAACTCCGAGCAGAATGAACATGTATGCGGGGGCCTGTGCCCTGATGCTGCAGGGGCGATTGTCCTGTTGGGCGGCAGCAGTGCCAGCATGATGGCGGCCCAGTCTTCGGGGCTCAGGTGGGTATAGGGTTGGTTCTGTGACATGGCAACACCTCAGTGGGGATGGGGTGTTGCACTTGAAAGTTGAGTCTAAGATGTCGCTTTGTCCTGCAACCCGATCCGGGGCGCGTCAATCCACGGGATTTGCCAGAAAATCCTAAGTAGATACCGAATCCTACGACTTCTTCATGGCAAAAACCAGGTACACGGAAACTGTGCACATCAGGAAGGATGCGGTCCTGCTGTCAAACAGAAAACCGATCCCCGAGACCATGGCAATAAATGAGACAAGGGCTGTGTAGGCAAGGACAAAAAATGGGCGCGTCAGTGTTTCAGAAAATTTGCTTCCGGATGCGAAAAGAGGAAAAAAGAAGCAAAAAAACATCCAAAATACTTGTTTCATGATTGACCCATATGCTTGCTGAATTAACTCGCCCGGTTTCGGGCGAGTGACTCATCGAATTGCCAACGCGCCCAGCTATATCCTCCCCAAGGTTGGCCTGCAGTATAAGCCCCTACTGCTGCCAAGCCCGCCCGGGCAGCAGCCCCTCCAATAGGCAGGCCACCAATCAATGCACCGGAAGCACCGCTCAGCGCTGCCCATTCAGCCCCCCTATAGGTCCAGTTGGAATTGGATCCAATATAAGTCGCGGTATTCATGACGCCTCCCAGAGCGGCCATGCCAGCCCACTGCACCCACGCGCCTTCAGTCTCTTTCATCTCCTGCCGGGAAAGCGCCGCCAGCTGCATCGGCTTGTCAGCCTGATCGAACAGCCCGTTGATGTCCTGCTGACTGAAAGCGGCCATCGGCTGGGGGGCCGGGGTGGTCCTGACAGCTGCTTCGCCGGCATGCGCCTGTGTAATGACCCACTAGAAACCTGCTCAGGTGTTAGTGTTACGAGGAGAGCAC
>JAUNLD010000019.1 GCA_030532425.1 Lautropia sp. | reverse complement strand
TGCCCGTACCGGAGGCCGGCCCGGTGATGCCAGGGGCGGTGCCCGGCGTTTCATGTCGTGGCGCTTCGCCGTCCTGTGCTTCGCGGCTCAGTGCCTCCAGTACCTGCACGCTCAGCAGCAGGTCCGTACCGGGGTTGTCGGAGGTCTGGCCCGGTGAGGAGAGCTCGGCACCACTGCCTCCACCGCCACAGGCGGCCAGCAGGCCAAGCAGCAATGAGGTGGTCCAGCGTGAAGCAAACGGAGGGCGGGAGAAGGCGCGCATGAGGGGCGATGGGATGTCGTGTCGGGGTCGGGACTCTGCACAGCTGTTGCAGGGTAACGACGCCCGATCGTTGCGCCAAGACATCGTGCTGTTGCGCATGACATACGGTTGCCTGCCTGGGACGGCAGGCAAGCGCCGCCCTTGAGCCGCCCGCTCAGACCGCCATGCCTGCGCTGAAGGGAAGAGGATCAGGGCCAAAAAAAAGCCCGGGCGCAGCGGCTCGGGCGGGGGCCTGTGACGGCAGAAAAGTCGTGGACAGCAAGGTGGCCTCAGCGGCCCATGTTGCAGCCCCTGGTCATTACTTCAGGGTGCGCTTGTTCCACCAGTTGGGCACCACGTCGGCAAAGAGGCCCCTGGCATTGAGCGCGTTGGCCTGCTCGATGCTGGGCAGGCCGGCGGGGCTTTGCACCACCCACAGATTGGGGGCGATCCGCTGCTCGGGCACCAGGCCAGCGGCTTCGAGCTGGGCACGGCCTTCTTCCTCACTGACCGCCGTGTGCAGCGTCACGATCAGGCCGCCCGGCAAGCCCCAGGCACGGCCGGCTGCATCCCGCAGCACCGGGATCACGGCACTGTCCTGGTCGGCGGTAAGGGCCTTGCTCCTGAGGCTTTTCAGGGCCTTCCTTTCGGTGGCGCTGGCCTTGCGGACCTGCGTGCCGGCCGCACCGTCGCTCCCTTTCTGGAGCACGTGGTCGCTGTCGATCGTGAAGGTGCGCACACTGCCATCGGGACCATGCAGCGCCACGGTGTTGCCGTCATCGGCGGCCAGGGCGGGCTGGGCTCCCAGCAGCAGGGCGGCCGCCAGGGCCAGGGGCTGGGCTACGCTTTTCTTGAACATGATGAGGTGTTCCAAAGACGGAAGAGGTTGGATGTGGAATGTCGTCGGGAAGCGGTGTTCAACGCCCATGCAGGGTGATGCTCCACGACTTCAGCTTGCCGCTTTTCTGGGCGATGCGGTCCACCACGTCGAGCGTCCAGTCGCGCAGCGCGTTGGTGGCAGCCGGTTCGTCCAGGTGGCGATTGATGCCAAAGTTGAAGTTGACCAGGCCGGTGCAGGCAGCCAGGCCATCGGTCTGCGGGTTCTGGCACAGGTGCGGCACGGTCAGCGTGCTGGTCTGGTTGGAGGGGCTGGTCAGGGTCGTCTGGAGGTGGCCCGAATCGGGGTGTTCGGCCGTGCCCGATGCATTGGTGACGGTCATCTTCACCTCGACGTGCTCGATGTGGGTGATGGCACAGTCGGCCGGGATGGTGATCTTGCTGCTGAGGCCGCCCGATACCGGCTTGTCCAGCGTCAGCGTGTCGTACATCGTGTCCAGGTAGGCCTGATCGATGGTCATCAGGTTGTTTTCGGGGATCGGCTGATCCACGGTGGCGGTGTAGGGGCCACAGGTCTTGACCGTGTTGCTGCCGCCCACGCTGCTCCAGCTGCGGGCCAGGCGCACGGCTGCGTCGGTGTCCACGGCACCAAAACCATACTTGTGGTTGAAATGGTAGCTGCCGAAGGTGGTCCAGCCCGCGTCGGTGGGGTCGACCTTGCGGGCGCTCTGGGCCAGCACCAGGCGCATGTCGCGCCAGCTCAGCCTGGGGTTGGCCTGCAGGATCAGCGCGGCCACGCCCGACACCATCGGTGCGGCCGCCGAGGTGCCGTTGAAGCTGTTGTCGGCATAGGTGTTTTGCGGCTCGGTGGTGTCGATGGCCGGCAGCTTGCTGTTTGTCCCACCGGGGCCCACATCGCCCGAGGGGCCGCAGACCAGCAGGTTCGGCCCCGGTTCGCTGTAAAAGGCGCGTTTGCCCGCGGCGTTGAACGAGCACACCGGAATCGTTCCGTACAGCGAGACGTTGCCGTCGTAGACCGAGTAGTCCGACTGGTGGGCGCCATTGCCGGCGGCAAACACGTAGATCGATCCCAGGCCATCGCGGCCATTGCGCAGGCCAGAGTCGATGGCCGCCTTGTAGATGTCCGGGCTGGGGGTGGGATCGGCAAAGTGGCCGATGTCGTCGGCTCCCCAGCTGTTGTTGAAGACATGATTCAGGCTGAGGTCGCGGGTGAGGGCATCCAGCACGTCGCGGTCCTCTCCACCCGAGAGGGCGTTCAGGCCCACCAGGCTGGCCCGTGGGGCGACGCCTGCCACGCCGACGGCGTTGCCATCACGCGCGGCGATGACGCCACCCACTTCGGTGCCGTGGCTGCTGGTGCGCAGGCAGGGCAGCGGATAGGCACTGCCCCGCTTCCAGTCGGCCTTCACGTTGTAGTTGAAGCTGCCGCTGACCACATTGGGCATCAGGTCTTCGTGGGTGATGTCCAGCGCATCGTCGATGACGGCCACCCGGATGCCCTGACCCTTGCCGTCGGCTGCCCGCACGCTGCCCAGCCGGAGGTCTTCACCGGCGACGGCACCGGCGAACGAAGCGGTATTGTTCAGATGCCACAGCCGGTGCTGGCGTGGATCGGTGCCCACACGCGGCGTCGTGGCCTCGCGGGCATAGAACTTCAGCTCGCAGCTGGCCGAGTTGAGCAGGGTGCCCACGGCCGGCGGTGGTGAGGGGGGGGTCGTGCTGCCGCCTTGCGAGCTGTCACCACTGCTGCTGTTGCTGCCGCCCCCGCCTCCGCCACCGCAGGCGGCCAGCAGGACAAGCAACAGGGGCGTGGACCATCGGGTGGCATGGCGTGGACGGGCGGAAGGCATGATGGTTCTGATTCTCGTGGTGAATGTGAATGGCAAGGTGTCAGAGACCTGCCTGCCAACGACAGGCAGGCATCCTGCGAGCAGGCGAGGGCACAGGCAAACCCGGCCCGATGGTCGGCCGGATCGCCGGGCGGACCGGGTACAGGGGACTCCTGGGGGTAGGGCCGCACCGGGGCAGACAGGTCGTGGTGGCAGATATCTGGCGTTTCATGCGGGTTTGCAGCCAACAGGGTGCCTGATTGAACGCCTCATCGGTTGCACGATCGACACAGCCTGACGAGGGTCTTGCGGTGCCGGGGGCTGGCGTCATGCCCGCTATTCTGGAGCATGTCCTCGCCTGCTGCCGGGTTTTTTGGGTGGCTTGAGGGGTCAAGCGGGAGGAAGTAGCAAAAAACGGGCTGAAGGCGTGGAGGCGGGCTACCCCGGCCTTTGGCAGGAGAAGGTACACGATCAGGGCATAATCGGTGCCTCAAGGGTCTTCAATGGTCCCTGACATTTTTGGTGAATGCTTTTCTGTGGTGTGCTAGGGAGGTTCCTGTCGATGGATGGGCAAGTCAAACGATTGAAATCAGTGCTCGTGGCCAACCGCTCCGAGATCGCCATTCGCGTCATGCGCGGGGCTGCCGAGCTGGGGTTGCGCACCATCGGCATCTACTCTCATGAAGACCGGCTGGCCCTGCACCGTACCAAGGCGGACGAGAGCTATCTGGTGGGCAAGGGGCAGAAGCCCCTGCAAGCCTATCTCGACATCGACGAGATCATCCGCATCGCCCGGCAGTCGGGCGCGGATGCCATCCACCCCGGCTATGGCTTCCTGTCCGAAAACCCCGACCTGCCCCGTGCCTGCGCCGCGGCCGGCATCGCCTTCATCGGCCCCTCGCCCGAGGTGATGACACGCCTGGGCAACAAGGTGGCCGCGCGCGAGGCCGCCATCGCGGCCGGTGTGCCGGTGATGCCTGCCACCGATCCGCTGCCCGACGACATCGACCAGTGTCTGGCGCTGGCCGGGAAGATCGGCTATCCGCTGATGCTCAAGGCCAGCTGGGGCGGAGGTGGCCGCGGCATGCGTGCCATCGAGAATGCCGACGACCTGCGGGTGCAGCTGCCGGTGGCCCGGCGCGAATCCCGGGCTGCCTTCGGCAATGACGAGGTGTACCTCGAAAAGCTGGTGCGTCGCGCGCATCACGTCGAGGTGCAGATTCTGGGCGACCTGCATGGCAACGTCGTCCATCTGTTCGAGCGCGACTGTTCGGTGCAGCGGCGCAATCAGAAGGTGGTCGAGCGCGCGCCCGCGCCCTACCTGACGGATGAACAGCGCCAGGGCCTGTGCGATGCCGCCCTGAAGCTGGCCCGTGCGGTGGGCTACACCCATGCCGGCACGGTCGAATTCCTGATGGATGCCGACAGCGGCCAGTTCTACTTCATCGAGGTCAATCCGCGCATCCAGGTCGAGCATACCGTGACCGAGGAAGTCACCGGCATCGACATCGTCAAGGCCCAGATCCTCATCACCCAGGGGGCCCGCATCGGCCAGCGTGAAGACCGCTTCGATGCCGATGGCCGTCTGGTCGAGCTGGGCTCGGGCGTGCCGGCGCAAGCCGACATCCGCCTCAATGGCCATGCGCTGCAATGCCGTGTCACCACCGAAGACCCTGAAAACGGTTTCACTCCCGATTACGGCCGTGTCAGCGCCTACCGCAGTGCTGCCGGTTTTGGCGTGCGCCTGGATGGCGGAACGGCCTACAGCGGTGCAGTCATCACGCCGTACTACGATTCGCTGCTGGTGAAGGTGACGACCTGGGGCGCCACGGCCACCGAGGCGATCCGCCGCATGGACCGCTCGCTGCGCGAATTCCGCATTCGCGGGCTGGCCACCAACCTGCAATTTGTCGAAAACGTCATCAATCATCCCGACTTTGCCGCAGGCCGCGTCACCACCCGCTTCATCGACAGCACCCCTGAGCTGTTCGACTTTTCGGCACGCCGCGACCGTGCCACCCGCCTGCTGCAATATCTGGGCGAGGTCATCGTCAATGGCCAGCCCGACATGAAGGGCCGGGCTGCGCCCGATCTGAGCCATGTGCGGGTGGTGAAACCTGCCTTGCCCGACCGCAACGCCCAGCCACCTGCCGGCCAGCGCCAGCGCCTGCAGGCGCTGGGGGCCGAGGGCTTTGCCCGCTGGATGCGTGAGCAGAAACAGCTGCTCGTGACCGACACGACGATGCGCGATGCGCACCAGTCGCTGTTTGCCACCCGGATGCGGACCTACGACATGCTGCCGGCCGCTCCCGTGTATGCACACCGGCTGCCGCAGCTGCTGTCGCTGGAATGCTGGGGCGGCGCCACCTTCGATGTGGCCTACCGCTTCCTGAACGAAGACCCCTGGGATCGCCTCCAGAAACTGCGCGAGGCCATGCCCAACATGCTGCTGCAAATGCTGCTGCGTGCCTCCAATGCCGTCGGCTACACCAATTATGCCGACAACGTCGTCAGGCACTTCGTGCAGCAGGCCGCCAGCAATGGCATCGATGTCTTCCGGGTGTTCGATTCGCTCAACTGGGTCGACAACATGCGGGTGGCGATCGACGCGGTGCGTGAAAGCGGCGCCATCTGCGAAGGCACGCTCTGCTATACGGCCGACATTTTCGATTCATCGCGGCCGAAATATGGTCTGGCTTACTATGTTGGGCTGGCCAAACAGCTGGAGGCTGCCGGCTGCAACGTGCTGGGCATCAAGGACATGGCAGGGGTCTGCCGTCCGCGCGCGGCTGCCGAGCTGGTGCGCGTGCTGCGTGAAGAAACCGGCCTGCCCATCCACTTTCACACCCACGACACCAGCGGTGCCTCGGTGGCCACGGTGATGGCGGCGGTGGCTGCCGGCGTCGATGCCGTCGATGGTGCGCTCGATTCGATGAGCGGCCTTACCTCCCAGCCCAGTCTCAACACCATCGTGGCGATGCTGGCGGGCGATGCCCGCGATCCGGGGCTGGATCAGTCGGCACTGCGCGAACTGGCGGATTATTTCGAGGGTGTGCGCCGCTTCTATGCACCCTTCGAGTCCGACATCCGCAGCGGCACGGCCGATGTCTATCACCACGAGATGCCTGGTGGCCAGTACACCAACCTGCGCGAGCAGGCGCGGGCCATCGGTCTGGAACACCGCTGGCCCGAGGTGTCGCGCGCCTATGCCGAAGTCAACAAGCTGTTCGGCGACATCGTCAAGGTCACGCCCACCTCCAAGGTGGTGGGAGACATGGCGATCATGATGGTGGCCAACGACCTGACACCCGAAGACGTGACCGATCCCAGCCGTGAGGTGGCTTTCCCCGAAAGCGTGGTGTCGCTGTTCCGGGGTGAGCTGGGTTTCCCGCCCGACGGCTTTCCGGCCGAGCTGAGCCGCAAGGTGCTGAAGGCCGAGCCGCCCTCGATGTATCGGCCGGGCGACCGTATCGAACCGGTGGATTTCGCGGCCGTGCGCGAGCAGGCTGAAGATGTGGCCGGCAAGCCGCTGGCCGAGCGCGAGCTTGCCTCGTGGCTGATGTATCCGAAGGTGATGAAGGACTACTGGGCACATGAGCGCAGCTATGGCGACGTGGGCCTGTTGCCGACGCCTGCCTATTTCTACGGCTTGCGGGAGCAGCAGGAAATCTCCGTCGAGCTGGATCAGGGCAAGGCGCTGCTGATCTCGTTGCAGGGCAGCACGGCCCCCGACGCCGAGGGCTACGTCAAGGTCTTCTTCGAGATGAACGGTCAGCCGCGCACGGTGCGGGTGCTGGATGCGGCCTCGAAGGTGGCGACGCGCCAGCGTGAGCGTGCTGCGGTGGGCAACCCGTTGCAGGTGGGTGCGCCGATGCCGGGCATGATCGGCACCGTGGCGGTCAAGGCGGGCCAGAAGGTCAAGGCCGGTGATCCGCTGGTCTCGATCGAGGCCATGAAGATGGAATCGCAGATCCGGGCCGAGCGCGATGGCGTGGTGGCACGGGTATGCGTCAACCCCGGCGAGACGGTGGCTGCGCATGATCTGCTGATCGAGTTCGGCGCAAGCTGACCGGCGAGGGCCATATCGCAGGCGCCGCCGCATCGTGCCCTGGCCTGGTGCGGCGGTGCCCATCGGCAGACATCAGCCGGGTCTGCCGATGGCCCTGATGGGGTCCGGAAACAACCATCACGTGGTGCACCGTGCCACATGATGGAATTTTTTTCGGGTCTGGCACAACGACTGCGGCATGCAGGAAAATCCCGGCCGCATCCGCAGTCTTGTGGCCGATACGAGGCAATGAATCAGGGTAGAATCCGCCGGTAATGTCCGCATCGATGCGGCAGCCAGCCCGGTTTCATCACCGGGACCGCCAGGGGAGGCCAGGCCGTCCGTCCCGTCATGGGGCCGGGCGCTGCCTGTCTTTCCGGTGCAGGGATGGCCGCTGCCGCCGGTGCTCCATCACACGAGCTTCGGGCTTGCCCCGGGCCATCGAGAATCAGAGATTTATTCGACAAGCCGCTGCACGGGCATGCTTGCCGGCCGGTGTTCCGGTGCAATTGGCGTCTGCCCCGTTGCGGCAGTTGCCTGCATCGCCCAACACGGCTCTGGCAGAACGGTGTTTGTCGTGCAGCCTACAGGAACAGAGGATTGAATGAACAAAAGTGAACTGATCGACACGATCTCCAGCGAAGCCGATATCAGCAAGGCCGCTGCCGAGCGCGCCCTGACGTCGGCCATGGGTGCGATCATGAAGGCCGTGGCCAATGGTGATCGCGTCACGCTGGTGGGTTTTGGCACCTTCCACGCCAGCAAGCGTAGCGAGCGCAGCGGCCTCAACCCGCGTACCGGCGAAAAGATCAGCATCGCTGCGGCCTACGTGCCCAAGTTCACGCCGGGCGCTGCCTTCAAGGACGCTGCCAACAAGCGCGGCTGATTCCTGTCCGGGCCTTGTGCCCGTTGCCCGGTTTCCTGATGGCATCGAGGCTCACGATGGCCTCAAGGTTCCGGCAGACAACCCACCCCAGGCGCTGTTGCGTCGAGGGTGGGTTTTTTGTTGCTGCGATCGTGCGCGGACGGGCAGGGCGGGCGCAGGGCTGATGGCCGTGGAGGGGGTCAGACAGGCATGGGATGCTGCTGCAACAACGTCAGCTGCTCGCGCAGATGCAGGATCTGCCCCTGCCAGTAGGGCTGCGTGCCAAACCACGGAAAAGCCGCCGGAAAGGCCGGGTCGCGCCAGCGTGCCGCCAGCCAGGCGCTGTGGCGGATCATCCGCAGCGTGCGCAGCGCCTCGACCAGCACCAGCTCGCGGTGGTCGAAGGGGCGAATCTGCTCGTAGCCTTCCAGCAGCTCGTGCATCGCCTGAGAGGCCGCGCCAAAGGGCACCTCGGCCTGCGTGGCAGCGGCCGGGCTGCCGGCGGCATCGGCAATCATCCACAGATCCTGAATTGCCGGTCCTGCCCGGCAGTCATCCAGGTCCACGAAGTGCGGGCCGTGTGCCTCGGTCCACAACAGGTTGCCCAGATGGCAGTCACCGTGCAGCCGGATCCAGTTCAGGGTGATGTCCCGGGGATGCAGCTGCTGCTCGATCAGCGTGCAGCAGGCGCGGGTCACGGCCTCCCAGCCCTCGCGCAGATCGGCCGGCAGCCAGCCGCTGGCCAGCACCGTGTCGATCGAATCCCAGCCATCCTGACGACAGTCGATGGGGGGGCGCGCGGCAAAACCATGGCGGGCCCCCACCTGATGGATCCGGGCAATGAACTGGCCGATGCGCCGGCGCATCGCCGGCCCGTTGCGGATGTTGTCCAGCTCGGGCACCCGGCCGCCGTGCCGCGGGTGTACGGCGATGAAGAATCCGTGGCTCTCGAACAGCGTGTCGCCGGCATCCTGGCTCATGAAGGCAGGATCATGGTCGGCTTCCAGCATGGCGTCCTGCCATTGCTGAAGCTCGTCGCTGCTGGCCATCAGGGCGCTGCGGGGCAGCGGGGCTGCCAGCGGGATTTCGGCCGCCACCAGCTCGCGGGCAAAGCGGTGTTCTTCCAGCAACTGTGCTCGTTGCCATCGGCCGGGCCGGTAGAACTTGGCCACCCGGCTTTCGCCGTTGTCCAGCCCCACCAGGTAGACACGGTTCTCGAAGCTGTTCAGGGCCTGGAGGTGGCCATCACATTGCAGGCCGATGGCCTCCAGCGCGTCCAGCACCGTGTGGGGGTCGAGCTGGGCAAAAGGCAGGCCGATGTCGACATCGGCCGCGGCGGCTGGGGCAGCACCGGATGGCATGGCGGTCTCCTGGAGGGCGCGGTTCCTGACCGTATCCTACTCCCTGTGGGCGGCCACGGCACTGGAGGTAGCGGCCGGGTGATCCAGGGTGTCGTGCCCGGCCCCCGGATCCGTGCCCTCCGGCCTGGGGTGACTCGGCCGATGTCAGACGTTGCCGTGGATGCCGGGGGCGCTGCGATCAGGGCGTGCTGCGATCAGGGCGCTGCGGGCCCTGCGCGCCCCGTGCCAGCAGCGCGTCCACCTGCCGCAGCGCGTCGTGGGCCTGGGCACGAGCTTCGGTGTCGGCCGTGGGGCCGGTCGGGGCGGCCATGCTGGCATCATCACGGTGATCGGTGGCAGCCTCGGCCCCGACACTGGCGGCATACTCGGCTGTCGTGACCGGCTGGGGGGCACGGGGCGCCTTGCCGTCCGGTGCCGTCGACCTCGTCGCGGCAGCCAGCGCGCGCTTGCGCTGTGCCAGGATCCGCCAGGCCACCCCGCCGGCCAGCAGCAGCATCAGCGCCGGCCCCAGCCACAGCACGGCATTGCGCCACGACCAGGAGGGCCGATACAGCACGAACTCGCCATAGCGGTCGACCAGATACTGCTTCACCTGCGCATCGTCCATGCCGCTGGCCACCAGCCGCACCACCTCGTGCCGCAGATCCTGTGCCAGTGGGGCATGTGAATCCAGCAGAGTCTGATTCTGGCAGACCAGGCAGCGCAGCTCGTGCGCCAGTTGCCGAAAGCGCGGCGAGCGCATGATGGCCTCGGCATTGGGGGGCAGCGCGTCATCTTCGGAGGGCAAACGCGCCGGATCGCCGCCCACGGCAGCATCGGACTGCACCGTGGCCGGATTGGGGGCTGCCTGCGCCAGGTGCATCGATCGTGCTGGCCCGCGGGAGGCTTCAGGAGGCCGTGCGCTTGCTGCCACGCCATCAGGCCGTGCAGGAGCGTCGTGCCAGGCGGTCTGGCCGGCGGTGTGTCCGCTGGAATCCTGGTGGGGCAGCGGGGCGGCGGCCCCTGCGGGGCCGATCAGCGCTCCGGCCATCATCAGGGCCAGCGTCCAGGTCAGGGCCGGCCGGCAGCCGGGGGCAGCGGGCCGGGGGGGAGCGATCGGCTTCATCATCACGGGGTCTGCTCTTTCAATGCGGCCATGGCGGGCAGCAATTGCCGTTGCAGCACCTCGGGGGTGATGACACCGGTGTGCTTGAAGCGGATGCGGCCTTCGCCGTCGATCAGGAAGGTTTCGGGGACACCATAGACACCAAAATCGATGCCCACCCGGCCGCGCGTGTCGGCGATGATGTCATCGTAGGGGTTGCCGTGCTGACGCAGCCAGCCAATGGCATCAGCGGCCTTGTCCTTGTAGTTCATGCCCACCAGCCGGATCTGCTGCAGACGTGCCAGGGCCAGCAGCTGCGGGTGCTCCTGCAGGCAGGGCAGGCACCACGAGGCCCAGACGTTGAGCAGATAGGGCTGGCCACGCAGTGCCGCCGCATCCAGTACATCGGCGGACGATGCCGCAGGGGCGGTCGTCACGCGCGAGGCGGTGGTGGCTGCTGTGGTACCGGAGGCAGGCTGGCCATGGCCGGCCTGCTGCCGTACCGACGGCGGTGCCCCTGTCAGCAGGGGCAATCGGTAGGCCGGTGCTGGCTTGTCGATCAGGGGCGAGGGGATCTCGTTGGGGTTGCGGCCCAGCCCAAGCAACAGGAAGATGGCCAGCGCCAGAAAGGCAGCAGCAGGCAGCAGGAAGCGCAGGGCAGGGAACGAGGATTTCTTTTCCATCAGTTTTCAGCGCGTGTCATGAACTTGTTTGCACCCGCGAAAGCTCCTCGGGTCGTGCCCTGCGTTTGCGACGATAACGCTTGTCCGCCATCGCCACCAGGCCGCCCAGGGCCATCAGCACGCAGCCAGACCAGATCCAGTCGACGAAGGGCTTGATCCAGACCTGTACCGTCCAGCGGCCGTCGGGCAACAGCTCGCCCATGGCCACATAGACATCACCGGTCAGGCCGGAGTCGATGGCCGCTTCGGTCTGGGTCATGCCGCTGGCGGCGTAGACCCGTTTTTCGGGTTCCAGCATGGCGTGGAAGCGGCCTTCGTGACGCACCTCGATGCGGGCACGCACGGCCCGATAGTTCGGGCCCTGGAACTCGCCGACACCATCCAGCCGGAAGTCGAAGGCGCCCAGCTGCATGCGTTGGCCGGGCGCCAGGGCCTCGTCGGCCTCGCGCTCCAGCGTCGTGACGCCGGCCACGCCGATGATGAAGACGCCGACACCGACATGCGCCAGCACCATGCCGAGAAAGGACGAGGGCTGGGCCGACAGGCGCCGCCACAGGCTGCGGGCATGACGGGCATCGGCAGGTGCACGCAGCCGCTCGGCCAGCACGGCCAGCGAGGCGATGATGGACCACACGCCCAGAAACACGCCCAGCGCAAACAGCAGCGCACCGCCCACACCTACCCCTCCGTCGGCCGGCGAGGCCAGACGCTCGGCGGCAAAACGGCCCGAGGTGAGGGCGACCAGCACGGTGGTGACCAGGCTGATGCCCATCGCCCAGCGCAAGCGCCGGCCCAGATCGGGTACCGGGGCGTGACGCCAGCGGGCGATGGGGCCGATGCCCATCAGGAAGATGGCGGGGGCCATCACCGGCACGAAGACGGCTTCGAAGTAGGGAGGACCGACCGAGATCTTGCCCATGCCCAGGGTGTCGACCAGCAGCGGGTACATGGTGCCCAGGAAGACGGCGGCGCAGGCCACCACCAGCAGCAGGTTGTTGGCCAGCAGCAGGCTTTCGCGCGAACTGGCCGAAAACACGGCGGGTGTCTGGTTGCCGGCCAGCGAAGGGGCCCGCCAGGCATAGAGCAGCAGCGAGCCGCCGATCACGACGACCAGAAAGCCGAGAATGAACACGCCGCGCGTCGGGTCGGTGGCGAAGGCGTGAACCGAGGTCAGCACGCCCGATCGGACCAGGAAGGTGCCGACCAGGCTGAGGCTGAAGGCCGCGATGGCCAGCAGCAGCGTCCAGCTTCGGAAGGTACCGCGCAGCTCGGTGACGATCAGCGAGTGCATCAGGGCCGTGCCCACCAGCCAGGGCATGAAGGAGGCGTTCTCGACCGGATCCCAGAACCACCAGCCACCCCAGCCCAGCTCATAGTAGGCCCACCAGCTGCCCAGCGCGATGCCCAGCGTGAGGAAGGACCACGCGGCGATCGTCCATGGACGTGCCCAACGGGTCCAGGCCGCGTCGACACGGCCGCCCAGCATGGCAGCGATGGCGAAGGCAAAGGCCACCGAAAAGCCCACATAGCCCAGATACAGCATCGGCGGGTGCAGCACCATGCCGGGGTCCTGCAGCAGCGGATTCAGGTCGCGGCCATCCGGGGGCGCCGGCAGGCTGCGCTCGAAGGGGTTGGAGGTGAGCAGCAGGAACAGCAGGAAGCCGATCGAGATGCCACCCAGCACGCCCAGCACCCGGCTGCGCACCACAGCCCCCAGTGTCTGGCCAAAGCAGGCGACCGCTGCCGTCCACACCGCCAGCATCACCGCCCACAGCAGCATCGACCCTTCGTGTGAGCCCCAGGTGGCCGCGATCCGGTAGGCCAGCGGCAGTTGCAGGTTGCTGTTGTGGGCGACGTTCTTCAGGCTGAAATCATGGTGCACGAAGGACCAGGCCAGGCAGAAGAAGGCCAGCAGCATCAGGCTGGCCTGAACGAGCGTTGCCCGGCTGGCCACCTGCATCAGCCGGGCGTCGTTGCGGCTGCCGCCCCAGATGCCGGCACAGGTCTGCACCAGGGCCAGGGCCAGGGCCAGCCACAGGGCGTAATGTCCGGTTTCGGCGATCATGGCTGGCTGAGCGTGTTGACGGAAGCAGGATGGCCGGCCTTTTCCAGGGCTTCGGCCGCTTCGGGCGGCATGTAGTTCTCGTCGTGCTTGGCCAGCACCTCCTGGGCAGTGAACAGGCCCTGCTGATCCAGGCGGCCCTGGGCCACCACGCCCTTGCCCTCACGGAACAGGTCGGGCAGGGTGCCGGTGTACTGCACGTGCAGCGCGTGGTCACCGTCGGTGACGGCAAACCGCACGCGGGTGCCTTCCCGGTGCAGCGAGCCGGGTTCCACCAGCCCGCCAATGCGGAAGGCACGGCCTGCCGGGGCTTCACCGGCCTGGACCTGCGTGGGTGTGTAGAAAAAGACGATGTTGCTGTTGAGGGCGTAGAGCAGCAGTGAAACCACGGCTGCCAGCGTGACGATGCCCGAGGCAATCCACGCAAAGCGTTTCTGGCGGGGCGTCATGCGTCGAGGTCTTCCAGGGCAGTGAGGGCACGGCGGCGGCGCAGAAACAGCAGCGCCAGTTCCAGTGCCAGGGCGGCGGCCGTCAGGCCGTAGGCGATGAGTACGTAATCCCAATGCGTCATGGCGATTGGCAGAGACAGTTAAGGAAAGGAGGTGCGGTCGTGCCCAATGCAGCCGCCCGCGCCAGGGATAGCGCGCCAGGGGCAGGATAACGGCAGGCACGCCCCGGACATGCAGGCAGACGATACCGGAGGCAGGCGGCGGGGCGTTGATCGAGGTCAAGCAAGCCGGCCGCAGGGGTCGGCCACCTGTCTGGCGGCGCCGTCGTGTCTGCACCACGTTCGTGGCTGGCCCGGCCACCGGCAACAGCCGGGGCACGATCCGGCATCCAACGCTTGATCGGCCGTTGCGGTGGACAGCGCTGATCCCGGGGAGGCGGTGATCCGGTGTGGCGGCGGTTCAGCGCAGGGCGCCGTCCTGGCGCAGCTGTTGCACCCACTGGGTGTGGGCCTCACGCTCAAGGATGATGCTGCGGGCACGATGCAGCGTCACGGCCACCGTGTAGCACCAGGCTGACACGGACATGACGAGCATCGCCGACAGCATGATGCTGGCCATCTTCGAGCCTTCGACAGGGTTGACGCTGGAGCCCTGGTGCAGGGTGTTCCACAGGTACACCGAAAAATAGATGATCGGCACGTTGACCGAGCCGACCAGCACCAGGATCGAGCCGGCGCGGTCGGCGCGGTTCTGGTCCTCGATGGCGCGGGTGAGCGCCATATAGCCAAAGTACATGAACAGCAGGATCAGCGTCGAGGTCATCCGCGCATCCCAGGCCCAGTAGGTGCCCCAGGTGGGCTTGCCCCACAGCGAGCCGGTCCAGAGCGCGATGGCCGACATCAATGCGCCGGTGGGGGCCAGGGCCGCAATCATCATCGCCGACATGCGGGTGCGAAAACCCAGGTTCAGTACGGCATAGACCGACATCACCAGATAGACGAACATGGCAACCCAGGCTGCGGGCACGTGGATGAAGATGATGCGGTACACCTCGCCCTGCTGGAAGTCGGCGGGGGCCTGCACCAGGCCCAGCCACAGGCCGACCGCGCAGGTGAGGGCAGCGGCCACGGCAAACCAGGGGATCAGTTTTCCGGTCAGGGCATAGAAGCGCTGAGGGGCAGCGTAGCTGAACAGGTTCATTCGAGTGAGGTCTTGAGGGCGAGGGCAACTGCGGCAGGGCCGGCCCAGACGGCGGCCAGCATGCCCGCAGCCAGCAGGGCCAGGTGTGAGCCAAAGGACAGGCCGGCACTATACATGTCGAGCGTGCCGCTGCCAAAGATCAGCACCGGCACATAAAGCGGCAGGCACAAGAGGGCCACCAGCGCCCCGCCGGCCCGCAGGCCCAGCGTCAGCGCTGCGCCCACCGCGCCCAGGATCAGCAGCGTCGGCGTGCCCAGCAGCAGCGTCAGCATCAGCAGGGCGGTGCGTGGCAGGTCGATCGACAGCGCCAGTGCCAGGAGCGGTGTCACCACGATCAGCGGCAGGGCCGACACCGTCCAGGTGGCCAGCAGCTTGCCGGCCACCAGCATCGTCGGTGATCGGCCGCTGGCCAGCATGTGCTCCAGGCTGCCATCCTGATGATCGGCCGCAAACAGCATCGGCAGGGCCGTCAGCTGCGCCAGCAGGGCCATCACCCAGATCATGCCGGGGCCGATGCGCGACAGCCATTCGGCTTCGGGGCCGATGGCAAAGGGCACCATCAGGCAGGCCAGCACGAAAAAGCCGATCAGGTTCAGCGTGTCGGCGCGACGGCGCAGGGCGATCTTCAGATCGCGTCCGAAGGCCCAGCCGAAGGTGGAAGGGGCATGGGGGGGGCTCATGTCAGCGACAGCTCGGTGGTGGGCAGCCCGGTCAGCACGGGCAGGTGGGTGGCCACCAGGGCGCCGCCGCCCTCAGCCAGATGGTCGGCCACCAGGGCATCCAGCAGCTGGCTGCCTTCCTGGTCGAGCGCGGCGGTGGGCTCGTCCAGCAGCCACAGTGGCCGGTGTGGCGCCAGCAGCAACCGGGCCAGCGACAGCCGCTGGCGCTGCCCTTGCGACAGGCGCCGCGTCTCGACATTGAGCTTGCGGCCCAGCCCCACCCGCGCCAGTGCCTCGCGCAGGGCGGGCCGTGCAGGTCGGCTGCCATCCAGACCGGCCACCAGCGCCAGGTTCTCGATGGCGGTCAGTTCGGCCTTCATGCCGTGGGCATGGCCCAGCCACAGCGCGTGGGGGCGCAGCCGGCCAGTGCCCGGTGCAAAGTGCTGGCCGGCAAAATCCAGCGAGCCGGCCTGCACCGGCGTCAGCCCCAGCAAGGCGCGCAACAGCGTGGATTTGCCACTGCCGTTGGCACCGCGCAGCAGCAGCGCACTGCCGGCCCGGATCTCAAAGTCCAGGTGGGTGATGAGCTGCACGTTGCCGCGCGCCAGGCTGATGCCCCGCGCCTGAAACCAGGGGACAGCAGTGGGTGGGGGCATCGACGGGCGGCTGGACATGGCGTGGGCTCAGGGAAGGCGCCGGTCGATCAGCAGCTGCACGTCGTCGGCATCGGCCGCGACCACCGGGCTGCGGCCTTCCA
Source organism: Lautropia sp. (assembly GCA_030532425.1). Taxonomy (GTDB): domain Bacteria; phylum Pseudomonadota; class Gammaproteobacteria; order Burkholderiales; family Burkholderiaceae_E; genus Lautropia. The sequence continues at coordinate 27,163 of JAUNLD010000019.1, read as the reverse complement.
GATCACCGGGTTGCGGGCTGGCATCACGGCCGATGCGGGCAATCACCTGCACGCGCGGGTGTTGCGACAGGCGTGCCGCCGGCAGCATCGCATCGGCGTCACTCAGCGTGAAACGGTGGGGCAGCTGCGCCACCGTCAGCCGGCGTACCGCCAGCGGCGGCCCGGCAGGTTCACCGTGCTCATCCACGGCGCGCACGGCCAGAAACACCGTGTCGTCGGGCCGGGTGGCCGACGCCAGTGCCGGACTGATCGCCAGCTGGCCGGACAGGACCGGGCCCTGGACCGCCGTGCCGGCCGCATCCGCTGTGCCGGCAGCCTTGGCTGCACGGCTGGCTGATGGGGGGGCAGAGGCCGCACCCGCTCCGGGGGCCGTTGGCGGCGTATCGGCCGTCGTGCCTTCGGGCAGGCCCGCCAGTGCGCGGACATTGGCAATGTAGCCCGCCACCTGCTGATGCTGGGCCGTGCCCGGTTGCAGCTGTGCCAGCAGGGGCTCCCAGTATTGCAGCGCTGCCTGTGGCTGGTTCTGGCTGAGCTGGTAGGCGCCCGCCAGCGCCATGGCTTTCGGGTTGTCGGCTTTCAGCCGCAGGGCCTGTTGCAGCAGTTCCCATGGGCGCCCGCGCAGGTTGGAGCCGGCCTGCTGGCCCAGTGCATCGGCCAGGTCGGTGCGGATCTGCGCCGCCAGGGCCGGATCGGGGCTGTCCAGTTGCAGGGCTTTTTCCAGCGCGGCGATGGCCTTGTCCCGCTCGCCCAGGCTCATGCGCGAGCGGCCCAGCATCAGCCAGCCTTCCACCAGCTCGGGCTGCTGGGCCAGGCGCTGCTCCAGTTCGGCCAGCAGCGTGTGCATGTCGGGGCGCTGGGCACGCTGGGCAAAGGCCGGGTCGGCGGCCTCGGGCATGCCGGTGCTGCGGTAAAAGGCGAGCGGTAGCGCCACCACCAGCATGGCCAGCACCGCCGCCAGCAGCAGGCGCTGACGTGACCGGGGGGCAGCGGCGGCAACCGGGGCCGCGTCCGCCTTCAGGTCGGCCAGTGCCTGACTGGCAAAGGCCTGCATCAGCGCCGTCCGCTCGGGTGAGTCGGCGGGCAGCTCGGCCAGTTCCTCGTCGAGCCGTGCCCGGCGCTCGCGGATGATTTCCTGGTTGAGACGGGCAGCCTCGTCCCCCGCCGAAGGCGCAGGGGTGGTGTCGGCCCCCGGCTGCGGACGGCGCAGCAGCGGCCAGACGACGATCAATGCAGTCAGCAGGGCGGCCACCAGCAGCCCCAGAAGGAATAAGGAGGAGATATCGGGCATGGTGCTCGCGATTGTCCGCGCAATTGCCGCGGCCGGACAAGACCCAGATCAAAGGAAAGGGCGATTATCCCGCATGCCCGGGGAGATGCCCGGGAGGCGGGCCGCATCGCTGGCCCCCCGGGGCCCCAGCACCCGCAGGCACAAAAAACCCCGGCGGGCGGGAGCCGGCCGGGGGCGGGGTAAGGGTTGGGGCAGGGAGGCACGCGGAGCTGTTCAGCGCCCGTTCAGGCCCCGGTGGCGTCATCAGCGCTCGCGCATCGCCTCACGCATTTTCAGGATCGGCTTCAGGATGTAATCCATCACCGTCTTTTCGCCGGTACGGATCTCGACCGAGGCCGTCATGCCGGGGATGATTGGCAGCTCCTTGCCCCCGGCCGACAGCGACGAATTCTGCGTGCGCACCAGCACCCGGTAGTAGCGGTTGCTGCCGGGGGCGGCACGCTGCTCGTCGTCGCGCAGGGTGTCGGGGCTGATGAGTTCCACTTCGCCCTTCAGGCCGCCGTAGATGGCATAGTCGTAGGCCGAGATCTTCACCGTGGCCGGCAGGCCGGGCCGCAGAAAAGCCACTTCGTGCGGGCGGATCTTGGCTTCGACCAGCAGCTGGTCTTCCAGCGGGATGATCTCCATGATGTCCTGGCCCGGCTGGATCACCCCGCCGCGGGTGTTGACCCGGATGTTCTTGACGATGCCATGCACCGGCGCTGTCAGTACCGTGCGCGTCACCTGGTCCTGTCGGGCCGTCAGTGCTTCCTGCACCTGGGCCAGCTCGGACTCCACCTTGGACAGATCGTTGGCGGCGTCCACACGGTGCTTGTTGATGCGCTCCTGCATGGCCATCTGCAGGTCGTTGTACTGGCGTTGCAGCTTCAGCAGCTCGGTCTCGGCCACCAGCCCCTTGGCCACCATCGGCTTGGTGATGGCGATCTCGCGGGCCACCAGCGCCTGGCTCGATTTCGACGTGGCAATGGCCTGCTGCAGGGATTCGCGCCGGGCGTTGTAGGTGTCGGTCTCGTTGTCCACCACCTCGGCATCGGCCATCACGTCTTCGGGAAAGCGCAGCGGCGTGCCGCGCGATTCGGCGCGCAGGCGGGCGGCCGAGGCCTTCAGGCCGATCAGCTTGCTGTAGCCTTCCTTGTACGACGAACGGGCCTTGGTCTCGTCGATGCGCAGCAGTGGCTGGCCCTGCGTCACGGTGGCGCCTTCGCGCACCAGCATCTCGGCCAGAATCCCGCCTTCCAGCGACTGGATGACCTGCTCGCGGCTGGACGCGATGATGCGCGCATCGCCGCGGGTGATTTCCTCCAGCCGGCTGTAATAGGCCCAGACCCCGGCCGCCACCAGCAGGCTGACGATCAGCGCCAGCAGCAGGAAGCTGCTTTTCTGGCGGTCGTTCACCATGGCCTGCTGCATGTCGCGCATGAAATCGAAATCGCTGCCGCTGCCGGCATACACCGGGTGGGCAAAGGTGTCGCGCGGCTGGACGGCACGTGCCTGGGCCTGGGGCGGCACGCCCCGTGCGCCTGGCACGATGCCGCCGTTGCCCCGGTCGTTGCCCGCCGGCGGACGCTGGACACCGCCCGCCTGCCCCAGGGCAGACGGCGGGTGCGCCGCTGCCGCGGCCGGCTGGCTGGCTGTGCCCTGATTTTGCTGGTTCTTGTCAGACACGACGCACTCCCTGGATCTTGCCTTCTTTCAACGCCTGCAACACGGCTTCTTTCGGGCCATCGGCCACACGCACGCCACCATCCATGATGACGATGCGATTGACGAAATCCAGCAGTTGCAGCTTGTGGGTCACGAACACCATCGTCTGACGGCTGCACAGGCGGCTCAGGGCCTGCATCACCATCGTTTCGGTGGCACTGTCCATTGCGCTGGTCGGTTCATCCAGCAGCATCACCGCCGGGTTGGCGATCACGGCGCGAGCCAGGGCCACCGCCTGGCGCTGTCCGCCCGACAGGCCGGCACCGCCTTCACCAATCGGCATGTCGTAGCCGTTGGGGTGGGCGCTGGCCATCTGGTGCACGCCAAAGGCATCGGCCACGCGCATCATCGATTCGTCGTCGATATGCGGATTGCCGGCCTTCAGGTTTTCACGCAGCGTGCCGAACAGCAGGCGCGCTTCCTGGCCCACGTACAGCACGTGGCGGCGTACGTCGGCCGGTTCGATCTGTTGCAGCTCGATGCCATCGAGCTTCACCGAACCCTGTTTGGGAAAATACAGCCCGGCCAGCACCTTCAGCATCGTCGACTTGCCGCTGCCGATGCGGCCCAGCACCGCCACCCGTTCACCGGGGTTCAGGTTGATGCTCAGGTCGCGAACCGATTCGGGGGCCTGTGGTCCGTAGCGGAAGCTGACGTGCTCGGCCGTCAGTGCACCCAGGGCCGTCGACTTGCGCAGATAGTTGCGCTCGGCGTCACGGTCGGTGGGGGTGTTCATCACGCGGTTGAGCGATTGCAGCGCGGTGCGCGCCTGCTGATAGCGCACGGCCAGACTGGTGATGCTGGCGGCGGGCGCAATCGTGCGGCCCGCCAGGATCACGGCACCGATCAGCGCACCCATCGTCAGCGTGCCATCGCCGATCAGGTAGACGCCCCAACAGACCATCGCCACGGTACACAGCGATTGCAGCAGGGCGGTGAAGTTGGTGACCATGGCGGTGATCGAGCGGCTCTTCATCGAGGTGCGGGCCGTCAGGGCGGCGGCACGCTCGTAGCGGGTCTGCACCTGGCTTTCCATGCGCAGCGCCTTGATCGCCTCGGCATTTTCCAGCGTCTCGACCAGAATCCCCTGCTTGATCGAGCCTTCGCGCAGATGTTCCTTCACATAGCGCGACAGCGGAATCTGCGCCAGTGCGCCCACGATCACCAGAATCGGGATGCAGGCCAGCGGCACCAGAAACAGTGGGCCGGCGATCAGGTGGATCACCCACACGAACAGCAGCACGAAGGGCAGGTCGGTGATGGTGGCCAGTGTGGCCGAGGTGGCAAAGTCGCGCACCGACTCGAATTCGCGGATCGTGTTGGCAAAGGCGCCGGCCGATTGCGGGCGGTTTTCCAGCCGTGACATCATCGCCTGCCGGAACAGCATCGATCCCAGCAGCAGGTCGGCCTTCTTGCCGGCATTGTCCAGCAGCCAGCTGCGCAGGTTGCGGGCCAGATACTCGAAGATCATCGCCACCATCACGCCGCTGGCCAGCGCCCACAAGGTCACATACGCCTGGTTGGAAATCACCCGGTCGTAGACGTTCATGGTGAAGAAGGTGCCGCTCAGTGCCAGCACGTTGATGAGCAGTGCTGCCAGCCCCGCCTGCATGTAATAGCCGCGATAGCGCCACAGCGTGCTCCAGAACCAGTGTCCGTCCGACTTGCGGATCTCGATCGGGCTGCGCTTGTCGTCGGCGATGGCCGGGCGGATCAGCAGGCAGGTGCCGATGTACTGTGCCGCCAGTTCCGCCTGCGCTATCTCCATCTCCAGGGCATCGGGTTCGCAGGGCAGGATCACCGCCGTGTCACCGCGCCGCTCCAGCAGCAGGCAGGCGCGCATGTCCTTCAGCAGCAGCACCACGGGCAGCTGCAACGGATTGATCTGCGACAGGTCGCGGTGCTGGATGCGCACCTTGCAGCCATGCGCCTCGGCAATGCGCATCATGCCTGCCGGTTGCAGCGGGCGCTCGTGCGGGATGCCGGTGGCCAGCGCTTCCTCGCTCTTGTGGATGTCGAAGCGCGCCAGCATCTGCGACAGCGCCGTCAGCAGCGGGTCGGGCAGCGGCTGCTTCAGGGTGGGGCCGGGCTGTGCCGTGCCGGGTGGGTGCGCACGGGCCTGTTCGACCGCAGACGGGGCTGCCGGCGCCTGGCCGGCCTGGGGTTGGGGTGTGGCGTCTTGGTTGTCCATCGCGTTCAGGTCAGGGGGCGGGCAGGATCAGCGCAATTCCGGCAGCGGCGGGATGCCGTTGCTGGTTGTGGGCCGGTTGTCGGGTTCTTTGTCGGTGATCGGCGGCAGTGGGGCAATGCCCAGCCGTGGCAGCAGCTGGCCGGTGCTGCCCAGCAGCCGGTAGCGTGCCTGGTTCAGCTCCTGTTTCTCGGTGGCTGCGCCCAGGCGGGCGGCGTAAATCTCGTTTTCGGCATTCAGCAGATCGATGATGCTGCGTTTGCCGATCTGGAACTGTTCCCAGTAGGCAGCGCGCACCCGGCGCGTGTCCTCCACCAGCCCGGTGCGCGTATCCACACGGCCCTCGCGTGCCTTGATCTGCGTCCAGTGTCTGGCCACATCGGTCTGCAACTGCTGGCGGGTGCTGGCCACGGCTTCCTCGGCCGTCAGCACCTGTGCATTGGCAGCCGCGGCGGCCGCGGCACCCACGCCACCGTCAAACGGACTCCAGTCCGTCACCAGCCCCACGTCATAACCCCCAAACCATTGCCGCTGGCCATTGATGTCATGCGGGCTGGTCACGCGGGCACGCACGTTGATGGTGGGTTTGGTCCAGGCATTGGCCACGGCGGCCGCCTTGCGGGCTGCGTTCACTTCGGCCTGCCGTGCACGGATGGCCGGATGGTCGTTCAGCAATTCCATCGCTTCCTTCAGCGTGCGGATGGGGGCCCCGGGGGGTGTGGGCGCATTCACACTGCGCACGGGCTGCCCCACCAGCTGGTTCAGTGCCTCGCGGGCTTCGGCCAGCTGGCCCTCGCGGTCGGCCAGGGTGATCTGCGCCTGCGACAGGCGTGAGTTGGTCTGCAGCAGGTCGTAGCCACGGCCCTTGTCGAACTTGACGATCTGCTGCACGCGCTTCTGGAGCGCCTGGATGCCGTTCACATAATCGTGGGCCAGACGCAGCAGCTCCAGCTGCTTCACCACCTCGATGTAGGCATCGGCCACCCGCATCGCAATGTCGTCCCGTGATGCTTCGGTGCCAAAGTTGGCGCTGTCCAGACGGGCGCGCTGGCGATCGGTTTCGTTGTCGGTGCGGCCGCCGTCATAGATCGGCTTGAGCGCCTGCACGCCCAGGTCGCCACTGTTGCGGTTGCGGCCCTGGCCACGCTGGTAACCGTATCCGGGTTCGGCGATGATGCCGAAGCGCATGTTCATCTGACTGGCGGCGCCGGTCACCTCGTGGCGGATGGCTTCGGCATTGCGGCGGGCACCCAGCACCTGCGGATGCAGGGTGAGTGCCACGCTGATGGCTTCCGGCAGGCTTTCGGCCTGGGTGCCGGCATGCAGGGCCAGGCAGGCCAGACCCACCGCAGTGTGGGTCAGCCAGCGGGGGGCCGGGCGGGAGGCTGGCGTTGGGGCAGGAGTGTCAGGCATCTCGGGAGCAGGTCGGGTTGGCATCGGGTTGAATCAGGGGGGCAGGCAGGGACAACGGCATCAGGGGTAAACCCGCAATCTTGCCTCAGCCGGCACGAGCGTGCTGGCATGCGGGCCCATGACGATGCCGGCAGCCGACACGGCCGTGCCGACACCACCTTGTGGTGCCGGCCCGCAGATCCCTTCGTGCCGCCCCTCCGTGCATGACCGTCCGGGGCCGTTCCGTCGTCCGTCTGTAGGGATTGTCTGCCTGGCTGCCGGTCGTAAAGCCACCCGCTGCCTGCCTGGTGGTTTTGGCGGGTTCAACGGGCCGTCGATGGTTGCTACGCAACACTGTGTGGAGTTTGCAAAAGCCCGAAAGGCCCAAAAGGGCTTTGCCTGGCCCCGCTGGCAGAGAGCCCCCGGGCCGGGGGATCCGGCCCGGGGGCGTGTGGCGGGCGGGGGCCTGCGGTGTGCCTCTGCCGGCGCTGGGCGGACACCGGCCGCGGCTTCAGCCGCGGCCGATCAGGGGCATCTTGGTCGCCATCAGGGTCATGAACTGGACGTTGGCCGACAGCGGCAGTCGCGCCATGTTCAGCACGGCTTCTGCCACCAGCGACACGTCGATCACCGGCTCGGCCATCACCTGGCCGTTGGCCTGCAGGATGCCTGCCATCATCGGCGCCGCCATCTCGGTGGCGGCATTGCCGATGTCGATCTGGCCGCAGGCGATGTCGTGGGCACGGCCGTCGAGCGAGGCGGCCTTGGTCAGCCCGGTCATCGCGTGCTTGGTGGCGGTGTAGGGCATCGTCATCGGCCGGGGCGATTGCGCCGAGATCGAGCCATTGTTGATGATGCGCCCGCCTTTGGGCTGTTGCGCCTTCATCACCCGAAAGGCCGCCTGGATGCAATAGAAGGGGCCGTTCAGGTTGGTGTCGACCACCGCCTGCCACTGCGCGGGCGTGAGGTTTTCCAGCGGCACGGCCGGTGCGCCGATGCCGGCATTGTTGAACAGCACGTCCACCCGGCCAAAGTGGGCCACCGTGGCATCGAAGAGCGCATTCACCGCCTCCGGGTCGGTCACGTCGGTGGGCACCACCAGCGCGTGTTGCGGGTGGGCCGAGGCCTGGGCCGTGTCGTGCAGGGGCGCCTCTCGCCGCCCGGCCAGCGCCACCCGGTAGCCCGCCTGCAGGAAGGCCAGTGCCACCGCGCGGCCAATGCCGCTGCCGGCACCGGTGATGATCGCCACCCCGGGTGGGGACGTGGGCCCGCCGTGCAACGTGGGGTCATCCGGGCGGGCGGCTGGGGCAGAAGGGGCTGGGGCCGACAGTGGCATGGGTCACGGGGGCAGGCGGGTTGGACATCCGGGTGCTGGCGGGACGGGTGCCAGCAGCCGCTGTCCCGATGATGCCATGGTCGGGCCGCTCAGTCAGCCGCCAGCAGCTTGCCAGGGTTCATCCGGTTGTCCGGGTCCAGTGCGGCCTTGATCGCACGCATCAGGCGCATTTCCACCGGTTGCTTGTAGCGCGGCAGCTCGTCGCGGCGCAGCACGCCAATGCCGTGTTCGGCCGAGATCGCCCCCCGGTGCGCCGCCACCACATCATGGGTGATGCGGTTGATGCGGGCCTCCATCCGGACAAAATCTTCATCATAGGCGCTGGCATGGTGTGCGCCCGGTGCCACGTTGAAATGCAGGTTGCCGTCGCCCAGGTGGCCGAACACGATCAGCCGGGCCTGCGGATGGGCCGCGTGGATCGCCTCGTCGGCCTGGCGGATGAAATCGTCGATGCCCGAGACCGGCACCGAGATGTCGTGCTTGATGTTGCGTCCCTCGGCCGTCTGTGCGGCCGAGATGTTCTCGCGCAGCGCCCACAACTGCCGGGCCTGGGTGATCGAGGTGGCCACCGTCACATCGTTCAGCAGGGATTGTTCCAGCGCCTCGGCCAGCATCGCTTCCAGGCCGGCACGGGCGGCCATGTCACTGTGCAGGCTGCTGGTTTCCAGCAGCACATACCAGTCGCAGGCCCTGGCCAGTGGCGGCCGGTTGCCGGGGATGTGCTTCAGCACCAGCGCCATCGCGGCCGACGAGATCAGCTCGAAGGCCGTCAGCTCGCCCGCCAGCCGGCTCTGGGCATGGGCCAGCAGTGCCAGCGCCTGCGTGGGCGAATCCAGGCCGGCCATGGCCACCGCCCGCCCTGCCGGGCGCGGAAACAGCTTCAGCACGGCCCCGGTAATCACGCCCAGGGTGCCTTCCGAACCGATGAACAGGTCACGCAGATCGTAGCCGGTGTTGTTCTTGCGGAGCGCCGTCAGCCCGTCCCAGATCTCGCCATCGGCGGTGACCACCTCCAGCCCCAGGCACAGCTCGCGCATGTTGCCATAGCGCAGCACCTGCACCCCGCCGGCATTGGTAGCCAGATTGCCCCCCACCGTGCATGCGCCTTCCGAGGCCAGCGACAGCGGAAACAGGCGTCCGTGCGCCTCGGCCGCCTGCTGGGCCGCCAGCAGCGTGCAGCCGGCATCCACCACCATCGTGTTGTTGATCGGGTCGACCTGCCGCACATGCTGCATCCGGGTCAGCGACAGCAGCACGGTAGGACGGGGGGGCTGCCCCGGAACACCGGCCCCCGTCAGGCCGGTGTTGCCCCCCTGGGGCACCACGGCATGCCCGTGCGTGCGGCACCAGCGCACCACGGCCGCCACATCGGCGGTGCTGTCGGGCTGCACCACGGCCAGGGCCTCGTCGCCCCAGCGGCGACGGTAATCCTTCAGAAAGGGCGCGGTATCGGCCGGGTCGGTCAGCATCCGGCCGGCAAAGGCGGCACGCAGCGAGGCGTGCAGGGCCGATGCCGCTGGGGCAGCCGCTGCGGGCGTGGTCGCGAGCGTCACGGGGGTCTCGGGCACCGGCGCGCAGGCTGGGCCAGACGGCGGGGCGGACGGAGCAGGAGGCGGGGCGTGGGTCATCGGCGGCGGCGCAGTATCCGGCCAGCGCCGGGGTGTCGGCCGGCTTTATAGCTGGGCATGCTGGAAGGCTATTGCGGTATCTGCCGCCCTCGGCTGGCAGTAGAATGCCGCTCAAACGGATGATAATCCATAATATTTGCACGAATTGAATCCTCATGCTGCCACCCCCGTGTCACCGGGGTTTCTGGTGTCGACGCTGCTGCGGCACCGCTCGCTGATCCTGCAGATGGCCTGGCGCGACATTGCCGCCCGCTATCGCGGCTCGGTCATGGGCGTCTTCTGGTCGCTGCTCAATCCGCTGCTGATGCTGGCCGTCTACACCTTCGTCTTTTCGGTGGTGTTCAAGGCGCGCTGGCACATGGGCAGCGAGCAAAGCCACGCCGACTTCGCCGTCATCCTCTTTGCCGGGGTCATCGTCCACAGCTTCTTTGCCGAGGTGGCGGGCAAGGCGCCCTCGCTCATCCTCAGCAACCCCAGCTACGTCAAGAAGGTGGTGTTTCCGCTGGAGGTGCTGCCCGCCGTCACGCTGTTGTCGGCGCTGTTTCAGGCGGCCATCAGCCTGCTGGTGCTGCTGGTGGCGCTGTTGCTCACCACCGGGGCCATACCGCTCACCGTGCCGCTCATCGCCATCGTCTGGCTGCCGCTGTGCCTGCTGGCGCTGGGCACCAGCTGGTGGCTGGCCTCGCTGGGCGTCTACATCCGCGACATCGGCCAGGCCATCGGCGTGGTGTTGACGGTGCTGCTGTTCATCTCGCCGGCCTTCTTCTCATTGCAGGCGCTGCCCGAGTCGCTGCGCCCGTGGGTGCGGCTCAATCCGCTCACCCTGCCGATGGAGCAGACGCGCGACGTGCTGATCTGGGGGCGCATGCCCGACTGGGGTGCCTGGGGCCTGTACACCCTGGCGGTGGCAATCTTTGCCTGGCTGGGCTTTGCCTGGTTCCAGAGCACCCGCAAGGGGTTTGCCGATGTCCTCTGAACACCTGCACCCTGCTGGCCAGGCGCCAGTGCCGTCCGTGCCTGCCCACCACCCGGCCGAAGCGCCGCCCGGCCTGGGGGCCGATCCGGTCCCGCATGCGCCTGACGACATCGCCATCCGCGTGCAGGGGCTCACCAAGTGCTTTTTGCTCTATGACCGCCCCGGCCACATGCTCAAGCAGATGCTGGTGGGGCGGGCTGCGCGCCTGCTGGGCCGTCAGCCGCCACGTTACTTCCGCGAATACTGGGCCCTGAAGGGGCTGGACTTCACCATCCGCCGCGGCGAGGTCGTCGGCATCGTCGGCCGCAACGGCGCGGGCAAGTCCACGCTGCTGCAAATCCTCTGCGGCACACTGGCGCCCACCGGCGGCACCGTCGAGATGCGCGGCCGGGTGGCGGCCCTGCTGGAGCTGGGGGCCGGCTTCAACCCCGAATTCACCGGCCGCGAAAACGTCTATCTCAACGGCGCCATCCTCGGCATCAGCCGGGCCGAGATCGACCGCCGCTTCGACGACATCGCCGCCTTTGCCGACATCGGCGAATTCATCGAGCGCCCGGTCAAGTCCTATTCCTCGGGCATGTACGTGCGCCTGGCCTTTGCCGTCTCGGCCTGCATCGACCCCGATATCCTCATCGTCGACGAGGCACTGGCAGTGGGCGACGCCAAGTTCCAGGCCAAGTGCTTTCGCCGCTTCGAAGAGCTGGTGGCGCGCGGCACCACCATCCTGCTCGTCACCCATTCCATCGACCAGATCACCCGCCACTGCGACCGTGCCATCCTGCTCGATGGCGGTGTCGTCCACCAGATCGGCCCGCCCAAGGATGTGGCCAATACCTATCTGGACCTGATGTTCGGGGTTGAGCGGGCTGACACGTCTTCGTCCTCTGCCACAACAGCCTCGCAGGTCAGCGTGCCGTTGGCACCGTCTGCGAGCCTTGCTTCACCCGGTGCGACCGGTAGCAAGGCCGCAGGCGTGGAGGGCGCTGATGGCACGGCCGGGGCTGCGGGATTTGCGGCAGACAAGACGGCCGACCCGTCGGCAGGGACGCTGCACGAATCTGTCTTTCCCGATTTCAGCGCATTGGCAGGCCGGGTCATCACGCGACCACCAGGGCGTTTCGAGGACAGGGCAGGGTACAACAAGGACGAATTCCGCTGGGGAAGCCGGGAAGTCGAGATCATCGACTGCATGGTGACGACCAATGGTGTGGATCACGAGGTGAGGCTGGCCACGGGACAGCAGGTGCTGGTCGTCGCCTGGGTGCGGTTTCGCGTTGATGTGCTGGCCCCCATTTTTGGCCTTACCATCAAGACGCCGGATGGTGTGACGGTCTACGGCAGCAACTCGCGCGATTTTCCGGGCGGTCCGATTACGCGCGCGGTGCAGGCGGGAGAGATCGTGCGTGTGGTCTTTCAGATGGATCTCCGCATTGGTGCCGGTGATTTCCTGGTTTCACTGGGGGTGGCGCAGGAGGTCGGAGGTGGGGAAGTCGAACCTTTGGATCGCCGGTACGACAGTCTTCTCATCAATGTCAGACGGCAGTCGCGCTGCCAGGGGCTTGCCGATTTCGATATGCGCGTAGAGATTGAAGGGCACGCATGAATACCAAATATCAGAAAGATGCTGTCTACAACCTGTACTTTCGTCCCGAGGCCGAGGCTTTTGGCTACAGCGAAGGTCAGGAGGCCGAGGGACGCCTGCTACGCGTGATTGAAGGCTTGGGCGATTGCAGCACCTTTTCTCAGGGGCTCGTGGACAGCATCGACGACTGGTCCACGCGTTATCACTTCAGCCGCTCGCGCCACTGCCTGTTGCGCCCGCTGGGTATCGGCCCGGGCGATCGTGTGCTGGAGCTGGGCTGCGGCACCGGTGCCATCACCCGTTACCTGGGCGAGACCGGCGCTCAGGTGACGGCCGTCGAAGGCAGCTTGGCCCGTGCCCGCGTGGCTGCCGCTCGCTGCCACGACCTGCCCAATGTGCAGGTGATTGCCGACGACCTGCAGACGGTCAATGTGGAAGGCGCCTACGACTGGGTGACGCTGATCGGTGTGCTGGAGTACGCCGGTGCCTATTCGGGTGCCCAAGACCCGTACCAGGCCTACCTTCAGTCCGCCATTCGGCATCTCAGGCCGGGCGGGCGGGTGGTCATCGCCATCGAGAACCAGCTGGGCCTCAAGTACTTCAACGGCTGCGGTGAAGACCATCTGGGCAAGCCCTTTGCCGGTGTGCAGGATCTTTACCTGCCCAGCGGTGGCGTGCGCACCTTTGGGCGCAAGGCGCTGGGCCGGGTGCTGACGCAGGCCGGGCTGGAGCAGCAGCAGTGGCTGTACCCTTACCCAGATTACAAGGTGCCCAATGTGGTGCTGACCGATGCCGCGCTGGCGCATCCCGGATTCAATGCGGCGGATCTGCTGTTGCGCAATTTCAGCGAAGACTACAGCGGCAACATGCTGCGCGTCTTTGACGAGGCGCTGGTCAACCGCGTGCTGGAAGAAAACGGCTTGTTAGCTGATTTGGCCAATTCCTTTCTGGTTGTGGCTTCGGCAGAGGCCTCGGCAATGGATGAGAGCAAGGCCGGTGCAGGGGCCACGCCGTGGCAACCGCAGGCGCTGGCCTGGACCTTTGCAGTTCATCGCCAGCCTCTGTGGTGCACCGAAACACGCCTGGAAGCAGGAAAGAACAGCGCCGTGCATGTACACAAGCGCGCGCTGCTGCCTGGCCCGGAGAGGTGGCTCCCGTTTGTGCAGGGGCAGACCCTTGGAGTGGAACTGGGTGATGCAGATTATTTTCCGGGTTGGCAACAGGCTTGGGAGGTGCTGCGCGTCCATGCCAGGCAAGCTGATGTGACGAGTCTGGTACAGGCGCTCTTGCCTTGGGCCCGGCTGTTGCTGGAACAGGCCGAAGAAGGTGTTTCACCGCTGTTGCCGTTGGCGGATGATGCGTCGAAAGCTGGGGGGATAGAGGCGGAGGCTGGTGTCTCGACGGAAGTTGATGCTCCTGTGACTGCCGTCAGCACCGGAGTGCCATCCGCAACAGCCGGGCGCTTGCTGCGCCTCTACTGTCTGCCGGGCAACCGGCTCGATCACGCTCCCTTCAACCTGATGGTGGGTGCTGATGACCAGTGTCAGCTCATCGACCAGGAATGGGTGGTTTCCTGCCCGGTGCCTGCGGGATGGGTACTGACACGTGGCGTATTGCATACCCTGCAGTTGGGTGTGGTGCCAGAACAGCCCGCGATTGCGCTGGTTGATGTGGTGGTGGCGCTGGCCGAGGCCTGTGGTTTCGAGGCTTCCGAGCAGGATGTGCAGGCCTGGTTCGGTCTGGAGGCACAATTTTCCCGGACCCTGGCGTCTCGCAGGGATGGCCATCATCTGAATGGTGGAACGCGGATGCCTTTTCTGCTGGTGAACGAAACCGTGGCGCAGCTTCGGGCAGACTTTGCGGGCTTGCAGCAGAAGCGTGCCGAAGAGGTGGCACGGCTTCAGCATGAGCTGGGCGGGGTGCGTGCACAGCTGGCGGACGCGCAGCGGCATGTAAGCTTGCGCGACCAGGAGAACATCGAGAACCTGACGCGGATCGATCAGTACCAGACACGGATTCAGGCGCTGGAACAGGAAAGAGACACCTTGCTGGCGTCACGTAGTTGGCGTTGGTCACGCTGGCTGCGCGAGATTCGGCGGCGCAGCCGGATCTGATTCGGCTATGTGCGAGTGTCTGACCGTCAGTCGTGGCGGTCGGTGCTCCATCAGGGATGTGTCAGGCTGTTCCCTGTTGACCATTCTTCCGATTGTTTTCAGACGAGAGTTTTGACATCCATGACGTTGTGGCAAAAGATCAGCTGGTACTTGCAACACAAAGGCTGGCGCGCCTTGTTCGCCAAGGGAGGAGAGGTCCTGCGTGATTGCCGGTGGTATTTGAAGCATCGTGGGGTTCGTGCCTTGCTGCTAAAGGGCGGCCAGGTGCTGCGTGGCGAGCGCCCAGATCCAGTTGCGGCTGCCGTGGCGTTGGCCAGCAAGGAAGGGGTCACGCGGGATGATCTGGTCGATAGGGTGTTCTTTCGACAGAAGGCGCTGGGCAGCTATCCGGCGCAGCCAGGTACCGCACAGGTGGTGATGGTGACGGACAGCATCGGCAAGGGGAGCCTATTCGGGGGCGTGGCCACGTCCATCATCCTGTCTGCTTTGGTGGCCCGTAAGGCGGGGTTGCCGCTGCGTATCGTTACGCGTGAAGAGCCGGCCGTCGAAGAAAACATCGCCGTCATTCTCAAGAATGCCGGTATCCAGTTTGATGGGGCGGTGCATTTTTCCTATGTGCCTATCCGCGACAACCTGGCGAAGGTTGGCATCGGTGAGCACGATATCATCATCACCACCAGCTGGTGGACGACCGAGAGTGTCAGGAATGGTCTGGGGACACGCAACGTCTTCTATCTGTTGCAGGAAGACGAACGCATGTTCTATCCGTTGAGTGATGAGCACCTGCGCTGCTCGGAGCTGCTGGCGGACCCTTCGATCACGGTGCTCATCAATTCGCGCTTGCTGTTTGAACATCTTCAGCAGTCGGGCCTGTCTGATCTGCCCGAACGAGGCATCTGGTTCGAGCCTGCCTTTCCGCATGCGTTGCGCCGTCTGCCAGAAGAGGGCGTTGCCAAGCAGCGCGGCGATTTCTTCTTTTACGCACGGCCCAATCATGCCCGCAATCTGTTCTATCGTGGCATCGATGTCGTGCAGACGGCCATTGACCGTGATGTGCTCAAGCCATCTGAATGGAATTTCCACTTTGTGGGCGTCTCGATACCGAACCTGAGCCTGGGCGATGGGGTGTCGGTCAAGACTTACAGCACGCTCGATTGGGCCAGCTATCTGAAGCTGATGAAGACGATGGATCTGGGTCTGAGCCTGATGTATACGCCGCATCCAAGCTATCCCCCACTGGATCTGGCTGCAAGCGGTGCCGTTGCCGTCACTAATCGCTGCGGTCTCAAGCAGAGCCTCGATCACTATAGCCGCAACATCCTGTGTGCTGATGTCAATGTTGATGCCTTGGTCAGACGGCTTGCCGATGGGGTGGAACTGAGCCGTGACCGGGCACAGCGTGAGCAGAACCTGCAACAGGCTGGCTTGAGCACCAGCTGGGGAAGCAACCTGGCAGAGGCCGTCGATTTCATCCTGGCGCGGAGGACGTGATGATCGAGCTGAGCACGCCTGCGGTGGCGTACCGGGATCCGTGGCTGATCCCTTTCAGCGAGCGGATCCGTCAGTTTCTGCGGGGCCGGCAGCGCATAGCCTATCTGTATGACGAACCCGACAATAGTACCTTCCGTTACCGGGTTTACAACATGATCCAGGCGCTGGAGGCCTCTGGGCAGAACGACGTTTCGGCCAGTTTCTTCCGGGCTGCCGAGTATGACCGGATCGGTCATCTGATCGACCAGGCCGATGTGGTCGTTATCTGTCGGTGCCGCTATGCTGCGCCGTTGGCCAGCCTGATTCTTCGTGCGCGTCGCAAGGGGCGGCGGGTGTTGTTCGATGTCGATGATCTCGTCATCGATACCCGGCGCATCCACCTCATCATGGATACCCTCAATGCCGATACCCGTGATCCGGTGGTGCTGGACTGGTGGTATGCCTATGTGGGCAGATTGCAGGCCACGCTTCAGCATTGTGATGGGGCCATCACCACCAATCAGCACCTGGCCAGCCTGATCGAGACCGTCAGCGGCAATCCCTGTACCGTGATCCCCAACTTCATGAACCGCGAGCAGCTGGCGATTTCTCAGACGCTCTTCGAGGAAAAGCAGGAGGCCGGTTTTGCGCAGGGTGAGCACGTCACGCTGGGCTATTTCAGCGGATCTCCCTCGCACAAGAAGGACTTTGATCTGGTCAGTGGCATGTTGGCCAGGTTGTTGGCGCAGGAAGAACGGCTGCGTGTGGCCATTGCCGGCTATATCGAGCTGACACCCGACCTGCAACCTCATGCTGATCGGGTTACTTACATACCGTTTCAGGACTTCGTCAATCTTCAATGCAAGGTGGCCAGTGTCGACATCAACCTGATGCCCTTGCAGAACAATCTGTTCACCCATTGCAAATCGGAATTGAAGTATTTCGAGGCCGGTGCGGTGGGGACGGTCAGCATTGCTTCGCCCACCTACACCTATGCGCGTGCCATCCGTGATGGCGAGAACGGTTTTCTGGCCCGAGACCATGAGTGGGATACCGTTGTGCGCAAGGTTCTCGCGCTGATGCAAGAGCCTGGCGAATATGGCCGTATTGCCTCCGAGGCCAGACGGGATTCGCTCGAGCGTTTCTCATACGAGAACTTCGGCGAAGCGGTCAGGGCATTGCTGTCTACCTAATATTGTAAGTTGGCGGAAAATGGCGACATATTGGCAGGACAGACGCGTCTCAGAAATATAAGATGCGCCGTCCGCGCGTCATGGAGATGTTCGATGGGGGCCGTGAGCGCCGCCTCAACCGGTCAAAGCCAAGGGGCCATGAATGAAGCAGAACTTTTCGTCATCCGCCCCTGAAAGGGTTGCCCGTCAACGTGTACACGTGCCGGTGTCCTTGACCGTTATTGGCTGCTGGGTGGCGCTGGCGCTCGTGTTGGGCACCCTGGCCTCGTTTTTCGTGCCTCCTCTCAAGTCGCCGGATGAGGCCGATCACCTCCGCCGTGCCTACATGCTGTCCCAGGGGCAGTGGCTGTTGCATACCCAGTCCTGTGAGGGAGAGAACACCTTTTGCCGTCAGAACCGGACGATGTCCGGTGGGCCGGTGGATCAGGGGCTGCAGGACTATCTCTTGCGGCGTGATTATGGCAGGGTGCGAAAGGAATCTGAGGAAGTCGTGCGCAGCACACAGGCGCTGGACTGGACGGGTACTGAGGATTTCGGTATTACACCGGGTACGGGTTACTACTTTCCCCTGATCTATCTGCCGCAGGCCGTCGGTCTCAAGTTGGGAAAGTTGCTCCATTTCAGCGTGGAGCACAGTTATCGCCTGGTGCGGTTCCTGAATCTGCTGGCGGGGGTGGCAGTGGTGGCACTGGCCGTGAGCATCCATCGTTTGCCATTGAGCGTGCTGGCAACTCTGTTGCTGCCGATGAGCCTGTTTCAGGCCGTCTCGGCCAGCATCGATCTGCTGGCCACGGCACTGGCACTGCTGGCGCTCAGCTGTTTCATGCGCCTGCGCCGGGTTCCGGATCAGCCTGTGGCCGCGCTGGACCCACGGGTTGTGCCCTTGTTCATCCTGTTGTGTGTGGCACTGTTCGTGGCCATCACAGCCCGTGCCCATTTTGCACCGATGCTGCTGTTGCCCCTGTTACTGGCCTGGTGGGAGCGTCGCCCGGTGCTGTGGGTCTGCCTGGGGCTGACTGTGCTGGCGGTGGCCGCCTGGATGGCCACGGCCCTGCCTGCTACGGTGGATTTCCGCATCGTGCGCAGCGTCAGCACTGGTGAGGTCGTTCGCTTCTATCTGCAGGAGCCGGGCCACTTGTTCGCCGTACTTGCCAATACGTTGACGGATTCTGGGCGGCTCAACTTTTACCGTAATTCCTTCCTGGGCGCTTTTGGTGAAACCTTTCTGTCCCGGGATTCGTATCTTGTGCTGGTCGTGCTGCTGGGCGTGGTGCTGGTGATGTCCTTGCCTGGATGGCGGCAGATGCGCCAGGACGCGCTGGCACGAGCGATGCTCATCGTGACGGGGTTGAGCGCAGGACTGCTGGCCTTTCTGGCCATGTTATTTACTTGGACCCCACATCCCGCACAGGTGGTGGAGGGAGTGCAAGGCCGCTATCTGCTGATTCCGGTGATATTGGTACTGATGGGGGTGGTGTCATGGCAAGTCCCTGGCAGCCGGGTAGCCTTTGGACAGCGTCTGGCCATGGTCATCTTGGCGCTGGTGTCGAGCGTGCTGAGCATCAAGGGGGTTCTGTCGGCTTTTTACCATCTTTGAAGAGGGTCTGAGCGTTTCTGCCAACAGGGCCAGTTTTGTGTACGCTCTTCGTGAAGTTCAATACCCTTGTGCGAAGGCTGATGTCGTTCTTATCTTTTCTCCAGTGCAGGACTTGGCGGTTCTGGCTTGCTACCCTGGCAGTCCTCGGTGGCTGTCTGTACGTGTGTCTGGCGCTGTCGCCCTCATCCTATGCCATGGCCTTCGAGTGGCTGGGCCTGGAAAAGCAGGGGCTGTTGCTGGGGACTCCCAGGGGCATCCGTTCGGACGAGTGGTTTGTCCTGACCCCATATTTTCAGATAGCAGTGGCCAATGGCCTGAAGGGAGTCAACATGATGTCTCCCTATCAGGAAGTCCTGCGCAGTTTTCAGCCATTGCCCATCCTTGACTGGAGTCTGCTGTTCAAACCTCAGCTCTGGGGCTTCTGGGCGCTACCACCGGCTCATGCCTATTCCCTCTATTTTCTGGTTTTGGCGGCCGCTTTCATGCTGGGCTGGGCCTGGTTGTTGCAACAGTTGCGTCTGTCGCCAGCGGCTGCGTGGGTGGTGTCCGCTCTGCTGTTCTTTTCTCCCATCGTGCAGGTGTGGTGGACGACGACTGGAGGGGCTTTCGCGCTGGCGCCCTGGCCGGTGCTGACCTGGCTGCTGATCGAGCGCCGCGTGTTGCGCATCC
Organism: Lautropia sp.; assembly: GCA_030532425.1. Classification (GTDB taxonomy): domain Bacteria; phylum Pseudomonadota; class Gammaproteobacteria; order Burkholderiales; family Burkholderiaceae_E; genus Lautropia. Next base: position 8,026 of record JAUNLD010000019.1, on the reverse strand, counting down.
TTGCCTGCACCTATGCGCTGCTGGCTTGGGTACTTGCCTGCGCCTATCCCCCCTTTCTCTACGCCTGTGGCTTTGCGCTGGCCTTGATGGTGCTGGTCGTGCGACGTCCGGTGTTTACACCGGTTCGTCTCATCGATGCAGTGTTGGCATCCGTGCTGGCTGGGGGGCTGTTCGTGCTCTATTTCCAGGATCTGATCGCGGTCATGCGCGCCACGGTCTATCCTGGTCAGCGCGTCAGTGCACCTGGGGACGTGGAGTTGGGCAAGCTGCTGGCGCATGTTTTCCCCGGCATCACGACCTACGAGTTTGAACCACTGGCGCCATGGGCCTATCTCAACGCCTGCGAAATTGCCGTGTTGTCGAGCTTTTTGCCCCTGTACACGCTGGTGCTGCTGGATGGACGCCGGTTGGGGCCGTGGTTGGCCCGCAATCGGTCCAGCGTTCTGCTCATGGCAGTCGGCTTGGCCTTCCTCTGTAGCTGGCTATTCTTCACCATGCCAGATGTTGTTGCTCGTCTGACGGGCCTTACCATGGTGCCGCCCAGCCGGGCTGTACTGGGCTTCGGACTGATCGTCAACATCGGCTGTGCCATTGCCCTGTGTTGTTGTGGAATTCGGCTCAACCCTGTGCGGCTTGGCGTCCTGGCGGGCATCACGGTGGTGGGCTTGCTGCTGAAGCAGGCTTTCGGGGGCGAGGGCGCACGGGATCTATACGGGTGGATGGACGTGGTGCCCTTTTTTTGCCTGGGGCTCGTGGTGCTGGTGGCTCGGTGGGTGGCGAACGGGCGGGCGCAGGTGGTGGCCATACTGGCTATCGCGGCGCTGGGTAATTCCCTCTCCTATGGTTTCTTCAATCCAGTGCAGTCGACCAAGCCCATTTTTGCTATGGATACGGCAGCAGTGAATGACATTCTGGTAGCCCGTGGGGCGCGGATACTTGATGATGGCACGATGGTGGTCCCCGGTCATTACGGGGCGTTGCTGGCTGGCATGGGATTCAGGACGGTGAATCACACGCTTTATTACCCGCAGCAACATTTTTTCCGCAATTATTTCCCCGATCTGCCGGCGATCTCGTTCAACGAGCTGTTCAACCGCTATGCCCATATCTCGGTGGGAGAGGGGAAGACACCACGACTCGTGGCGGGCGATCATGTCGAAGTGCCGGCATCGGCCTTTGTAGACAAGGCCCGGCAAGAACAGTGAGTTCCGGGGAACAGGTTGGCGCTGCGTCCTGGAAGCTCTGGTTGAGGTACTTCCCTTCGTTGGATCAGCCCGGTGCCCGCAGCGTCCAGACCTTGATGTCCGCCGGCATGCGCTTCAGGACCGGGTTGAGCACCGTCAGCGTGGCCGCGATCAGGGCCGCCTTGGCGGCGGGCATGTTTCGGTCGTAGCGGATGCGCGCGTACAGGCCGTGGGTGCTGATCGAGGGCAGGGTGCTGGTCTTTTCCAGCATCAGTCCGGCCCGCTGGCCGATGGCGCGGATGCTGTCGTCATCGAAATAATGGATGTGTGGTGATGGGAAACCCTTTTGCCACATCCGTTCAAAGCTGCCGCGCATGCCGAGACGGTTCATCAGTTTCGAGATGCGGTAGAGCACGCCGGTGCGTGCCGGTGAATTGACGAGGATGCGCCCGCCTGGCTTCAGGTGCTTCACACAGGCGTCGAAGGCTGCGTTGACGTTGGGGATGTGCTCCATCACGTCATTGAAGCTGATGACGTCGAAGCGCTCGTCGGCCGCAAGCACGTCGGGAAAGAAGCCCTTGCGGACCTGCACGCCCTGGGCGGAGGCCATCTCGGCTATCCGGGCGTCGGGCTCGATGCCAAGCCCGGTGAAGCGCGGCGAGGTGGCTTTCAGGAACCAGCCGTGGCCGCATCCCACATCCAGCAGGGAGGGGGATGTGCCGGCCGGCGGGTTCAGGGTGTCATCCAGCTCGGCGGCCAGGGTACGGAAGTTGCTCTGGCGCAGGTCGCTGAGACCTTCTTCGCGCAGCGCTTCATTCAGCACTTCGTGATCGCCACGCACGTCGATGTCCACTTGCAGGTTGCTGCCTTCGTAGGAGCAGGCGGTGCAGACCAGGTGCCAGGGGTGCAGTCCGGTCCTGAGTGGTGACTGGCAGGCGGGGCACGCTTGAAGGGCAGCGGCACTCATGGTCGGGGCGGTCTCCGGGGACTGTCTTTCTTGTGTCCGTCTGTTGGTGGCGGCTTGCATGCTCTTGCCGGTGTCGACGGCGCGGAAGGATTATGCCAACAACCCAGGGGGAAAGGGTTGTTCTGCACCAGCATGCCCAATTTTCATGTTCCGTGTCATCAGGTGCACAGGGGTTTTGGCACATCCATGGTGCCCAGCTGGCGTTGCCGACCAGGAGGGACCGTGCGCCGGTGGTGATCTTTCTGCGGTACCAGCCAGGGCGTGTCCCGGCGATGACGGCCGGGAGCAGGCGATGCGTCCAGGGAGGTTCCGATGGCGGTGACTATTTGCCGGCCAGTCTGCGTGCTTCAGTCAGGTCTTCCCAGTAGGGGGCCGGCATCGAGTGCCGGTCTTTGTCATGCATCACTTTCACCAACCGGGTGCCACGTTTGGGGCCAGGAAAATCCCGGAATACGGCCCGGATGAAGAATGGCATGCCTTCATGCAGCTTGCCGGTGGGCGCGGTGTGGTGCTGGGCGGCTGCCTCGTTCACTTGTCCGCTGGATGTTTTGAAACCGGTGCCTTCAAACACGATGGGCCAGGTGTTCACGGCGCCGCTCCGGGGTTCGCGGAACACTACGTGGAATTTGTGCTGGTAGTCAAAATGAACACGGGTTTCATGGCCTACCACCTGTTCCCTGTAGATGGGCTCCTGTTCCACGGTGGTGACAAGGTCTCCGTTGGCCTCTTGCCGCTGGCGCTGGATGGTGCGGTAGCCGGTCTGTACGGTTTCCCGGATGTCATGACGCCGGATACTCCGGCCCGTGATGACGCTGCGGTAGTCCATCGCCACACTGAGGTCGGGTTGATGATCGGCCGCTGCTTCCACCATGCCCAGCTGAGTCAGTTCTGCCCGCACCAGATCCTGGTATGAGCTGAAATGGGGGTCGGCCTCCAGTTCTGGCCGCGGCTGGAAGCGGTACGACAGTCCGGCCCATTGTTCGCGGGGTTGGTGTTGGGATACCACGTCCACGTGGTAGAACGTCAGGCACCCGCTCACCAAGGATGCTGTCGCCAGGCAGAACGCCAGCTTCATGTAATGACGAAGGCGTGTTGCCCGGTAGAACCCGTCTATGGCGAAAAATCTGGCCATGATCCAACCTTGTGTGCGCTTGATATGGGGATATGGGTTTTGACATGCCGCTGGCAGGCCTCGGCCGGTGTATGGGGTGAATACCCAGTGATCGGGGCACAGCGCGGTGCATGTACACGCAAGGTAGGGGAAGAACGGGCAAGGCGCCAAGGGTGGCCGACCAGTGGACGGGCGTTCACGTTCACCGGAATACGGCCATGACGCGGTTGGGGAGGCCGTGTTTGGGGCGCACGGATGGCGCCTGCCGCGTTGTTCGCTGTCCAGGCAGGCTTTCGGGGCTGCTCAGTGCCGACCCGCCTTTTTCAGCTGCCGTCGATAGCGCCAGAAGCTCAGGCGCGTCCAGTAGCGCAGCATGCCCTTGATGTGCCAGAGGGTGAAGCGCAGTGAGCGGTGGCTTTGCTTGCGGGCGTCGTGGATGACGCGTGCCTGGTCGCTCTGGGCCAGGCTCCAGCCGGCCAGGCACAGGCGGGTGCCGATGTCGACATCCTCGATGTACAGGAAGTAGCCTTCGTCAAAGCCGCCGATCTTGCGGTAGGCGCGGCTGTCAAACAGCAGGAACATGCCGGCAATCCAGTCGGGGTGCTCGCCGTGGTTGCGGGGGTGCAGTTTTTGCCGGATGAGTTCGCGCGGGGTGTAGAGTTTGCGCGCGGTGTTTTCCAGCCGGCCGTCGGGGCTGTAGATCTGGGGGGCCATCAGGCCTCGTCCGGGTTCCCTGAAGCCTTGCAGCAGGGCCGGAAAGGGGTCGCTTTCAAAGCGCAGGTCGGGGTTCATCACGCAGAACCAGGGCGTGCGACAGTGCTTGAAGGCGGTGTTGTGGTTGCTGCCAAAGCCCTTGGCCTGTTCGTTGCGGATTACCAGCAGGCGCATGTGGCCGGTGTCGATGGCGGGCAGGTCGGGTTCGGGGATGTTGGCTATGTAGATGATCTCGGCCACGTCGGGCGGACGCAGGCGGGCCAGGTCGTGCAGCATGCGCAGTGCGATCTCTTGCTGGCCGTGGCTGACGATGGAGAGGGTGATCTTCATGAGGGGCGGGAGGAGGGGGTGGGGTGGCGACCGCCGCGACCGAGCAGGCCATGCCAGAGGCCCCGGTTCATCATGCGGATGCGGGGCCAGCGCGGTGTGGCCACCAGGGCGTAGAAGCCGTATTTCATGATGAGCTGGTAGAAGTCCACCAGCTTCCAGCGCAGGCTGACGTGGGGCAGCCGGTACATCAGCAGGGCGTTGCGAAACAGGTAGTAATGGCGCAGCGGGCTGTGGTCGGGCAGGTGCTTGCCCATGAAGGCGATGGGGGTGTCGCCCAGTTCGTGCTGCATGTGGGCGTCACACGCGCCCAGTACCCGGTAGCCGGCGTCGGTGGCGCGCAGGCACCATTCGATGTCGACATAGTCGATGAACAGGTCTTCGTTCATGTCGCCGATGGTGTCGAGCACGGCCACCGGGATCAGGCTGCCCGAGGCGATCAGGTGTTCGACCTCGATGCGCTGCCGGGGGTGCTGGCAGGGGCAGCGCACGCGCCTGAGGCCTTGCAGCTGCACGAAGGGTGAAGGGTTGTGGGCCTGGCGCCCGTCGGCATAGCGGGGGCCGACGGCGGCCACGGGGGCGGCTCCAGGGGGCTGCTCGTCGAGTGCCGCACGCAGGCGGCTGACCATGTCGGGGGCGGGGATGCTGTCGTGATCGAGCAGCAGCACGTAATCGGCCTGCTGCTGGCGTGCCTGGGTGATGCCGGCGTTCTGGGCTGCGCCGATGCCGCGGTTTTCGCCCAGGGCCAGCAGGTGCACGCGCGCCTGGCACAGCGGGCGGATGGCCGCCAGGGCTTCGGTGGTCGAGCCGTTGTCCACCAGCACGATCTGCCCCACCTGGGGCAGGGTGGCCTCGCACAGCGCCTTCAGGCGGGCGACATCGGGGTTGTAGGTGACGACGACGGCGGTGGTGTCGGCGTGTGCGGCGGGATCAGGTACGGCCATAGTGATCCTGGAAGCGGACGATGTCGTCTTCGCCCAGGTAGTCGCCGCTCTGGACTTCGATCATCACCAGCGGCAGCAGCCCGGGGTTTTCCAGCCGGTGGCGGTGGGTGGCGGGGATGTAGGTGGATTCGTTGGTGCCGACGAAGATTTCCTGGTCGCCGTTGATGACCCGGGCGGTGCCATTGACGACGATCCAGTGCTCGCTGCGGTGGTGGTGCATCTGCAGGCTGAGGCTGGCGCCGGGTTTCACCTCGATGCGCTTGATCTTGTAGCGCGGGCCTTCGCCAAGGATGGTGTAGGTGCCCCAGGGGCGGGCGACGGTGCGATGCAGCCGGGCCGATTCGTGGTTGCGGTCCTTGAGGCGGGCAACGACTTCCTTGACCTGCTGGGCCTTGTCGGCGGCCGCCACCAGCAGGGCGTCCGGGGTGTCGACGATCAGCAGGTTGTCGAGGCCCACGGTGGCCACCAGCCGGTCTTCGCTGTGGACGTAGACATCGTGGCTGTCGACGAAGACGGTCTCGCAGGTGCTGCGATTGTTGTCGGCGTCGGCCGGCGAGAGGCTGCGCACGGCATCCCAGCTGCCGATGTCGTTCCAGCCGAAGGTGCCGGGCACGACTGCCACCTGCGCCGACTTTTCCATCACGGCGTAGTCGATGGAGATGTCGGGGGCGGTCTGGAAGTCGTCGGCGCCGATCTCGATCAGCGAGGCGCTGCGGGTGTCGTCGTGGCGGGCGCTGGCCAGGCAGCGCTGGGCGGCTTGCAGCACCTCGGGGGCGTGCTGCTGCAGGGCGGCCATGATGGTGCCGGCCGAGAAGCAGAACATGCCCGAGTTCCACAGGAAGTTGCCGGCGGCCAGAAAGGCGTGGGCCTTGTCGAGGGCGGGTTTTTCGATGAAGCGCTGCACCTGCTGGCCCGGGCCGTTGCCGATGGGGGCGCCGGCCTCGATGTAGCCATAGCCGGTTTCGGGGGCGCTGGGCTGGATGCCGAAGGTGACCAGGTGCCCTTGCCTGGCCAGGGCGGCGGCCTGCCGGCAGGTGGCCACGAAGGTGTCGGTATCGCTGATGAGGTGGTCGGCGGCCAGTACCAGCATCAGGGCGTCGGGGCCGTGCTGGGCCTGCACCTGCAGGGCGGCCAGGGCGATGGCCGGTGCGGTGTTGCGGCCGACAGGTTCCAGCAGGTAGGTGGGGCGATGCGGGCTGTCGGGCAGGGCCAGTGCGTATTCGTCACGCGAGAGGAAGAAGTAGTCGCGGTTGGTGACGGTGAGGATCTCGCCGGGATCGGCCAGCCGGGCGGCACGCTGGTAGGTCTTGGCCAGCAGGCTCTGTCCGTCGGGCAGCTTCATGAAGGGCTTGGGGTGCCCCTCGCGGGAGACGGGCCACAGACGGGTTCCGGCACCGCCGGACAGGATGACGGGGATCAGCATGGCAATCAGGAGCAGGAAACGACCGGGGGCCGTGGCGCAGGGGCGGCCCGGATGGTGGGGCCGCAGCCTGCGGGGAAAGCGCAATGATCGCATGCCGGCGGTGCTGGCTGCCAGCAATGCCGCAGGCCGGGGCAGGGCTGGGGGCAGCATGCGCGGCCGGGAGGCCGGCCACGAGGATGCCGCCGCCCCGTTCAGCCGCCGGAACATCAGCAGGCCACTGAGGCTCAGTCGGGCTGTTCGGCCTCCAGCCGGGCCAGGGCGTCGGCTGCCCGGCGCAGGTGGGGCAGGTAGCGTTCGACCTGGCCGACCGACAGGCGCAGGGCCGGCCCCTGCATGGCCACCCCCAGATTCGACTTGCCGCGGGGGCTGGGCACCAGGACGGCCAGGCAGACCAGGCCGGGCAGGAATTCCTCGTTGTCGACGGCATAACCGTCGCGGCGGCAGCGTTCGATCTCGGCATCCAGTGCCGACAGCTCGGTGAGGGTGTTGGTGGTGAGCTTTTCGAGCGGGCCGCTGCCCAGCAGCTGGTGGCGCTGCCGGGGCGGCATCTGGCTCAGGAACAGCTTGCCGGTGGCCGAGCAGTGCACCGGCACCCGTGAGCCGGGGTGCAGGTAGAAGCGCAGGGGCGCCGAGGTTTCCACCCGGTCGAGGTAGACGACCTCGCCGGCACTGAGGGCCGTGAGGTTGCAGCTTTCGCCGACGGCCTCGCGCAGCTGCTGCAGGATGCGGTGGCGGGCACCGTGCAGGCTGTCGTTGAGCAGCAGGCCGTTGGCGATCTGCCGCAGCCGGCTGCCCAGGCCGTAATGGCGCTCGTCGCCATCGCGTTGCAGGATGCCGGCCGATTCCAGCTGTTGCAGCATCCGGTAGACGGTGGGTTTGGGGATGCCCGTTTCCTGGACCATTTCCTGCAGGGTGAAATGGCAGTGGCCGCGACTCATCGCCTCCAGGATGGCAAACAGCCGTACCGTGGGGGTGGCCAGCTGCGAGGCGGTCGGGTCCTGGTCGTCGGAGTGGTTCTGCAGATCATCCATCGGGCTGGGCGGAAGGTCGGATTTTTCTGGAGGCATGCCTGATTGTGCGACTGGCCGGCAAGGGCAGGCAAGGCCGGGGTGGGTGGCCGGCAAGCGGGCTGACCGGGGAAACCCTGCCCCCATGCGGAGTGTCAATCTGCTTGACAAGCGCTGTCCTGTCCCTAAGAATAACTTCAAATTCCATAAAACGGAACAAAACGTTTTATTTTCTTGCCATCAACGATGTCATCAAAGGAGAGGCACATGGGAGAGGACAAGCGGCAAGTGGTGGAAGGCGTTCAGAAGATGACGCCTTCCGAGGCTTTTGTCGAAACGATGGTCGCCA
>JAUNLD010000099.1 GCA_030532425.1 Lautropia sp. | reverse complement strand
TGGAGCTTCATGCCGCGCCAGTTCCCGGGCCAGAAGTATCTGGTCTGCAATTCGGACGAGGGCGAGCCGGGCACCTTCAAGGACCGGGACATCCTTCGCTACAACCCGCACATCGTCATCGAGGGCATGGCGATCGCTGCCTATGCGATGGGCATCACCGCCGGCTACAACTACATCCACGGCGAGATCTTCCGTATCTATGAGCGCTTCGAGGAAGCGCTGGCCCAGGCGCGTGCGGCCGGTTATATCGGCAACAACATTCTCGGCACCGATTTCTGCTTCAACCTTCATGCCCATCACGGCTTTGGTGCCTACATCTGCGGTGAAGAGACGGCACTGCTCGAATCGCTTGAGGGCAAGAAGGGTCAGCCGCGTTTCAAGCCGCCGTTCCCGGCGAGCTTCGGCCTGTACGGCAAGCCCACCACCATCAACAACACCGAGACCTTCGCCGCCGTGCCCTGGATCATCCGCAACGGGGGCCAGGCCTATCTGGAGGCGGGCAAGCCCAACAACGGCGGTACCAAGATCTTCTCGGTGGGGGGTGATGTCGAGCTGCCCGGCAACTACGAGATCCCGATGGGCACGCCCTTTTCACGACTGCTGGAGCTGGCCGGGGGCGTGCGCCATGGCCGCAAGCTGAAGATGGTGATTCCCGGTGGCTCGTCGGCACCGGTGATCCCGGGCGAGATGATGATGGACCTGACGATGGATTATGACGCCATCGCCAAGGCCGGCTCGATGCTCGGGTCCGGGGCCGTCATCGTCATGGATGAAACCCGGTGCGCGGTGCGCAGTCTGGAGCGCTTGTCGTACTTCTATTTTGAAGAAAGCTGCGGCCAGTGCACGCCGTGCCGCGAGGGCACGGGCTGGCTGTACCGGCTGGTGCACCGCATCGAGCACGGCAAGGGCCGCCCCGAGGACATCGACGAGCTGGACCGCATTGCCGGCAACATCCAGGGCCGCACGATTTGCGCCCTGGGCGATGCGGCGGCCATGCCGGTGCGCGGCTTCATCAAGCATTATCGTGATGAGTTCGTTCATCACGTCGAACACAAGACCTGTCTTGTGCCGACCACACCCTAAAAGCAGCGCAGACAAGGACAGTCATGGTCGAAGTCGAAATTGACGGGCGGACAGTGGCGGTGGCAGAGGGCAGCATGGTGATGCACGCTGCCAATGCCGCGGGCGTCTACGTGCCCCATTTCTGCTATCACAAGAAGCTTTCCATCGCCGCCAACTGCCGGATGTGTCTGGTGGAAGTCGAGAAGGCACCCAAGGCAATGCCGGCCTGTGCCACGCCAGTCACGGCGGGCATGAAGGTGCATACCCATTCCCGCAAGGCGGTCGATGCCCAGAAGGCGGTGATGGAGTTCCTCCTCATCAATCACCCGCTCGACTGTCCGATCTGTGACCAGGGCGGTGAGTGTCAGCTGCAGGATCTGGCGGTCGGCTATGGCCACACCGAATCGCGCTACCACGAGGAAAAGCGCGTCGTCTTCCACAAGAACCTCGGTCCGCTGGTGTCGGCCGAAGAGATGTCGCGCTGCATCCAGTGCACCCGTTGCGTGCGCTTTGGCCAGGAGATTGCCGGGGTGATGGAGCTTGGCATGGCGGGCCGTGGCGAACATTCGCAGATCCTGAGCTTCCTGGGGCGCTCGGTCGATTCCGAGCTGTCGGGCAACATGATCGACATCTGCCCGGTGGGGGCGCTGACCAGCAAGCCCTTCCGTTATTCGGCCCGTACCTGGGAGCTGACCCGGCGCCGCTCGGTGGCGCCACACGATTCGCTGGGATCGAACATCGTCATCCAGGTCAGGCAGGACCGTGTCAAGCGCGTGCTGCCCTTCGAGAACGAGGCCATCAACGAGTGCTGGCTCTCCGACCGCGACCGTTTTTCCTACGAAGGCATCGATGCGCCCGACCGTCTGCTGGTGCCGATGATCAAGCAGGACAACCAGTGGCACGAAGTGCCCTGGGAAAGTGCGCTCGATTACGTCACCCACGCCCTGGCCGATGTGCGCGAGCGGCATGGGGCCGCTGCGATCGGCATGCTGGCGTCGCCCTCGGCCACCCTGGAGGAACTCTATCTGGGCGGGGCACTGATGCGTGGTCTGGGCAGTGAAAACATCGACTTCCGCCTGCGTCAGAGTGATTTCTCGATCGATCCGCAGCGCACCGGCGTGCCGTGGCTGGGGCATGGCGTCGACGAGGTCGAACAGCTCGATTTGCTGCTGGTGGTGGGTGCCTTCCTGCGCAAGGATCATCCGCTGCTGTCGGCGCGGGTGCGGCGCGCGGCTGGGCACGGCACGGCGGTGATCTCGCTGCATGGTATTGCCGAAGACTGGCTGATGCCGATGGCGGGTCAGACCGTGCTGGCACCGCACCGCTGGCTCGATCACCTGATCGAGGTGCTGGTGGCCTGCCTGCGCGCCACCCAGCAGCCGGTACCGCCGGTGTATGCCGAGGTGAGGCCGTCTCGCGAGGCCGTCGAGCTGGCGACGCTGCTGCTTGAAAGCGGCGGGCAGCGCGCCATCTGGCTGGGCAATGCGGTGGTTCAGCATCCGCAGCATGCGGCGCTGGTGCAGGTGGCCCAGGCGCTGGCACTCGCCTGTGGCGCACGCTTTGGTGTCATCGGCGAGGCGGCCAACTCGGTGGGCGGGTATCTGGCCACGGCGCTGCCGGTGGTCGGCAGCGGCGGCCTGGATGCGGCCGGCATGATCGCCAGCCCGCGGCAGGCCTATCTGCTGCACGGCATCGAGCCCCTGCTCGATGTGGCCGATCCGGTGGCTGCCCGCGCGGCGCTTGCCCAGGCGGCCACGGTCATCGCCACCACGGCTTATGCCTCCCCCGAGCTGCTGGAGCTGGCCGATTGCCTGCTGCCGATCACGCCCTTTGCCGAAACCGGTGGTTCGTACATCAATTGCGAGGGCCGGTTGCAGGCCTTCAACGGGGCCGTTCGTCCTGCGGGGCAGGCACGGCCGGGCTGGAAGGTGCTGCGTGTGTTGGGCTCGATGGCCGGCATCCCGGGCTTCGATTTCGAGAGCGTCGAGGATGTGCGCAGCCGCGCACTGGCCGACGTGGCGATGCCGGTTGCCGAGCCGGCGGAGCCGGAGCCGGTGGTGCCCAGCCGTTCGCCCACCCGGCCGGGGGCAGCCTTGCGCCGGGCGCGTCCCGCCCGCATGACGGTCGATGGCCGGCATTTTGGCCGCCTGCTGTCCAATGGCTGTGCCCCGGCACTGCCGGCGCATGGGGCGGTGCCTTGGGCGGGAGGGCTTCAGCGGCTGGCCAGCGTGCCGATCTATGCGGTCGATCCACTGGTGCGACGGGCCACGGCCTTGCAGAAGACGGCTGATGCCCGGGGGCCGGCAGTGCGCCTGCACGGCCGTACCATCGAACGCCTGGGGCTCGACGGTGCCGAGACCGTGCGGGTGCGCCAGGGCGCGGGCGAGGCGGTGCTGCCGCTTTACCGGGATGACCGGCTGGCCGAGGACGTGGCCTGGGTTCCGGCTGCCCATGCCGAAGTACAGGGGCTGGCCGAGCTGTTCGGACCGATCACGCTGGAGGTCGTCAAGTGAACGTTGTCGATACGATCACCGAAACCGGGCAGGCGTGGCTGGGCGGCGCCTGGCCGGTGGTCTGGGCACTCATCCGCATCATCGCACTGGTGGCCCCGCTGATGATCTGCGTGGCCTACCTGACGCTCTGGGAGCGCAAGATGATCGGCTACATGCATGTGCGCATCGGTCCGAACCGGGTGGGGCCGTTCGGGCTGCTGCAGCCGATGGCCGACGGCATCAAGCTGATGCTGAAGGAAATTCTGGTGCCCACGCAGGTCAGCAAGGTGCTGTTTCTGGTGGCGCCGGTGATGGCGATCATGCCGGCACTGGCGGCGTGGGTGGTGATTCCCTTTGGGCCCGAGCGCGCGCTGGCCAATGTCAACGCCGGCCTGCTGCTGCTGCTGGCACTGACGTCGCTGGAAGTCTATGGCGTGATTCTGGCCGGCTGGGCTTCCAACTCCAAATACGCCTTTCTGGGCGCGCTGAGGGCCGCGGCCCAGATGGTGTCCTATGAGCTGGCCATCGGCTTCTGCCTGGTGGTGGTGCTGATGGTGACGGGCAGCATGAACATCTCCGCCATCGTCGAGGCGCAGGGGCAGGGGCGTTTTGCCGAAAGTGGCCTCAACTTCCTCTCCTGGAACTGGTTGCCGCTGCTGCCGATCCTGGTCGTCTATTTCGTGTCGGCCGTGGCCGAGACCAACCGCCATCCCTTCGATGTGGTCGAGGGGGAGTCGGAGATCGTCGCCGGCCACATGGTCGAGTACGCCGGCATGAGCTTTGCCGTGTTCTTCCTGGCCGAGTACGCCAACATGATCCTGGTGTCGGCGCTGGCGGCGATCATGTTCTTCGGCGGCTGGCAGCCGTTCTTCACGCTGGGGCTTGATATCGGCCCGCAGTGGTTCTGGGACTGGTTCTGGCTGTTCATCAAGACCTTCTTCCTGGTCAGCCTCTTCGTCTGGTTCCGCGCCAGCTTCCCGCGTTACCGCTATGACCAGATCATGCGTCTGGGCTGGAAAGTCTTCATTCCGGTCACGCTGGTCTGGCTGATCGTGGTGGCCATCTGGATGCAGACGCCCTTCAACATCTGGAAGATCTGAGCGATGCGTGCGATCAAGGATTTCTTTTCGAGCTTTCTGCTGCTCGAACTGCTCAAGGGGATGAAGCTCACCGGGCGATACATGTTCGCCCGCAAGATCACCGTGCAGTACCCCGATGCGAAGACGCCCATTTCCTCGCGTTTTCGTGGGCTGCATGCGCTGCGACGCTATGCCAATGGCGAAGAGCGCTGCATCGCGTGCAAGCTCTGTGAGGCGGTGTGCCCGGCGCTGGCGATCACGATCGAGTGTGCGCAGCGTGAGGACGGCTCGCGCCGTACCACCCGTTATGACATCGATCTGACGAAGTGCATCTTCTGTGGTCTGTGCGAAGAATCCTGTCCGGTCGATTCGATCGTCGAGACGCACATCTTCGAGTACCACGGCGAGAAGCGCGGCGATCTCTATTTCACCAAGGAAATGCTGCTCGCCGTTGGCGACCGGTATGAAAGCGAAATCGCGGCGGCGCGTCAGGCAGACGCCCCGTATCGCTGAACGAGGACGGTCGCATCATGGATGTCATGACATCGCTTTTCTTCCTGTTTGCCTTCACCACGGTCTTTGCGGCCTCTCGGGTGATCACGGCACGCAACCCCGTTCACAGCGCGCTCTTTCTCGTGCTGACCTTCGTCTCGACGGCGGCGGTCTGGCTGCTGATGAAGGCAGAGTTCCTGGCCATCGTGCTGGTGCTGGTCTATGTGGGCGCGGTGATGGTGCTCTTTCTGTTCGTCGTGATGATGCTCGACGTGAATGCCGAGAAGCTGCGGGCCGGTTTCTGGCGTTCGCTGCCGGTGGCGCTCTTCGTGGGTTGCATCATCGTGATCGAGCTGTCGCTGGTGCTGTGGGTTCACTTCAGTGACGACCTGGCGGCCAACGTGATGCCGCTGTCAGCCGATCACGACAATGCGAAGGCGCTGGGTGAGCTGCTGTATACCGATTACATCTATCCGCTTGAAATCGCCGGCATGATCCTGCTGGTCGGCATGGTGGCCGCCATTGCGCTCACCATCCGCCGTCGCAAGGATGTGAAGTCCCAGCGTCCGGGTGAGCAGGTGCGGGTGCGTGCGGCCGATCGTGTGCGTCTGGTCAGCGTGCCTGCCGCTCGCCGTGAGGCAGAGGCGGCAGATGCGGCCGAAGAGCCGGCGGCGCAGGCTGACGAGGCCGCGCCGGCACAAGAAAAATCGTGAGAAGGGTGCAACGATGACGGGACATTTCCTACAACTGAGCCTTGCGCACTACCTGACACTGGGGGCCGTGCTGTTCTCGATCGGGGTGGTCGGCATCTTCCTGAACCGCCGTAACCTGATCGTCGTGCTGATGTCGATCGAGCTGATGCTGCTCGCCGTCAACATGAATTTCGTCGCCTTCTCGCATTTCATGGGTGATCTGGCCGGTCAGATCTTCGTCTTCTTCATCCTGACGGTGGCCGCGGCCGAATCGGCCATCGGTCTGGCCATTCTGGTCGTGCTGTTCCGTCAGTTCCATTCCGTCAATGTCGAAGATCTCGACCACCTGAGGGGCTGAGCCGATGAAGACCGCTTATTTGCTGGTTCCCTTTGCGCCGCTGCTCGGGGCGATGATCGCCGGCTTTGCCGGCCGCCGCATCGGTCGGGCCGCCACCCACCGTGTGGCGATTCTCGGCGTGCTGGTGTCGCTGCTGGCCTCGCTGTGGGTGATGTGGGACGTGCACCAGGGCAACACCTTCAACGGCACGCTCTACAGCTGGGCCGTCATCGGCACGCTGCGCATGGAGGTGGGCTTCCTGATCGACTCGCTGACGGCGATGATGATGGTGGTCGTCACCTTCGTCTCGCTGATGGTCCACGTCTACACGATCGGCTACATGTCCGACGATGACGGCTACCAGCGCTTCTTCTCCTACATCAGCCTCTTCACCTTCTCGATGCTGATGCTGGT
>JAUNLD010000098.1 GCA_030532425.1 Lautropia sp. | reverse complement strand
CGCTCGACCAGCGTCAGCACCCATCGGCCCTTGCTGGTATCGACAAAATAGTTGGTGTTCTCGATGCCCGAAGCGATGGCTTCGGCAGACAGCAGCGTGCCGGCATCGTACTGTGCCAGCCACTGCTCGATCTCTTGATGTTCGACGACGGTAAAGACAGCCATGGCAAACCGGGAAGTGGATGGGCTGCATTCTACCCGTGCTGTCTGGGCGCTTGGGCTGGAGAAAGGGATAAGAGCACAATCGGCCCTGGTGCGCGCCGATCACTGGAAACCGCCTGCCATCAGCCCGGAGGGCGGGGGCACCGTGCGGGGCCAGGGGGCCACCGCATGATGCCTGATCCGGAAAAAGCCCGCTGTCCGCCGCGGGGACCAGGGGGACAGCGGCAGGATGTCAGCTGGTGAGCCCGTTCAGATCTGGGCGCCGGCGATGAGACCGCCCAGCAGGAAGGCCAGCACCAGCCCCAGCAGCATGACCAGCAGGAAGGCCTTGCAGAAATTCCTGCGGTTGGGGTTGCCGCTGGAGCTGAGCGCCCAGTACAGCATGACGGGGATGTTCAGGAGAGGAATCGACAGCACGATCAGCGTCAGGACCCAGTCGCCCGTGCTCAGGATCGGAGCGACCGGAGCGACGACTGTGGCTGTGGCGACCGGGTCTGTGGCTGACTGGAGGGGCTGGGGTGCCTGGACCGGTGCATCCATGGACGTGCTGGCTTGCATGATGGATGGAGACTCCCTGTGAGGTCATGGGGCTCCCAGCCTAGGCATGCGCCACGGTTGCGGCCATGGTGTCTGGATGGCCGGATGCTGACTGCTTATGCGCGGTCCGGGCGCCGGTCAGAGTTGCAGGTTCATCTGCCGCTCGTCGCTGGTGGCGTAAAAGCCGCGCTGCTGATAGAAATCGAAGATCTCGTTGACCACTTCGTCCGGGTCGTCGATGACGCGGATCAGCTTCATGTCGTCGGCCGATACCGTG
The DNA here is from genome assembly GCA_030532425.1 of Lautropia sp. GTDB lineage: Bacteria > Pseudomonadota > Gammaproteobacteria > Burkholderiales > Burkholderiaceae_E > Lautropia. The sequence goes on along the minus strand of JAUNLD010000098.1, from coordinate 5,776 downwards.
CCCTGCGCCACCAGCACGTCGTTCATCCAGTCCAGCAGCCCTTTCCAGAAGCTGCTGCCGACCAGGATCACCGGGATGCGCCGGCCCACCCTGGTCTGGATCAGCGTCAGCACTTCCATCAGCTCGTCCAGCGTGCCCCAGCCGCCCGGCACGGCCACGAAGGCAGCGGCGTACTTGGCAAAGGCCACCTTGCGCGGAAAGAAATGCCGGAAGTGCAGCGAGACGTTCTGGTAGGGGTTGTCGTGCTGCTCCATCGGCAGCTCCATGTTCAGCCCCACCGAGGTCGAGGCACCGGCAAAGGCCCCCTTGTTGGCCGCTTCCATCAGGCCGGGGCCACCGCCGGAGATTACGGCAAAGCCGGCATCCGAGAGCTTGCGGGCCAGGGTTTCGGTTTCGGTGTACCACGGGTGGTCGGGCTTGATGCGCGCGCTGCCGAAGATCGAGACGGCCGGGCGGATGTTGGCCAGCGCCTCGGTGGCCTCGACGAACTCTGCGATAATGCCCAGCACGTGCCAGGACTCACGCGCCTTGATTGCGGTGGAGCGCTCGCTGGGCATCATGCCGCTCAGTTTCGGGGTGTGCCGTGTGGCTTTGATTGGATTGGTGGCCATGAGTCCTTCTGTACCTGGTGTCGGGGCGCCTGCGCGTGCGATGGCCCGGACGAAGCCGGTCTGCCGCCTGCGGGGTGGCGCAGCCTGCTGCGTGTCGGGTTTCCGGGCAGCAAGGCCTGTCGTCGAGAGCGTCGAGCGTATCAAAAAATGCCGCAGCCACCGGGTCTTTTCCCCTGATGCCTTTCTGTTCTGCGGGTTTTTCCGATGCCTGACAATACGTTGTTGCTGGTCGATGGGTCCAGCTACCTGTTCCGTGCCTATCATGCGCTGCCTGATCTGCGAAACAAGGCGGGGGAACCGACCGGCGCCATTCACGGGATGGTCGGCATGTTGCGTCGCTTGCGCGACGACACCCGGCTGCATGGCGGGGCCACCCTGGGGGCGGTGGTCTTCGATGCCCCTGGCCGCACCTTCCGCGACGACCTCTATGCCGACTACAAGGCCAACCGCGGAGAAACCCCCGAGGCGCTGATCCAGCAGATCGCGCCGATCCACGAGCTGACGAAGGCGCTGGGCTGGCCGCTCCTGGTGGTGCCGGGCATCGAGGCCGACGACGTGATCGGCACGCTCGCCACGCAGGCCGCCGCGCAGGGCATGCGCACCGTCATCTCCACCGGGGACAAGGATCTGGCCCAGCTGGTGGATGATCGCACCGTGCTCGTCAACACGATGACCCGCGAAGGGGTGCCGCCGGCCATCATGGATGCGGCAGGCGTGCGGGAGAAGTTCGGCGTCGACCCGGCACAGATCATCGACTTCCTCAGCCTGACCGGCGACACGGTGGACAACGTGCCCGGCGTCGACAAGGTGGGCCCGAAGACGGCCGCCAAATGGCTGAACCAGTATGGCACCCTGGACAGCATCATCGAACATTCGGCCGAGATCGGCGGCAAGGTGGGCGAGAACCTGCGCGCCGCACTCGACTGGCTGCCGAAGGGACGGGAGCTGGTGACGGTGCTGCGGGATGCCGACCTCAGCCAGTGGGTCGAAGCCATCGGGGCGCTGGTGTTGCAACCCGAGCACGATGAACAGCTGCTGCGGCTCTTCGAGCGCTGGGAGCTGCGCACCTTTGCCCGGCGGCTGGCCGAGCGGCAACGCCATGGGGCAGGGGCGATGGATACCGGCATGCCGGGGGCGGATGCGGCCGGGGCTGCTGCCGCCCGGGCCGGGATGGCCGGTGCGGGCGAGGGGGCCGATGCACGTGGGCGGGGCGGCCCGGCTGGCGATGGTGTGGCGGCAGGCGATGCCGTGGCCGCGATGCACGCCGTGGCGGGAGCCAGTCCGCTGGCCGTGCGCACGCCAGCGCCCCCTGAGGGTTTGCAGGTGGTGACGGTGACAAGCCCCGGGGCGCTGGCGGCATTGTGTGCGCAATTGCAGGATGCCGGGCTGGTGGCGCTGGATACCGAGACCACCTCGCTCGATCCGATGCAGGCGCGGCTGGTGGGCATCTCGCTGGCGCTGACGCCGTGGCAGGGCTATTACATTCCGGTGGGCCATGCCTATGCGGGGGCGCCCGATCAGTTGCCGCCCGACACCGTGCTGACGGCGTTGCGGCCCTGGCTGGAGAGCGCGACCCACCGCAAGGTGGGCCAGAACCTCAAGTACGACATGCACGTGCTGGCCAGCCACGGTGTGCGGCTGGCCGGCGTGGCCCACGACACCCTGCTCGAATCCTATGTGTTGGAGGCGCACCGCACGCACGGCATGGATGCGCTGGCCGGACGTCACCTCGATCGGCAGACCATCACCTACGAGGAGGTGGCCGGCAAGGGGGCCAAGGCCATCGGCTTCGATCAGGTGGATGTGGACGTGGCCAGCCGTTACGCGGCCGAAGACGCCGACGTGACGCTGCAACTGCATCAGGCGATGTGGCCCAGCATCGAGGCCGATGGGCGCCTGAAGCACATCTATCTTGATATCGAGATGCCAGCCCTGCAGGTGCTGTTCGACATGGAGCAGCACGGCGTGCTGGTGGATACCGCATTGCTGCAGGTACAGTCGGGCGAGCTGGCCGACCAGCTGAAGGCCCTGGAGGCCGAGGCGCACCAGCTGGCCGGCCAGCCCTTCAACCTGGGTTCGACCAAGCAGCTGGGCGAGATCCTGTTCGGCCAGCTGGGGCTGCCCGTCGTCAAGAAGACACCAGCCGGCAAGCCTTCCACCGACGAGAGCGTGCTGGAAAAGCTGGCGCTCGATTACCCGCTGCCCAAGGTGCTGCTGCAATGGCGCGGGCTGGCCAAGCTCAAGTCCACCTACACCGACAAGCTGCCGGAGATGGTCAACCCGCGCACCGGCCGCATCCACACCACCTATTCACAGGCCACCGCCATCACAGGGCGGCTGTCGTCCTCCGACCCGAACCTGCAGAACATCCCGGTGCGCACCGCCGAAGGCCGCCGCATCCGTGAAGCCTTCATCGCCCCGCCCGGGTACCGGATGATGTCGGCCGACTACTCGCAGATCGAGCTGCGCATCATGGCGCACATCTCGCAGGATGCCGGCCTGCTGAAGGCCTTTGCCGACGGCCTGGACGTGCACCGTGCGACCGCCGCCGAAGTCTTCGGCGTGCCCGTGGAAGAGGTCAACAGCGAGCAGCGCCGCTACGCCAAGGTCATCAACTTCGGCCTGATCTACGGCATGAGCGCCTTCGGGCTGGCGGCCAACCTGGGCATCGAGCGCGGGGCAGCCCAGGCCTACATCGACCGCTACTTTGCCCGCTACCCGGGCGTGGCGGCCTACATGGAGCGCACCCGCGCCGAGGCCCATGCCAAGGGGTATGTCGAGACCGTCTTCGGGCGCCGGCTGTGGCTGCCCGACATCCAGGCCAGCCAGGTGTCGCGCCGGCAGATGGCCGAGCGCGCCGCCATCAACGCGCCGATGCAGGGCACGGCGGCCGACCTCATCAAGCTGGCGATGATCGACGTGCATGCCTGGCTGCAGCGCGAGGGGCTGGGCGCCCGGCTCGTCATGCAGGTCCATGACGAACTGGTGCTGGAGGTGCCCGAGGCCGAGGTCGAGCGCCTGAAGGTCGAGCTGCCGGCCCGGATGGCCGGCATCGCCCGGCTGTCCGTGCCGCTGCTGGCCGAGGTCGGCGTGGGCGACAACTGGGAGCAGGCGCACTGAGATTTTGATGAGGCAGATCATTAAGATGAGCGGCAAACTAAACTCCTCAAACCGTCAACTTTATTCTGGGCGAACTGGTCGTTTTGAAAAGAATTTTCAACTTGATGACCTAAAAATCTTTTTTAAAACCGAAGTTGATTATCTTGAAAAGCAAGGTTTATTTGAGGAGTGGTTCGGCGGTTTTGATAGTTTTGGTGATTGGTATCCTGGTAAGGCGGGTAACGACAACACATTGTTTGTCTACAGAAGAACTGGTAAGGAGGGGTTGTGGCCTCTTGGAGACATGAGTTCATATAGAGAAGAAGATGATGTGTTCGATATGATGGAATTGTTGTTTGACTGTTCATCTGTGGCGGTTAGAGGTGATTATGATAGGGAAAAAGGGAGGGGTTTTTTCAGGGAAAGAATGAACCCGATCTTACATGATTATAGGGTTGGTTTGGAGATATCGGATAACGGAGAGCTTCTTTTGCCTGTTTCTCAAGATTTTCATTCCCTGATGGTTTCGGAGCTTGATTTTGATGACCTTGATAACGTGGTATCCCATATTGAAAGTGCAAAAAGGAAATTTCGTTCAAGAAAAGATGGTAGGCGGGATGCGATTAGAGATCTGTTTGGTGTATTGGAGAATTTGAAGACTGGTGTTGAAAGCTCTGGTGTTTTGCACAAGAGGGATGAAAGTGATTTATTTCATATTGCTAACAAGTTTGGCATAAGACATAATAATAAAGATCAAAAGACGGATTATGATGAAAAAATCTGGATGAGTTGGATGTTTTATTTTTGTCTTGCTACGATCCATGCGTATATTCACCTTTTGAAACGAAGGGGTCAAAAAACCTCCGGGGATTGAACATGCACTCAGGCATCGAGGAACTGCTGACGCAGCCAGAGGGAAAGACGCTGGAATTCAAGCGTGATCTGTCGTCGCCCCGCAATCTGCTCAGGACGTTGGTGGCTTTTGCCAATTCAGCGGGGGGTGTGGTGCTGATCGGTGTGGACGATGACCGCCAGGTCGTCGGTGTGGCTCAGCCCCTGGATGACGAGGAACGTCTGAACAATCTGATTGCCGACAGTATCGCTCCCCGTCTGGTTCCCAATGTCGAAATCCTGAGCGTCGGGGATCGGAGCGTGCTGGCCGTGGAGGTTTTCCCGGGCAGTATCCGACCCTATCACCTGAAATCGGAAGGCTGGCCGGATGGGGTTCTGGTACGCCTGGGCTCCAGCAACAGGCAGGCGGGGCCGGCGCTGGCTGCCGAATTGCGACGGACTGCCGAAGGGGTGAATTTTGACGAGATGCCGATGTCCGATCTCTCGGTGGACGATCTGGACATTGCCGAGGCCCAGCGCCTGTTTGGATCACGGCGCCAGCTGGATGAGCAGGCATTGTTGAGTCTGCGACTGCTGGTGCGCGATCAGGGGCGCCTGGTGCCGACCCGGGGGGGAGTGCTGCTGTTCGGGCGGGATCGTGAATTTCATTTTCCCGATGCGTGGGTGCAATGCGGGCGCTTTGCAGGCAGGGACAAGGCTCACATCGTGGATCATGCCGAGATTCATGCCAGTTTGCCGGGCAGTGTCTGGCAGGTCATGGATTTCCTGAAAAAGCACGCCATGCGAGGTGCGGATTTTTCCGGTATCCAGAGAAAGGATGTCTGGAGCATTCCTCTCGTGATCCTGCGTGAAGCCTTGACCAATGCACTGGTGCATGCAGATTACTCGTTACCGGGTTCGCCGATCCGAGTGGCGGTTTTTGATGATCGAATCGAGGTGGAGAGCCCTGGCATTCTGGTGCCCGGCATGACGATCGATGACATGCGCAGAGGTGTGTCGAACCTGCGCAATAGGGTCATCGCCCGGGTGTTTCGGGAACTGGGACTCATCGAGCAGTGGGGCAGCGGTGTGCGGCGCATGCTCAACGAGGCCCGGGAACAAGGCTTGCCCGAACCGTTGATCGAAGAAATGGGCATGCACTTGCGGCTGACGGTCTTTCTTGCTCAGAATCGCCTGATGGAGAACCCCGTCGGGTCGGCAGGGGACAAGTCGGC
>JAUNLD010000018.1 GCA_030532425.1 Lautropia sp. | reverse complement strand
AGTGCCGCTTCATCAGCTGGTAGACGCAACGCGGATGCTGCAGCGTCGGGTCGGTCCTGACGAAGCCGTCTGGCCCCAGCTCGTAATCCCAGCTCTTCTTGTCGTAGGTGCGCTTCTCTTCGTTGTACCCCGAGAAAATGCCATCGACGAAGCTGTAATCATCGCGGACGATGAAGCTGAAGTCGGTGTAATTGTGGACGTACTCGTGGTGGATGCGATCGTTGCTCAGCAGGTAATTGATGATCCCGCCAAGGAAGACGATGTCAGTACCGGAACGGATCGGCGCGTAGAAATCCGCCACCGAGGCCGAGCGGTTGAAACGCGGGTCGACGACCATGAAGTGCGCATTGTTGTGCGCCTTCGCTTCCGTCACCCACTTGAAGCCACAGGGGTGCGCTTCGGCGGCATTGCCACCCATGATGAGAATCACGTCGGCATTCTTGATGTCGACCCAGTGATTCGTCATCGCACCACGGCCAAACGTCGGGGCAAGACCTGCCACCGTCGGGCCGTGTCAGACACGTGCCTGGTTGTCGAGCGCGAGCAATCCCCAGCTGCGGGCCACCTTGTGCGTCATGTAGCCAGCCTCGTTGCTGGCAGCCGACGCACAGAGCATGCCCGTGGACGTCCATCGGTTGACCAGCTTGCCATCGGCCGTGCGGGTCTGGAAATGGGCGTCGCGGTCGTCCTTGAGCAGGCGGGCGATGCGGTCGAGCGCCTCATCCCACGAGATGCGCTGCCACTTGTCGGAGCCGGGCGCCCGATACTCGGGATGAAGCAGACGGTTGGGGCTGTTGATGAAATCCAGCAGGCCAGCCCCCTTCGGACAGAGGGTGCCGCGGTTGACGGGGTGATCGGGGTCACCCTCGACATGGATCACCGAGCGCTTGGCATTGAGCGTGCCATCACCCAGCGAATACATCAGGATGCCGCAGCCGACCGAACAATACGTACAGGTCTGGCGGGCGACGATGGTAGCGGCCAGCTTGAACTGGCGGACCTCGGCCATGACCTCACGGGGCGAGAACCCCATCAGTGCCATGCTGGAGGAAGCCAGTGTCGCGCCCGTCACCTTGAAAAACTGCCGACGGGAGATCTGCTCCATAAGGCAATACCTTTCGGGTAAGGGATAAAAACACGAAAACCTGCACCGGCCGCCCTGCCCGCCAGCAGGGATCTGGCGGGACAGCGCAGACGACGCAGGCCGATCTCTGCAATCTATAGCACGATTCTAGTGTCCCTACGCACGAAACCCAAAGCGCGGTTGCTGCCAGCAGGCCGGCGGTAGGGGTTATCCTCAGACAACCACACCACACCCCTGCCCGGTTTTTCAAAGTCTCAAATTCTTAATGAGAGATCTTGTCATTCAGGCATGTCGAAAAACCCATCACGGCCTTGTTCGCCGAGGATGCGGGCAGCGCAAGGGCCTGAGCGGCACGTGTCTGCCGCTGGAGGGGCTGCGCCTCTTGACGGATGGTCGCGCCCGCCTACCCCGGTCAGGGCGGGGGGCGGGCTGCCGGCGCCCGAAACGCGCGCCGGCAGCCGCTCAGGACGGATCCCGGCTGTAGATCAGCACGCTGTAGGGCGCCACGCTGATGTCGGCGCTGGCCGGCAGCCCATCGTGGCCCTCCCCGGACGCGCTCAGGTCGCCACTGCCGGCGTTGCCGAAATCATCACTGTAGATCACGGCATCGGAATTGAAGCGCAGCCGCCAGAGGCCGGCCTGCGGCATGCCGATGCGGACCTGCTCTCGGCTCTCGTGGCCGCAATTGGCGATCACCATCACGTCATCACCATCGCCATGCTCGTCCCAGCGCTGGAAGGCGATCAGGTTGCGGGCATCGTCGACGTGGGTCACCGCCACATGCTGACCACACAGCCCCCGGCTGACCCCATCCCTGTTCAGCCGAAGACGGATCAGGTCGCGGTACAGGCGCACCACCCCATGAAAATCCTCGTGCAGGTTCCAGTCGAGCGGCACGTCGTCACGGAACCACTCGCCCTGCAGGAACTCCTGCCCCTGGAAGATCATCGGGATGCCCGGCGAGGTGAACAGCAGCGCCGCCGCCAGCGTCGAGCGCTTCTGGGCATGCCAGCCGGTGGGGTCCCCACGGTTGATCTCGTAGGGCACCCGCGCCTTGCCGTTGGCCACCTCATCGTGCGACTCGCTGTAGATCACCCGGTTGCAGGCATCCTCCTCATAGCGCCAGGTGATCGCGGTGCGCACCGCCTCCATCGAGCGGCCGGCATCATCGGAATGGATCACCATCTCACGGATCGGATGCACGAACTGTGCATCCCACTGCGAGTGGAAACCGGCACCACCCCGCGCGACATCGGCCGTGATGGCCGCGTTGCTGTGCAGGTCTTCGGCAATCATGATCCGGCCCGGGAAACGCTCGCGCACCGACTGGTTCACGTACTGCATCAGGCTCCAACCCTCGGGAATGGCCTCGCCGCCATCGCCATGCACGCTGTGGATGTAGAGCGTCATGTCCCAGCGCAGGCCATCCAGGTGGAAGTCCTCCAGCCACATCATCGCGTTGTCATGGATGAACTGGCGAACCTCCCCACGTCCGTAGTCGGGTCGGGTATCGCCCCAGGGGGTCTTCGAGCGGTGGTCGTTGTAGAAGTAGATGCCGCCCTTGCCGTTCTCCTGCCAGCCGTCAAACTGCCACAGGTCCAGGTCGCTCGGGCCAAAATGGTTGTAGACCACGTCCAGAATCACGGCGATGCCGCGCTTGTGGGCCTCGCGGACCAGACACTTGAATCCGTCGGGACCGCCATAGGCGCTCTCGACGGCAAACACGTGTGCCGGGTTGTAGCCCCACGAGTAATCGCCGGCAAACTCCGAAATCGGCATGATCTGGATGGCATTGACGCCCAGCGTCTCCAGATGATCGAGGCGCTGGAGGACGGTGTCGAAACCACCCGGCTTGCCCGCTTCGGTCGCGTGGAAGGAGCCGATGTGCAGCTCGTAGATGACCAGCTCGTTGTGCGAGGTGAAGTGAAAGTCATCGCCCTGCCAGTCGAAGGCATCCGGGTCGTAGATGACGCCATGCCCGACCGAGTTCGTCACCTGCCGCGCGTAGGGGTCGATCCGCGCCAGCACGGTCTCGCCGTTGCGGAGCACGAACTTGTACTCCTGCCCGGCTTTCGCGCCCTTGACATCGGCATACCAGTAGCCGTTGCCTTCATGGGTCAACGGATGTTCCGTCTTCGACCACTGGTTGAAATCCCCCATGACCCAGACCTGGTCGGCATGAGGCGCCCAGACGCGGAAGGACACGCCCCCGTCGTAAGGGAGTGCCCCCATGCCGGGGCGGTGCTGCAAAGCGGAGGCGGAAGAAGAAACGGCCATTCGGATTCCTCATTGTCTTGTTCGGGATGCACGCCAGGCTGGCGCACCAGCAGGCCGGCATTGTGCCGGCCCCATGTTGCCCACAAGTAACGAAGATGCAAAAAACGGCCGGGGACAGCAGGCTCAGGCCGGCACGACGATGGCCGGCGCCTCGCCACCGCGGTTGGCCCGCACCTCACCGATCTCGAAGACCTGCTCGCCCGCTGCCTGCAAGGCCTGGGTGACGGCCGGCACATCGGCCGCGGCCACGGCCAGCACCATGCCGATGCCGCAGTTGAACACCCGGTGCATCTCGGCATCGTCGATGCCACCCTGCGCCTGCAGCCAGTCGAAGATCACCGGGCGCGTCCAGCGGCTGGCGTGCATCTCGGCCACCAGCCCCTCGGGCAGGATGCGCGGCACATTGTCGACCAGGCCGCCGCCGGTGATGTGGGCCAGCGCATGCACGGGCTGGGCCGGATCACGCAGCAGCGGCAGCAGCGACTTCACGTAGATGCGGGTGGGGGCCATCACATGCCGCGCTAGCGGCTTGCCCGCCAGCGGCTGTTGCAGCGCCTGGGCCGAGACCTCGCCCAAGGCCTTCTCCAGTACCTTGCGCACCAGCGAATAGCCGTTGGAATGCGGACCGGACGAGGCCAGCCCCAGCAGCCGGTCGCCCGCCTGCACCCGGCTGCCATCGATGATCTGCTCACGCTCGACCACCCCCACCGCAAAGCCGGCCAGATCGTATTCACCATCAGGGTACATGCCCGGCATCTCGGCCGTTTCCCCCCCCAGCAGCGCACAGCCGGCCTGCTCGCAACCGCTGGCCACGCCCCCGACCACCGCCGCACCGGTCTCCACGTCGAGCTTGCCACAGGCAAAGTAATCGAGGAAGAACAGCGGCTCGGCCCCCTGCACCAGGATGTCGTTGACACTCATCGCCACCAGGTCGATGCCGATGCTGCCATGATCGTCGAGGGCAAAAGCCAGTTTCAGCTTGGTGCCGACACCATCGGTGCCCGACACCAGTACCGGCTGGCGATAGCCTTCGGGAATCTGGAACAGGCCGCCAAAGCCGCCGATGCCCGACAGCATCCCCGGCCGGCGGGTTCGCGCCGCCAGCGGCTTGATCCGCTCGACCAGCGCATCCCCGGCATCGATGTCGACGCCTGCATCACGATAAGAAAGTCCTTTGCCCGTTGTGTCTGCCATGGCGTCCTCGCGCACTCCAGTCGGTACCGTGCCGGCACGGCAGGCCCGCTGCCTGCCCCTGTACCCCGGCGGCCGGACGACAGGTCCGGCTTCAGACAGGATTCTAGCGTGCGTCAAGGCGCTGACCCGATCCGGACAGGCATTGACCGGCCCAACGACCGGGAGGCCCCGCCCCCTCATCACCCTCATCACCCCATTTCCCCAGTGCCCCCGTGCCCCCTTGCCCCATTGCCATTCCATCATGACATCACAACATCAACTCATCATCTCATCACCTTGTGCTACCCTAGAAATGCTCCGAAACAATGCTGTGGATGGCCTCCGTTCAGGCACAGAGGTACCGACAATGCGAACGACGCTCGATATCGATGAAGACGTGCTCATGGCCGTCAAGGAGCTGGCCCGATCCGGACAGGAGTCGACCGGCAAGACGATCTCCCGACTAGTGCGCCAGGCGCTCAGCAGCCATCACCACGGCTCAGCCCCGGACACGACCGTCATCCGGGGAGGCTTCCGTCCGTTTGGCCGGCGCGGTGGCGCTGCCGTCACCAACGACGAGATCAATCGCCTCCGGGACATCGAGGGCGTGTGATGCGCGCATTGCTCGACGTGAACACGCTGATCGCCCTGCTGGATGTCGAACACATCCATCATGCCCGTGCGGCAGCCTGGATGGAGCGCGAAGTCGACAACGGCGGGTGGGCCTCCTGCCCCATCACCCAAAACGGATGCATCCGGATCCTGTCGCAACCCTCCTACCCTGGAGGACCACTGCCCCCCGCCGAAACTGCGGCCCGACTGGCGGAAGCCTGCGCTGACCCCCTGCATGCCTTCTGGCCTGATGACCTCAGCCTGACAGATCCGGGCACGCTGAACTGGCAGCACATCCTGGGGCATCGACAACTGACCGACGCCTATCTGCTGGCTCTGGCCGTCCGGCACGGTGGACGCTTCGTGACCTTCGACCGCCGGCTGACACCGGAAGCCGTCCCCGGCGCCGGGCCCCGGCATCTGGTCGTGCTCGACTGAGCCAGCCTTGGCAGGTGCCGGTCACGACAAGCGTTCACCTGCCTCGTTGGTCACTGCCGCAGGGAATAGCTCGCCCAGACCCTGGCCGCCAGTAGGCATGGGCCTCCTGCCAGCCGTGGTCGGCCAGCGGCAACATTCACGCTTCGGCATCAGCCAGCGCATCACCAGCAGGTAAAATCCGGCGATGCACAGCCCCGCCTCGTCCCTGCCACCTGCCGACGCCCCCGACCAGCCCAAAGGCCAGCTGGTGCTGGACTTCGGGCCGCCGCCGCCGCCCTCGCTCGACAACTTCGTGCCCGGTGAAAACCTGGAATGCCTGACATCGCTGCGCCGGCTGGTGGACAGCCTGCAACAGGGCGAAGCGCCCGAGCCACGCTTTTTCTACATCTGGGGGCCAGAGAGCACCGGCAAGAGCCATCTGGCACAGGCACTGATGCGCCTGCAATGCCCGCGGCTGATGGTGGTGGACGATGTGGACGGCTACAGCAAGGGGCGCCAGCAGACACTGTTTCACCGTTTCAACGAGCTGACGGCCACGACCGATCATGCACTGGTGGTGTTTGGGGCCCAGCCGCCCATACGGCTGAAGCTGATGCCGGAGCTGGTGAGCCGGCTGGGCTGGGGCATGGTCTTTGGCCTGACACCGCTGGATGACGAGGCGCTGGCTGCGGCCCTCACCCATCTGGCCCGCGAGCGCGGGCTGACCCTGGGCGCCGACCTGATCGCCTACCTGTTGCGCCACACCCGGCGCGACATGGCCAGCCTGAAAGCCATTCTGGACGGGCTGGACCAGCTGGTCTGGACCAGCAAGCGGCCGCTGACGCTACCGCTGTTGCGCGACTATCTGCAAAACCGGGACCGGCCAGTCACGCCACACGACGCCTGACGCCTTAGACCTGAGCCTGACGCCTGAAACAGGGGCACCCCGGCCGTCCGGGCTTTTGCCAGCCACCGGCACGGCCTCCTTGCAGGCGCCCACCGCGACGCCCGGCCTCACCCCATCCGGCCACGGGACACGGGCCGTCCCCTCAATCCGTGGCCCACAGCAGGATGGCCACCAGCTGCGGCAGGATGATGCGCAAAAACATCACCATCGGATAGACGGTGGCATAGGAAAGTGCCGCCGCCCCGTTGTTTTCCTTGATGGCATTGGCAAAGGCCAGCGCCGGCGGATCGGTCATCGAGCCAGCCAGCAGGCCGCACAGCGTCAGGTAATTGAGCTTGCCGTAAATGCGGGCCACCACACCGGTAATCAGCAGCGGCACCAGGGTAATCAGCGCACCATAGCCGATCCACTCCACGCCCTGCTTGCTCAGCAGCGTGTCGAAGAAGTGCCCCCCCGCCTTCAGGCCCACCACCGCCAGAAAGAGCACGATGCCGATCTCGCGCAGCGCCAGGTTGGCACTGGGCGGCATGAACCAGTAGAGCTTGCCGATGCCGCCGATGCGGGCCAGCACCAGTGCCACCACCAGCGGGCCTCCCGCCAGCCCGAGCTTCAGCGCCACCGGAAAGCCCGGCACATACAGCGGAATCGACCCCAGCAGCACGCCCAGGCCGATGCCGATGAAGATCGGCAGCATCTGCACCTGTTGCAGTTTCTGTTCGGCATTGCCGATCATCGCCATGACGACGTCGATGTCTTCCTGACGGCCGACCAGGTTGATGACGTCGCCAAACTGCAGCGTCATGCTGCCATTGGGCACCAGCTCGACACCGGCACGGTTCAGGCGCGAAATCACGACATCGTGCGAGGTTTGCAGCTTGAGGTGGCGCAGCTTCTTGCCAAAGACCTTGTCGTTGGTGACGACGGCCCGCACCGAACGGAACACCGTGCCCTTGGTGGAGAGCGATTCGCTCACCTCTTCGCCCAGAATCAGCTGCATCTTGCGCAGCACCGGCTTCTTGCCCACCAGGTGCAGCACGTCACCGGTCTTGAGCACCGTCTCGACCTTGGGCACGATCAACTCGCCCTCGCGCTTGAGGCGCGAGTAGATCACGTCATGATCTTCAAAATCGAGGATGTCCTTGATGCTCAAGCCATCGAGGTTGGGGTTGGTGAGACGGACATTCATCGTGTCCAGCCCGGCCTGCTGACGGCTGCGCTCGACATCGTAGGCTTCGGCCTCGCGGTCGACACTGATGCGGAAGATCAGGCGGATCAGCCACATCGACAGCAGGATGCCGATGATGCCGAAGGGATAGGCGATGGCGTAGCCCATGCCCATCACGTCGGTGGCACCGCCCAGTTCGGCCAGCACCTGCTGGCCAGCCCCCAGCGAGGGCGTGTTGGTGACGGCGCCGGAGAAGATGCCGAGGATGACCGGCAGCGGCACGTCAAAGGCCTTGTGCAGCGCCACCACCAGCACGCCGCTCAGTGCCACGATCATCGCCGCAAAACCGTTGAGCCTGAGGCCCGACTGCCGCAGCGAGGCAAAGAAGGCCGGCCCCACCTGGATGCCGATGGTGTAGACGAACAGGATCAGGCCGAATTCCTGGATGAAATGCAGCGTGTGGGCATCCAGCGTGACGCCAAAGCGCCCCATCACGTGCGAGACCAGGATGCCGCCGAACAGCACGCCACCGATACCGATGCTGACGCCTCGAAACCTGACGTGCCCGATGAACAGGCCGATGACGGCAACCAGTGACAGCAGACTGATGGTGATCGCGATTTCGCTCATCGGGGCCTCGGCCATTGTTCACGTGGCGTCATTTTATCAATCCGGCAAAACCATAGGGTGCCGCTCGGCTCCCCGCCCGGTGTCCGCCCATCGCCTCATCACCCCCTGGGCCCGCCTTCCCCGCCCCCCGTGACGCCAGCACGTACACGCGCGGCAGCACACGCAGAGACACGCCTCCGCTCCACGCCCCTCTCGGGCACGAACCCGTGCCCGGGCAGGCACGACCGGGCCGCAGTTGCCGCATCGGCCGCAGATCGCTTTAAAATCACTGGATGAAAAGACTTGCACTGTTCGATCTGGACCACACGCTGCTGCCGATCGATTCCGACACCGAATGGGGCCGGTTTCTGGGCCGTACGGGGCGACTGGCCGATCCCGACGCATACAATGCCCGCGTCGATGCGTTCTATGCGCAGTACAAGGCCGGCACGCTCGACCCCGAGGAGCACCTGCGCTTCGTGCTGTCGGGCTTTGCCCAGCGCCCGGCCGCCGAGATCGAGGGCTGGCGGCAGGCCTATCTCGATACCGTGGTAAAGCCCGCCGTTCACGAGCCGGCACTGGCCCTGGTGCGCCGCCACCTGCAGGCCGGCGACCTCTGCGCCATCGTCACCGCCACCAACAGCTTCATCACCACGCCGATCGCCGCACTCTTTGGCGTGACGCACCTGCTGGGCGCCGAAGGCGAACAGGTGGATGGCGTCTATACCGGCGAGCCGCAGGGCATCATCACCTTCCAGGCCGGCAAGCTGCAGCGCATCCACGCCTGGCTGGCCGAACTGGGCCACGCCATCGCAGACTTCGACGAGGTCTGGGCCTATTCCGATTCCCGCAACGACCTGCCGATGCTGGAGATGGCCACCCACCCGGTGGCCACCAACCCCGATGCCGTCCTGCGCCAGGTGGCCACCGAACGTGGCTGGCCCATCATCGACCTGTTCAACCCAAGCTAGGCAACGTGCTACCCCGTTTTCTCAACTGGATGCTGGGCCGCCGTGGCGCCCGCACAGCCCAACCGGCCCCGCGGGCCGGCCGCTCCAAGGCGCGTCAGGCGCCTCCTGCCCCCCTGCCGCAGCCTCGCACCCATGCCGCACAGGCCCTGGGCATTTCGCGCGCTGCCGTCTCCAGTGCAGCCATGCGCACCTGCGAAGGGCTGCAGAAAGCCGGCTACAAAGCGTATATCGTCGGGGGCGGCGTGCGCGACCTGCTGCTGGGCCTCACCCCCAAGGACTTCGACGTCGCCACCGATGCCTCGCCCGAGGCCGTGCAGTCCATCTTTCGGCGGGCGCGCCTGATCGGCCGGCGTTTCCGCATCGTCCACGTGATGTTCGGCCGCGAGACGATCGAGGTCACCACCTTCCGTGCGGCACAGGCCAATGCCCAGACCGACGAGCACGGCCGGATGCTGAACGACAATGTCTTCGGCACCCGCGAAGAAGATGCCAGCCGGCGCGACTTCACCGTCAATGCGCTCTATTACGACCCCGTCACCGAGACACTGATCGACCCGCTGGGCGGTGTCGACGACATCCAGCGCCGCGTGCTGCGCATGATCGGCGACCCGGCCACCCGCTACCGCGAAGACCCGGTGCGGATGCTGCGCACCGTGCGCTTTGCCTCCAAACTGGGTTTCGATGTCGATCCCCCCACCCTCAAGCCGATCCGCGAGCTGGCCCCCCTGCTCGAAAACGTGCCGCCGGCCCGGCTGTTTGACGAGATCCTGAAACTGCTGGAAAGCGGTCATGGCCTGGGCTGCATCCAGCGCCTGCGCCAGGAGGGGCTGCACCACTGCGTGCTGCCGCTGCTCGACCTGCTGTTCGAGACCGACGAGCGCTTCATCACCGAAGCACTCAGCCGGACGGACGAACGCGTGCGCGCCGGCAAGTCGGTCTCCCCCAGCTTCCTGTTTGCCGCGCTGCTGTGGCCGCAGGTACGGGTGCGCTGGCAAGCCCATGTGGCCCGTGGCGAACACCTCTACCCCGCCCTGCACGCCGCCATCGACAGCGTGCTCGACGAACAGGGCAACAAGCTCTCGCTGCAACGCCGCTACCAGGCCGACATGCGCGAGATCTGGGTGATGCAGCCACGGCTGGAAAAACGCGGTCGTGCTGCCTTCGGGCTGCTGGCGCACATGCGCTTTCGGGCCGGCTACGATTTCCTGCTGCTGCGCGCCGCCGCTGGCGAACTGGACCCGGCCTTGGGCGACTGGTGGACACGCTTCATCGATGCCGAACGTGGTGAACGGGAGCAGATGGTGCAGGGGCTGGGCAAGAGTGCCGACCAGAAAAGCCGGCGCCGCCGCCGTCGTGGCGCCCGGCGTCAGGCCGCCGAAGGAGGCACCAGCGACAGCGCCTCGCCCTCCCGTCAGGCCGCCTCCCCTCCGGCGCCCGACGCAGGCCCGGCCGAATGAAGGACAATGCCCCGGCGGCACTGCCAGGCCCGGCCGTACCGCCACACGCCCCGGCACCGGCCGGAGCCCCCATGCACAGCCCTGCTCCGCGGGCCCAGCGGGCCTGGATCGGTCTGGGATCGAACCTGCCCAGTGGCCTGGGCGATTCGGCCCAGACGCTGGCCGCAGCCGGTGAACGCATCGCTGCGCTGCCCGGCACCCGGCTGGAAGCCAGCTCCAGCCTCTATCGCAGCCCGCCCTTCGAGGCCCAGGGGCCAGACTTTCTCAACCAGGTCGTGCGCGTGCACACCACGCTGACGGCAGCACAGCTCCTGCAAGCCCTGCTGGCGATCGAAACCGCTGCCGGCCGCGAGCGCCCCTATCGCAATGCTCCGCGCACACTGGATCTGGATCTGCTGCTCTACGGCACCGACTCCGCCGACAGCGCCTTTCTGACACTGCCGCACCCGCGGATGGCACAACGGCTGTTCGTACTGATGCCACTGGCCGAGATCGATCCCGACGTACCGGTGGGCCAGCGGGGCAGCGCCCGGCAGCTGCTGGCGCAGTTGCGCCAGACCGACCCCGCTCAGGTCTGCACACGGCTGGCCGAAGGGCCAGGGCAGCAGGCATCCCGATAGGGAAAAACACCCTGACCCGGCACGGGCGCCTCCGCTCCAGCGCCCCAACGCCCCGTGGCCGGACCATGGGGTAGGCAGCAGCGGCAAGACGGGCCCGGTGCGACAGGCAGGTTTCTGGCCTCAGTATCCGTCCGGATTCTGCTGCTGCCAGCGCCAGCTGTCGGCGCACATCTGTGCCAGATCGCGCTCTGCCCGCCAGCCCAGCATCTGCTCGGCCAGTGTCGGGTCGGCATAGCACTGGGCAATGTCGCCCGGCCGGCGGTCGACGATCTGGTAGGGAATCTTCCGCCCGCTGGCCTGCTCGAAGGCCTTGACGATCTCCAGCACCGAATAGCCGCGCCCGGTGCCCAGATTGACGGTCCAGGCCCCGGTACCGGCCATCACCTTCTGCACCGCCGCCAGATGGCCCAGGGCCAGATCGACGACGTGGATGTAGTCGCGCACGCCGGTGCCATCGGGCGTGGGGTAGTCTCCCCCGAAGACCGACAGCTGCGGCCGCTTGCCGACGGCCACCTGGGTGACGAAGGGCATCAGGTTGTTGGGAATGCCTTTCGGATCTTCGCCGATGCGGCCGGAGGGATGCGCCCCGACCGGATTGAAATAGCGCAGGACACCGATCGACCAGGCGGTTTCTGCATGGGCCAGGTCGGCAAGGATGTGCTCGATGTGCCACTTGGTGCGGCCATACGGGTTGGTGGCGCCGGTGGGGAAATCCTCGCGGATCGGCACCGAGGCCGGGTCGCCGTAGACCGTGGCCGACGAACTGAACACCAGCCGGCGCGCGCCGGCCTCTTCCAGGCACTGCAACAGCACGATCATGCCGCTGACGTTGTTGTGGTAGTAGGCCAGCGGCCTGGCCACCGACTCACCCACGGCCTTGAAGCCGGCAAAATGGATGGTGGCATCGATCGGGTGACGGCTGAGCAGCGTGCGCACCGTCTCGCGGTCGCCGACATCGCCCTCGACCACCACCGGCCGGCGTCCGGCCAGCTCGGCGATCCGGTCGATGACGCCGGGTGTGGCGTTGCTGAAGTCGTCGAGGATGACGACATCCTGGCCGGCTGCCAGCAGCTCGACCACCGTGTGCGAACCGATGTAACCGGCACCACCGGTCACCAGAAGTGTCTGTTTCTTCATAGCATCTTCATAGCAGGCTTATTTTTGCACAGGACCTCATTGCTGCAGCATGATAGTCCTTCCCCCGTTCTGCCGCCCCATGTCAGCATCCCCTGCCCCTGCTCCCACCGGCAAGGCGAGACGATGCTGCACCTGCTGACCGACCTGCTGGTGCTGTCGACACGCGAGTGCAGCGGCTCCCCGGACGAGGACATCGACCTGACACTGATGGTGGACGATCTGGTTGGCAAAACCCGTGGCTGGCCGGCCAGCCGGATCCCAAGCATGCCGCAGGAGGGATACTGGACACGGAAAGCCGAACACACTCGGGCAACTTCAGATCGCCCTTGCCGGCACCGATGGAGGCGGGATGGCCCCCAGCAGCACCGGTCACGGGCGCGCGTTCAGATCAGGCCGAGAAACTCGCGCCGCAGGCTGGCATTGCGCAGGAAGGCCCCACGCATCACCGACGAGGTCATCTGGCTCTGGTCACGCACCCCGCGCCAGTGCATGCAGAAATGGTCGGCCTTCATCACCACCGCCAGGCCATCGGGCTTGAGGCGTTTTTCCAGCTCGTCGGCCAGCGTCTTCACCGCCTCTTCCTGGATCTGCGGACGGCTCATGATCCATTCGCTCAGGCGCGCATACTTCGACAGCCCGATCAGGTTGGAATCGGCATTGGGCAGCACACCCACCCACAGCCGCCCCATGATCGGACAGAAATGATGCGAGCAGGCCGAGCGCACGGTGATCGGCCCCACCACCAGCAGCTCGCTGAGTTTCTCGACGTTGGGAAACTCGGTCATCGATGGCGCCGCCTGATAACGCCCTGCAAACACCTCGTTCAGATACATCTTGGCCACACGCCGGGCCGTATCCTGGGTGTTGTGGTCGGAGGCGGTGTCGATCACCAGCGACTGCAACAGCGCCTCGACCTTCTGCGCCACCTCGTCCTGCAGGGCCGCGCGCTCGGCATCGTCCTGAATGAAGGCAGCGATGTTGTCATTGGCATGAAAGCGCTGTCCGCTGGCCTGAATGCGGGCGCGGATGACCTCGGACATCGGCCGGCCTTCCTCGTCGGCAGGCGAAGACTGGCCAGCCGGCAGGTTGCCGCTGATCTGGGAAGCAGAAGAGGCGTTCAAGCGATTCTCCGGTGTTGTGAAGGCGGGATGTCCCGAAGCATACCCGAGCCACGCCCCCACCGCGTGGACGACCATCCTGCCGGGGCGAGCATGTCCATTCAGGAGGCGCCCAGCTCATCCTCGTCGAACAGATGGCCCCCGCGGCGCAGCTTGGTGGCCAGATAGCGCTGGTTGTGCGGGTTGACGCTGCCCAGCACCGCCTCACGGTCGAGCACCTCGATCCCGGCCTGTGCCAGCGCCGCGATCTTGGCCGGGTTGTTGGTCAGCAGCAGGATGCGCCGACAGCCCAGCTGACGCAGCATGCCGGCCGCCACCGCAAAATGGCGCTCGTCCATCCGGAAGCCCAGCGAATGGTTGGCATCGAGCGTGTCCAGCCCCTGATCCTGACGCACATAGGCCCGCAGCTTGTTGATGAGACCGATGCCCCGGCCTTCCTGCGACAGATAAAGGACGATGCCGCCACCACGCCGGGCCAGCCGGGCGACCGTGCCGCGCAGCTGGTCGCCGCAATCACAGCGCAGGCTGCCGAACAGGTCACCCGTCAGGCAGGAGGAATGCAGGCGCACCGGCACCGGCTCGTCGCCATCCAGCTCCGGCTTGCCGACGATGACCGCCACGTGCTCGAAGTCACTGCCTGGTTCGCGGAACACCACGAAGCGGCTATCCGCATCATCCGCCAGTGGCACCGGCGCCTCGGCCACCCTGTCGAGCAGTACCGGCCGTGCCCGTGCATGCTCCATCACCACGGCAGCCTCCACCCGCAGCAGCGCATCCAGACCGATCTCGTCGGCCCCATCAGCAGGTGCCCGCCCGCCCGGGGTATCGACAGGCGGCAGCGGCCGCCCCACCACCGCAGGGGCCAGCCGGCCGTGACGCGCCAACGCCAGCGCCGCCTCGGCCGCCTCATCCTGCACAGGCACCAGACCATCACCGCCCGCCTCGGCCGACTGCGACAGATCCAGCCCCGCCTGCTGCCACAGCGCGGCCAGCGGCACCTCCCCGGACAGCACACGGACAAAGGGCTGCTCCGTTCCCGGCACGTCGATGCCCGCCGGATCGTCATCAGCCGCCAGCGACAGCCCCATGACCGTCGCCCGCTGCACCGACACACACAGCTTCCAGCCACCACCCAGCGACGACAACGCCTGCCAGGACGGCATCGACAGGGTTTCAACAGCGGCATACAGCCAGTCGCGCCCGTCGGCCGCCCGGATGATGACAGGCCGGCCATGACGCATCTCGGTCAGCGTCCGATCGACCTGCACCAGGGCACGCCGCGCTGGCAGGTCGGAAGAAGAAGGAGGATGAACACGCATCCGGCCATTGTAAGGTACAGACTGCCCCCGGCCATGCCACCGGCCGCCCCCCGGAGCGCAGCGGCGGCCGCACGACGGACCGGTGTTGCCCCCCGCACGAAAACGCCCCGCCATCCTGAAATCCTGCTTGCCAGCACGGCCCTTGTCATGTTTGCAGGAATCAATGCGAATCGTTACCATTATCCAGCTCATTGATGATCGAGCATGGGCCATATCTGCCAGCGGCCAGCGCTGCACCTGCACGCAGGCCACGGCCCCGTTGCCTGCCTGCCCGGCACACGTGCAGGCCGCATGGCGCAGGTGATGGCGCCCGGCCCGTGTAACCCCTAGCCCCTTTTTCGTGTGAAGACACCGTCCGCCCCTCCACAGGCGCCCGACCCGGTGCGGTCTGCCGCTGCCCTGCCCGAATCGGCCGATGCGCTCGACGCCTCGCTGGCTGCCGCCATCCGGCGCGATCGCGGTACGGCACGCTGGCACCAGCTGCCGCTGCTGGGCGGCGTCCTGGCCGCGCACGCCCTGATCCTGTTCGGCCTGAGTCGCGCCGACACGCTCACCGTCGCTGCGGGCGACGATGTGCCGGTCTACGTGGACCTGATCGAGGCCCCTCCCCAACCGCCGGTGATCCCCGAACCCGCTGCGCCCCCGCCTCCACCGCCGCCGCCCCCTCCCGAACCCGAGCCGGAGCCCGAGCCGGTGGTGGCCGAGCCGCCGCCGGCCCCTGCGCCTCCCCCGGTTTATGAGGTGAAGAAACCCAAACCCAAGCCCAAAAAACCCACGCCAAAACCCAAGGCGCCCCCCCCGCCGCCGCCACCACCCGAGCCTCCACCGCCGGCGCCGCCTGCGCCCACCCCACCGGCGCCCACGCCGCCCGCCCCACCGGCCCCGCCGGTGGAGGGCACGCCCAACGCGCCGGCCGGCACGCCGCCATCGCCCGGTTCAGGCCGTCCTGGCCCCAGTGATGCCCTGCCGGTACGCCAGGGGCGCGCCGTCAATTACCTGCGCCAGCCCAGGCCCGTGTACCCCGCCTTTTCCAAACGGGCCGGCGAAACCGGCAAGGTAATGCTGGAAGTGCTGATCGACGAGCAGGGTGTACCGCTGAAGATCAGCATCCTGACGTCTTCCGGCTCTCCCCGGCTGGACGATGCCGCCGTGACCGCCGTCCGTGGCGCCCGCTTCACGCCACAGCTCAACAGCGAGGGGGTTGCCGTCCGCAGCCTTGCCCATGTGCCCGTCGATTTTCAACTGGAGTAACCACTCGTGAACGAACCCACCACCCTTGGCTTTGGCCATTTCATTGCGCAGGGCGATCTGGTCAGCAAGTCGCTGCTGGGCATCCTGCTGTTCATGTCGGTCATCTCGTGGGCGCTGATCGTCATCAAGGGCGTCACCCACCTGATCCGCGGCAGCCGCTCCGAGCGCTTCCTGAAAATGTTCTGGGAAGCTTCCTCGCTGGAGGCCGTGCAACAGGAAATTGCCACCCGGGGCATTCAGGACCCGTTCTCGCGCCTGACGGCCAACGCCATGCACGCCAGCGCCCATTACCAGCGCTATGGCACCGCGCGCCTGGCCGAGGCCGGCAGCGAGCAGGACTTTCTCACCCGCACCATCAAGAAGGTGCTGGATGAAGAAACCGTGCGCCTGGAAGACGGCCTGACCGTGCTGGCCACCGTAGGCTCGACCGCGCCCTTCGTCGGCCTGTTCGGCACGGTCTGGGGCGTCTATCATGCCCTGATCGGTATTGGCCTCAGCGGCTCGGGCTCGCTCGACAAGGTGGCCGGCCCGGTGGGCGAGGCACTCATCATGACCGGCCTGGGCCTGGCCGTGGCCCTGCCGGCCGTCGTCGGCTACAACTGGCTCACCCGCCGCAACCGCGTGCTGTCGGCCAAGCTGGATGCCTTTGCCTTCGAGCTTTTTGCCTTCCTCTCGTCGGGCCAGACCCTGCGCGGCCAGTCGCGTGGCGACGGCACTGCCCCCGCCGACTATCGTTGATGAACCCGGCAGGGGTCACCCGGCGTGTCCCCTGCCTCAGAAGGACACCTCTCATGGCCTTTGCCAGCTTCGACTCCAAGCACAGCAACACGCCGATGGGCGAGATCAACATGGTGCCGCTGATCGACGTGATGCTGGTGCTGCTGGTGATTTTCATCGTCACCGCCCCCCTGCTCACCAATTCGGTACAACTGGCCCTGCCCAAAGCCACCACCAACCCCACCGACAACAAGCCCAACGTCATCGAATTCTCGATCGATGCCGAGGGCAACCGCTTCTGGGGCAAGGATCCGGTCAGCCGCGAAGACGCCGCCGCCCGCTTCAAGGAAGCCGCCACACAAGACCCGCAACCCGCCGTCCACCTGCGTGCCGATGAGTCCACGCCGTATCAGTACGTGGCCCAGACCATCGTCGATGCCTCGAAGGCCGGCCTGGCCAAGGTGGGTTTCATCTCGCAACCCGAAGAATGAAGGCGGAGCCGGCCGGCAGCGCGCACCTGGCCAGCGCGCGTGCCACACCCGGGCGGCTCCTGCGCGTTTTTCACGGGGGCCCGGCATGAGCCCCTCATGTCCACCCCACCTGCACCTGCGCCCGCTGCGCGACGACGACCTGGCGGCCGCCTGGGCGATGAGCCAGGCGCTGCGCTGGCCGCACCGACAGGAAGACTGGGCCGATTATCTGCGCCAGGCGCAGGCACACGGCCAGGCAGTCGCGGCATGCAAGGACGACACGCTGATCGGCACCGCGCTGGTCTGGCACTGGGGCTCGCAGCAGGCCAGCATCGGCATGGTGATCGTCACCCCCGAATGGCAAGGGCGCGGCATCGGCCGGCACCTGCTCCGGCAACTGTTGCACGATCTGGACGGCCGCAACGTGCTGCTGCATGCCACCGAGGCGGGCATGCCCCTCTATGCCTCACTGGGTTTCGTGCCCAGCGGCCGCTGCCGGCAGTACCAGGGCATCTGGCACCCTACCCCCACCGCTACCCTGCCCGGCATGAATACCGGCCCCAGCGCCGATCCGGCCACCGGCCTGGACACACGCGCCCTGCGCGCCGACGACATCGACACACTGGTGGCACAGGACGAGGCCCGGCGCGGCATGGCCCGGGGCTGGCTGCTGCGGCAGCTCCTGGGCACGGCGCTTGATGACGCCACCGTTCGCCAGTCTCACGGTGCCCCCCCACCGCCATCCACCGTGCGTGCAGCGGTCCTCGAAGACCATGCCGGCCAGCGTCATGGCTTTGGGCTGCTGCGCCGCTTTGGTCGAGGCTGGGTGCTGGGGCCGGTGCTGGCAGACAACGACACGCAGCTGCTGTCGCTGCTGCGCTGGCTCACCCGGGGCATGGACGGCCAGTTCATCCGTATCGACCTCGCCGCGCCCGTGCCGGCTTTTGGCGCTCCCGCCCGTGCCATGTCTGCTCCAGCCCCCGACACGCCCGGCGCCCCGCTGCTGCATGCCTGGCTACAGGCACAGGGCCTGAGCCTGGTGGACGAGACGACGGCCATGATCCGGCTGGGCGCCCCGGGCGCCACACCGCCTGCAGCACAACCTGCCACCGCCGCCTACGCACTGCTCACCCAGGCCCACGGCTGACGAAAGCCCTTCCGCAGAAAGGGCTTGGCCACAGAGGTGACTGATAATCGATAAGATCATTACTTTGTTTTAATCACTGTCCGGCATACGGGTGTCGTGGCAGGCCCGGATCTTCCCCCATCGGGGTGAAAACCGACCTGCATTCCCCGTCCCCGATTGCCGTTGTTTGTCGTTGCTGACACTGGCACATGCCTGGCCTTTCATGCCGCGGGCACGTGCCGGCACCGCCACAACACATTCCCTTCACATTTTTTTCAGTCTTCGGTCAGATCATGCCAATCCGCATCTCCTCCCGCACCCTGCTGGCTGCACTCGCCACCACCCTGTCGATGGGCGCTGCCCATGCTGCCACCAAGGAAGTGACCGACATTCAAGGTCGCAAGGTTCGCATCGAATCTCCCGCCAAGCGCGTCCTGCTCGGCTTTTACTTCGAGGACTACATGGCCGTCGGCACCGAAAAGGCCTTCGACAAGGTGGTGGGCATCTCGCGTGAAGCCTGGGAGGGCTGGCGTCCGGCCAACTGGAAGCTGCATGTGGCCCACCGTCCCTCGCTGAAGGACATTCCTGACGTCGGCGAGGTCGAAGTGCAGAGCTTTTCGGTTGAAAAGGTATTGGCCCTGCAGCCCGACGTGGTGGTGCTGGCCAAATGGCAATACATCGGCCTGGGGCCCGACGTCGAGCGCCTGGAGAAATCCGGCATTCCTGTCGTCGTGGTCGATTACAACGACCAGAGCGTCGACAACCATGTGGCCAGCACCCTGCTGTTCGGCGAGATCACCGGTCAGCAGAAGCGTGCCAAGGAGATTGCCAACGAATACCAGGCCGCCATCACCGAGGTGTCATCGCGCATCGAAAAGGCCGGCCTGCCCAAGCCGCGTGTCTATGCAGAGTTTGGCGACAAGGGTCCCTCCGAATACAGCTTCACCTACGGCAAGAACATGTGGGGCAGCGTGATCGGCCTGGCTGGCGGCGAGAACATTTCGGCGCCCTTCGTCGAATTCTGGGGCATGCTCAACCCCGAACAGATCCTCACCTCGCAGCCGCAGGTGGTGCTGATCGCCGGCACTGAACCCAAGAAGAATCCCACCGCCATGCTGATGGGCCAGGGGGTCGAAAAGGCGGATGCCATCCAGCGCCTGAAGACCTTCACCCAGCGCGCAGGCTGGAACAGCCTGCCGGCCGTGAAAGACAAGCGCGTCTACGGCGTCTATCAGGGGGCATCGCGCAGCATCACCGATTATCCGTCGATCCAGTACGTGGCGAAGGCTTCCTATCCGCAGCTGTTCAAGGATATCGACCCACAGGCCAACTACATCGATTTCTACAAGCGTTACCTGCCGGTCGTGCCCAGCGGCACTTTCTACGTCGGTCTGGATGACGCAAAGTGACCGGGTAACCCACGAACGAAGGCGCCTGCCCGGGTGACGCTGTACCGCGCCCCGGACAGGGGCTGACCGAGCATGAACACCTCTGAATCCCCTCTCCCCGCCACCGGCGTGAGCGCGACGGACAGCGCGGCCATGACGCCGACATCCGGTGCCCCTGATGCCCTGCAGCAGGCACTGCGGCAACAACGTCGGCGCGAAACCCGTCGCTTCATCTGGCTGGCAGTGCTGCTGCTCATCATCCTGTGCACCACCGTCCTCGATGTCATCACCGGCCCTTCGCTGATGCCGCTCAGGGACGTGCTCAACACCCTGCTTGATCCCGACGCCGCCTCGATCGGGGCCCGCACCATCGTCTGGGATTTCCGTCTGCCGGTGGCGCTGATGGCGCTGGTGGTGGGCGCGGCCCTGGCCCTGGGCGGTGCCGAGATGCAGACCCTGCTCGACAACCCGCTGGCCAGCCCCTACACGCTGGGTCTGGCCGCAGCCTCCGGGCTGGGCGCAGCCCTTGGCCTGCATGCCGATCTCATCGGCGTGCGGATCGAACCCCTCTACAGTGTGCCGATCGGCGCCTTCCTGATGTGCATGCTGGCGGCCTGTTTCCTGTTCGGCATCGCCATGTTCAGGCAGGTCAGCGCGCAGACGCTGATCCTCGCCGGCATCGCCCTGCTGTTCCTGTTCCAGTCGCTGATGTCGATGCTGCAGTTCGTCTCATCCCCCGAGCTGAACCAGCAGATCATGTTCTGGCTGTTCGGCAGCCTGCAACGCAGCTCGTGGGCTTCCCTGGCCATCACCACCACCGTCACGGTGGTCTGCACCGTACTCCTGATGGGTGACGCCTGGAAACTGACGGCCCTGCGGCTGGGTGAGGCCCGGGCCCGCAGCCTGGGGGTCGACGTGGCACGCCTTCGACTCAAGACACTGGTGCTGGTGGCCTTCCTCACCTCCACCGCCATCAGTTTCGTCGGCGTGATCGGCTTCATCGGGCTGGTGGCGCCACACATCGCCCGGATGCTGGTTGGCGAGGACCAGCGTTTCTTCATCCCGCTGTCGATGCTCTGCGGTGCCGCCATGCTGTCGGCCGCCTCGGTGCTGTCGAAGACACTGGTACCCGGCGCACTCTTTCCGGTGGGCGTGGTCACGGCCATCATCGGCGTGCCTTTCTTCTTCTGGCTGATCCTGGGCTGGAGGCGCGCCCATGCTTGAAGTGGACAACCTGCACCTGCACGCGGGCACCCATCCGGTCGCCTGCGGTTATTCGGTGGGATTCCGGCCGGGCGAGGTCACGGCCATCATCGGCCCCAACGGGTGTGGCAAAACCAGCCTGATGCGCGCGCTCTTTGGCGAACTGAGCCCCAGCGCGGGTCACATCCGCCTGAACGGCGACGACCAGCGCAGCCAGCGCCTGCCGCAGTGGCGGCAGCGCTTTGGCTACATGCCGCAAGACACCCGCCTGGATCTTGACCTCAGTACCCTGGAAGTGGTGATGCTGGGGCGCCTGGACCGGCTGGGCATGCGCGTCGATGACGACACCGTGCTGGCGGCCCTGCAGGCACTCGAGGCCGTGGGCCTGCTACACATCGCCGAACGCCCCATCCACGCGCTCAGTGGCGGGCAACGCCAGATGGCCCTGTTTGCCCAGGTGCTGCTGCGTTCACCCGAGGTGATGATGCTGGACGAACCCGTCAGCGCGCTGGACATGCGCTACCAGGTGGTGCTGATGGACCACCTGCATCGCCAGACCCGTGCCAACCGCTGGATCACCGTCACCATCCTGCACGACCTTAATCTGGCCGCGCAATACGCCGACCGGCTGGTGGTATTGGCCGACGGCAAGCTGCAAGCCTTCGGCCCACCGGCCGAGGTCATTTCGGCCGGGCTGATCGAAAAGCTCTATGACGTCCCGGTCGACGTGCAGATCGACCGCTTCGGCCATCCGCACGTGCGCACGATCCGCTACCAGGTCGATGAGGGCCGGAGCACCGGATCCGGCGCTGCCCGCCCTGACCTGACTCGACCTGATCTTCCCTCCCATCCCGTCATCATGAAACAGAAAACCTCTTCCCTGCTCATCGGCCTGGCTTTCACCATCCTGGGCACCGCGCCGCTCCAGGCGGCCGAACACACGGTCAAGATGCTCAACAACGGCACCGACGGCAGCATGGTGTTCGAACCGGCCTTCCTCGAAGTGGCCGTCGGTGACACCGTGACCTTCGAACCGACCAACTCCGGTCACCAGGTACGTTCACTGGCCGTGCCGGACGGCGCCACCCCCTGGAAGAGCGCGCTCGACGAGAAATTCACCGTCACCCTCGACAAGGAAGGGCTCTACTTCTACGACTGCCCACCGCACCTGATGATGGCGATGATCGGCATGATCCAGGCAGGCAAGCCGGTCAACCGCGACGCCGTCACCAAGGCCATCCAGCAGAACAAGGCCCGGATGATGTCCAACGGCAAGCGTGCCGACAGATTGCTGCAACAGGTCAGGTAAGCTACCCGGACGGCCCCTGCCGGCACGCTGTTCCCTGCCCGCCTCGTCATGCCTGCTACACGCCCTGACGCCTTCACCCGCCTTTCCGTCACGAGCAACCACCTCGACGGCGTGCTGCTCAACGTGGCTGCCTCGGCCCTGTTTGCCGTGCTGTACGCCTACACCCATCTGCTGGCGCCCCTGGATGGATCAGCGCCGCAGCCCTCGGCTGCCAGGCCCTGTCGGCACCCCGTCTGAACCTGAGTCTCTTTGGCCTGCTGATCTATGTCGAACCGGTACTGCTGGTGGTGGCTTCGTGGCTGCTGGGCGAGCGCATCCCGCCCGCCCAGTGGCCCACCTACATCGCCATCTGGCTGGCCGTGCTGATGCTGGTACTGGAAGGCGCCCGCGCCCTGCACAGGCAGACGACACGTCACAAAAGCCCCCAGCCGGAACAGGACTGAGCGCGGGCACCGCGGCCCTCCCCTGCCCGCTGCCGGCAGGAAGCACGACGGCCACTACATGAGGGCGGTTACCCCTGCCGTCGGGGGGCACGAGGCGCACGGGCCGGCGAGGACGCCGGCATCGTTCGTGCGGCTCGACCTGCCCCGGGTGAGGTGCCCGGCCGCCCCGGCCCATGTGGCCGCCCCGGCGTGCGCGCCCTGCCTGCCCCGCCACCGCCCTCCGCTGCCCGGGCAGGCGGTGTGCCCTCATCCGAGGCCTGCATCCACCAGCCGGCCGTCTCGTCCAGGCCCAGCAGCTGGTGCAGCACCGGCATGGCCTCGTGCAGCGCCGGCGCCAGCGTATAGGGCGGATTGATGACGTAGACCCCACTGCCATAGAGGCCGTACCCATCATCGGGCGGACGGCACACCTGCAGGCGCACATCCAGCCAGTCGCGCGCACCGGGCAGCCTGCCCAGATGCTCCATCAGCAACATCGCCTCGCGCCGCCGCACCAGCGGGTACCAGAGCAGCATCGTGCCGGTGGCAAAGCGCTCAAGTGCCTCGATCAGCGTGCGCCGCGCGCGCGCGTAATCGCGCTTGTCCTCATACGACGGGTCGATCACCACCAGCCCGCGCCGGGACACGGGCGGCAACAATGCCTTCAGCCCCTCGAAACCATCTTCGCCAAAGATCTGCACCTGGCGCCCGGCTGGAGCCAGCGCCTGCTGCAACACCCGCACCTCCGTCGGATGCGCCTCGAAGCAGCGCAACCGGTCCTGCGGACGCATCTGCTGCAGCGCCAGCCACGGCGAGCCCGGATAAGCACGCGGCAGCGGCGCATCCGCCGTCCAGCCCGGCACGGCCGGCAGATCGTCCTGCGGCACACCGGCCCGGCGGGCCGGTCCCGCCCGACCTGCCTCCGCCCCCGGATGCTTGCGCCAGACACGATCGAAACGGGCCACCTCGTCCCGGTAGTCGGCCAGCAGGGCCGGCAGGCGCCTTTCAGTCCACAGCGCCATCACCCCGCCCTCATGCTCGCCATTCTTGCTGCTGGCGGCCGCATCCAGCCGGTAACGCCCGGCTCCGGCATGGGTGTCGAAGACCCAGAACGCCTTGTCCTTCAGCGCCAGATGGCGCAGGATGGCCACCAGGATGGCGTGCTTGAGCACATCGGCGTGGTTGCCGGCATGAAAGGCGTGGCGATAACTGAACATGATGAAAGGCCAGAAAAGAAGAAAATTGGCACGGCATCCGCACCTGCACGATCTGCACCGAACAGGTTCCACGGCTGGGAGGCCGCAGCCCGGGGCACAGAAGAAGGCAGCAAAGCATAACCCTGATGGCGGTACGATGACCATCGCCTCCATCATCCGGGGCTGCTACCATTGCCAGCTTCATCCAGCTGTCCCAGCTGCCCCCGCGTCGACATCGGCCAGCATCCCGCGCATCGATGGAAGCTTTTCTCATTTCAACGGGTATTGTCACCCTTGCCGAAATCGGTGACAAAACCCAGCTGCTGGCCCTGCTGCTGGCTGCCCGCTTCCGCCAGCCGATCCCGATCATCACCGGCATCC
Organism: Lautropia sp.; assembly: GCA_030532425.1. Taxonomy (GTDB): domain Bacteria; phylum Pseudomonadota; class Gammaproteobacteria; order Burkholderiales; family Burkholderiaceae_E; genus Lautropia. The sequence goes on along the minus strand of JAUNLD010000018.1, from coordinate 20,716 downwards.
TGGTGGCCACCCTGGTCAATCACGCACTGGCCGGCGCCCTGGGTGCACTGGTCAGCAGCTGGCTGACCCCTCAAACCCTCAAGTGGGTGCTGGGCGTGTCATTCCTGCTGATGGCAGGCTGGACGCTGGTGCCCGACGGCAGCCCCGACGAAGAAGCCAGCCGCTACAGCCGCCTCGGCGTCTTCAGCGCCAGCCTGGTGGCCTTCTTTCTGGCGGAGATGGGCGACAAGACGCAAGTGACCACCGTGGCGCTGGCCATCCGCTTTCAGAGCATGCTGGCCGTGGTGGTGGGCACCACCCTGGGCATGATGCTGGCCAACGTACCCGTGGTGCTGGCGGGCGAGCGGCTGGCGCGCCGGCTGCCGATCAGGCTGGTGCAGCGCTGCGCCGCCGTGCTGTTTCTGGTGCTGGGGATCAGCTCGCTCAGCGGCGTGGCCGACGGCCTGCTGGGCTGACGGCCTGCTGGGCCAAGCCCCGGGATCAGCCCTCGTCCTCCGGCTTGACGATGGTGCGTACCCGCTTGTGACGCACCACCACCACGCCGGCCGGCGGGGTCACGCTGCGGCGCGGGGCCGACAGGCGACCACCGGCCGTCAGGCGGCCACCCTCGTTGCGGATTCCCTCCGCATCACGGCCACGCTCGCGGGCCGGCTCGCCAGGATCACGCCAGATCCGCGCGGGCGCCGGCGCATCGTCACCCCGTGCCATGCCCGGCCGGCCTGCTGGCGCCCCACGTGACAGGGCCGGCTTGCGCCCCCCCGCCCCCTTGGCGCCCCCGGCGCGCTTCTGGGCCCGCATCACGCTGCTGATCGCGTGGTGATAGAGCGCCACATCGCCACTGCGCGTCTGGAGCAGCAGCATGTTGGAATCGAAGGAACGAATCTGCCCGTGCAGGCAGGTCCCCGTCACCAGATAGACATCAACCCAGGTACGAGCACGGCGCAGGCTGTTCAGCGTTGAAAACTGCTGATTGAGGACGGCAGACGAAGGGGCCGGCGCCTCCGGCGCAGCATCTTCAGCTGCGCCCGCCGGCGCAGACACGCCCTGCCCAGGCACGACCGGCTCACTCACGCTCACGGACTTCCTCCCTTGATGGTCGACACACTAGCCCGCAGTCATCCTCAGGCCTCATTCGCTTCAGCCCCGATTATCGGCCTGATGGCGCCCGGAGGGCAAACGTCTCCCCGGCCCAGCACGGCACGCCTTGCCTTTTCCGCGTCTGCAACACGGCATGGGCCAGCACACGCCCCGACACCTGGCCAACGCCCCCCCTCCGGCCCGGGCATATTCCCCGACAGCCAGCACTGCTCCGGAAGATGGGCCATCGCCAGCCCTTGCTATGCTGTTGCCTGCCCGCCGCGTGGATCATGGCAAACCACTTCCGCCGGCAGCCGCTATCCGATTAGATGACCAGATGACGCAGGAGACTCCCACCATGCCCCACCCCCGCATCGACGACCCGGCTCTGCTGGCCGGCCTGGCTCCCACCGGCCGGCTGCGGGCCGTCATCAACCTGGGCAACCCGCTGCTGGCCCACCAGGCGCCCGGCGATGCCGCACCATCCGGTGTCTCGGTCGATCTCGCCCACAGTCTGGCCCGCCTGCTGGGCGTTCCACTCGAACTTCAGCCCGTCGACGTCGCCGCCAGGGCCGTGGCCGCCGTCACCGAGGAGCGCGCCGACATCGGCTTCTTCGCCATCGACCCGCAACGCGGTGCCGGCATCAGCTTCACCGCCCCTTACGTACTGATCGAGGGGGCCTATCTGGTCCGGCAGGATTCTCCGCTCAGGGACAACGCCGAGGTCGATGCCGAAGGCACTCAGATCGTCGTCGGCAAGGGCAGCGCCTACGATCTCTACCTCAGCCGCCACCTTCGCCACGCCAGCCTGGTGCGCGCAGCCTCGTCCCAGGCCGTGGTCGACACGTTCATCGCCGAAGGCCATACGGTGGCCGCGGGCGTGCGCCAGCAGCTGGAGGCCGATGCCGCCAGAGTGTCCGGCCTGCGCCTGCTGCCCGGCCGTTTCATGGTGATCGAGCAGGCCATGGGCCTGCCCAGGGGGCGCAGCGCCGCCGCCGAGGCCCTGTTGCGCAGTTTCGTCGAACACGCCAAGGCCAGCGGCGAGGTGGCGGCCGCCCTGCAACGCCACGGCATCAATGGCGCCGGGGTGGCCCCGCCAAGCAATTGTCAGCGTTCTCAGACATAATCCACAAAACGCCGGAGGCCGATTGACAGTCGCTGCGGTATCCGTGCATCCTTCGGCCGTCAGGCGCCCAGGCCACACGTCAGCCCGCCCGGTTCGCGTGTCGCCGCCTCCGGCGCCCCGGCCAGACCAGCCCCGGGCTGGCAAGACGCCCGGCCTTGGCGTACTCCTGCGGCATCCGCATTTTGCGCATACCATTGTGGATTGACCGCCGGGCCTTGTGGCAAGACACGGCCTCGATGCGGTCCCGGGTCATCGATTCGCCAGCCTGTAGACCCGAGACGCCCAAAGGACTGACATGACCGAGTTCGCTCCTCAAAACAGCTACACCAAAGAAGAACTGATCGCCTGCGGCAAGGGGCAGCTTTTTGGCCCCGGCAATGCCCGCCTGCCCCTGCCCGACATGCTGATGATCGACCGCATCGTCAGCATCACCCGTGATGGCGGCAAGTACGGCCGCGGCGAGATCATCGCCGAACTCGACATCACCCCCGACCTCTGGTTCTTTGGCTGCCACTTTGAAAGCGACCCGGTCATGCCTGGCTGCCTGGGCCTGGATGCCATGTGGCAACTGGTGGGTTTCTTCCTGGGCTGGACGGGCGCACCCGGCCGTGGCCGTGCGCTGGGCTGTGGCGAGGTCAAGTTCAGTGGCCAGGTGCTGCCCAGACACAAGAAGATCACCTATCACATCCACATGAAGCGCGTGATGAACAGCAAGCTGGTGCTGGGCATCGCCGATGCCGAAATGAGCGTGGACGGTCGCAAGATCTACGAAGGCAACGGCCTGCGGGTCGGCCTGTTCACCAGCACGGACGATTTCTGATCCCGTCTGGCCAGCGCCCTTTCCCGATCCCCACCGCCTATCGCCAAGTATCCTGGAGGCATAGATGAAACGAGTTGTCGTAACCGGTATCGGCATCGTGTCGAGCCTGGGCAATAACTGCCAAGAAGTGCTGCAATCCCTCCGCGGTCTGACATCGGGCATCCGCTTCGATCCGGTCTACCAGGAGAAGGGACTGCGTTCGCAGGTGGCAGGCAACATCCGCATCGACACCAAGGAACACATCGACCGCAAGGTCATCCGCTTCATGGGCGATGCAGCCGCCTTTGCCTACATCGCCATGAAGGAGGCCATCGCCAGCGCCGGGCTCACCCCCGAACAGATTTCCAACCCGCGCACCGGCATCGTCACCGGAAGCGGTGGGGCATCACCCGCGGCTCAGGTCGAAGCCGCCGACATCCTGCGTGAAAAGGGCGTCAAGCGCATCGGTGCCTATGCCGTCACCAAGACGATGGGCTCGACCGTGGCCGCCTGTCTGTCCACCCCCTTCCAGATCAAGGGCGTCAACTACTCGATCAGCTCGGCCTGCTCGACCAGTGCCCACTGTATCGGCAATGCCGCCGAACTGATCCAGCTGGGCAAGCAGGACATCGTCTTTGCCGGCGGAGGCGAAGAAGTGTCGTGGCAGATGACGATGCTGTTCGACGCAATGGGAGCCCTCTCGTCCGGCTACAACGACACCCCCGAAAAGGCCAGCCGCGCCTACGATGCCCACCGCGATGGTTTCGTCATCTCCGGCGGAGGGTCGATCCTGGTGCTGGAAGAATACGAGCACGCCAAGGCACGCGGCGCCAACATCCTCTGTGAACTGACCGGCTACGGCGCCACCTCGGACGGCTACGACATGGTCCAGCCCTCGGGCGAAGGAGCCGTCCGCTGCATGCAGATGGCCCTGGCCCAACACGGCGACCGTGGCGCCGTCAACTACATCAATGCCCACGGTACCTCCACCCCCGTCGGTGACACCAAGGAGCTTGAAGCCGTCCGCGCCGCCTTTGCGGGCCAGACTGTGCCCTTCATCAGCTCCACCAAATCGCTGTCGGGCCATGCGCTGGGCGCTGCCGGCTCCAACGAAGCCATCTACTCGATCCTGATGATGCAGGAAGGCTTTGCCTGTGGCAGCGCCCACATCGAGACGATCGACCCGGCTGCTGCCGACATGCCGATTCTGCGCGAAAACCGCACGATGCCCCTGGACGTGGTCATGTCCAACAGCTTCGGCTTCGGCGGCACCAACGCCACACTGATCTTCAGCCGGGTCTGACACCGGCCACACGGGCAGCCGATGGCGGCCGATGGCGGTACCGTCGATCCCCTCCCCCCGTCAGGCCAGCGGAGCATCGACGCCGTCTCCGGCCGGCAGCAGCAGCGTCTGCCGGGCAGGCTGCGCCCAATACCCAAGCAAAACCATCGGCTATACTTGCCTTGCCAGCCGGCCAGGCCGGCGCGCCAGGGGCTGCAGCACCCTCCTGCCGCGCCCCGCGCCAGACGACGGCCTGGCCTCCGGGGAGCACACAACCGGTGCCCCCACCACGCGCACAGATTTCCCCTTGTTCCCACCACCGCCAGACAGGAGACCCTCATGGCCTATACCCTGCCCAAGATCGACTACGCCTACGATGCCCTGGAGCCGCACATCGATGCGCGTACGATGGAAATTCATCACACCAAGCATCACCAGACCTACATCAACAACCTGAACGCCGCCCTGGAAGGCGCCGGCCTGGGTACCGACACCCCGGTCGAAGCCCTGATCCAGAAGATCGACAGCCTGCCCGAAGCCATCCGTGGTGCCGTGCGCAACAACGGCGGCGGCCACGCCAACCACTGCCTGTTCTGGACGGTGATGTCGCCCAAGGGCGGCGGCCAGCCGTCCGGCGCGCTGGCCAGCGCCATCGACCGTGACCTCGGCGGCTTCGAGGCCTTCAAGGATGCCTTCACCAAGGCCGCCCTCACCCGCTTCGGCAGCGGCTGGGCCTGGCTGTCGGTTTCGGCCGATGGCAAGCTCGTCGTCGAAAGCACCGCCAACCAGGACAGCCCGCTGATGGGCAAGGTGGCCGGCGCCAGCGGCAACACCCCGATCCTGGGCCTGGATGTCTGGGAGCACGCCTACTACCTCAACTACCAGAACCGCCGCCCGGACTACATCGCCGCCTTCTACAACGTCATCAACTGGGATGAAGTGGCCCGTCGCCTCGACGCTGCCCGATGACCCGCTGATGCCCTGAGCACACACCAGCGCCCCCTGCCGGGGGCGTTTTTTTTGCCCACCCCCCCCTTCCTCCTCCATTCCATCGGCCCGGGCAGCCGCCCGGAGCCCATCAGCTTCCCGGGTCCCGGCAATCCCCGGCACCCATCGGCCTCCCGGTGCCCACCAGCACACTGGTAACAGCCTCCGGCCACGGCACGGGCTCCCGCCTGGCCACGCTCCCCCTTCGACCGTTCATCGCCTCCCGGATGCCTTCCGGCAGGGCATCACTTGTTCGTGCACTCACCATTTTCTTTCACAGCACGCCCCTGACAGGACGGCGCTCCCCTGCATCCCGGCCAGTACGCACACACCGCCAGCAGACCTTCCATCAGCCGCTGTTTTCCTTCGGTCAACAGGCACCAAAAAACCGTCTTGTTCAAGCCAAAAAACGCACCTGAAAATTCGGAAGCAAAAGGAAAAAGTCCCACAATGAAGCGAATCGGTCATGGCACATGCAACACGCTCATGACACCGGATCGAGCAGGCGCGCGAACCGGAAAGCAGCCCCCCTTCCCTTGCCGGCCATGCTCGTGAGGTGACGGGAGCCTGACTTTTCCTTGCGTGACCCAAGCCAGTTCGCAACGACATCCATTGCACACAGAGGCCCGAATGAGCGGCGATCACACCACGGTCAAGCGTCAGCAGCAACATCCCGGTCGGCTGAAGAAACGCCATTTGCACTGGACCGCCCCCTTGCTGGGCATGTATGCCCTGAATCCCGGTCTGGCGCTGGCCACGTCGCTGGACTCCAGCCAGATCGATTTGCAACGGGCAGCCATGCCTGCCGTCAGCGATCATGTCATCGCAGCGCCTGCATCCGTGCAGGCCAGCAAGATCCGGCGCATCATCGTCGAAGTGGATCGCAACAACGTGCCGGCCGACGGCCAGAGCCCGGTCCGTCTGCAGATCCGTGCCTTTGACGACGACAACCAGACCGTACAGGGCGAGGCAAGCATCAACATTCAGGCCTCAGGTGGCCGCCTGCAACTGCCGGGTGCACAGAGTGATGAAAAAGGCCTGTTCCCTGCCGACCTGAATCCGCTGGAGCCTGGCATGCGCGTCGACCTGAAGAACGGTCGTGCCGAGGTGCTGCTGCTGGCACCGTCCGCACCGCAGGTGGTCGAGCTGCGTGTCTCATCCGGCTCCGTCGAGGTCATCGGCGAGATCGACTTCGTGCCCGAGATGCGAGAGATGATCGCTGCCGGTTTCGTCGAAGGCGTGATCTCGCTGCGTCGTGACCGCACCCTCACACTGGAAAACACCCGCCCCGATGACGGTTTCGAGGACCAGATCCGCAACTGGGTGCGCCACAGTGGCAATGGCAAGTACACAACCAGTGCCCAGAGCGCCTTCTTTCTGAAAGGCAAGGTCCGCGGCGACATGCTGCTGACCATGGCCTACGACAGCGAGCACCCCGGCAACGACCGGCTCTTCCGCGACCTTGACCCCGAGCGCTGGTACCCGGTCTATGGTGACAGCTCGGTCACGGGTTTCGATGCACAGAGCAACAGTCGCCTGTACGTGCGCCTGGACAAGAACCGCAACTACCTGCTGTATGGCGACATCGTCACCGGCAGCGGCGCCAGCGAGCGCGTCGGCCAGGGGCGGGTGGCCCGCATCCAGGCACGCAACCTCGGCCAGTACGAACGTTCGCTCACCGGCGTGCGCGGACACCTTGAAGGCAAGAAAGGCTTCTTCGACAGCTTTGCCGCGCACGACAGCCTGCGTCAGGTCGTCGAGGAATTTCCGGGCCGCGGCATCTCTGGCCCCTATGCCGTCACCAATGCCGCCCACGCCGTGCTGGGTACCGAGCAGGTCGTCATCATCACCCGCGACCGCCATGCCCCACAACGCATTCTCGACACCCGCCCCCTCACCCGCTTCATCGACTACAGCTTCGAACCGTTCTCGGGCCGCATCCTGATGAACCGGCCCGTACCCTCGCTGGACGAGAACCTCAATCCGGTGTCGGTACGCATCACCTATGAAGTGGACCAGGGGGGTGACAAGTACTGGGTCTACGGCGTCAATGGCCAGTACCAGCCCACCGAAAGTGTGGACGTGGGCGGATCGTGGGTGAAGGACCGCAACCCGCTGGCGCCCTTCGAGATGGCCAGTGCCAACGTCGGCACGCTGATCGGCGACAACGGCTGGATGCGCGCAGAGATTGCCCGGACCCGCTCGGCAGCCGATTCTGCCGGCGGTCACCATTACAGCCTCGACCCGGCCAACCGTACCGGCGAGGTCGCCGGCAATGCCTGGCGGGCCGAAGCCGGCTATGAAAGTGAGCGTGGTGCCGCCGGCATCTGGTATGGCGAAAGCGATGCCGGCTTCAACAACCCGGCATCGAGTTTTGCCGGTGGACAGCGCCAGGGCGGTGCCGAGGCGCGCCGCGTGCTGCGCGACGCACAGGCCCCCACGGCCGAAAGCACCGAAGCGCATGCCGATGGCAGCAGCGAAGGTGGCGAAAACCGTGTCGGCGTGGCCCTCTTCACACGTGGACATTTTGTGGAAGATCGCCGCACCGAGGCAGAGCGCACGCAGGTGCAGGCCGGCGTGCAGCTGGACCTCAGCCCCAGGGTTCGTGTCGAGCTGGGCGCCAACCACGTCAACGAGCAGGCCGGCAACGCCAGCGGTAGCGGCCTGGTCACGGGCAGCAATCTCAGCGCCCCCTATGGCATCGGCCTGGTCAATCAGGGCTTTGGTGGCGGCCTCTACGGCAGCAGCAACAGCGCACTCGATCCGATTCGCGGTGAAACCCTCTACAACACCGGCACCGGCTGGAGCACCAGCTACGGTAGCCAGGTGGGAACGGGCCTGGCCGGCGTGCCGGTGGAATACACCGCCGTGCAACTGGGCCTGAGCTACCTGCCCACCCGCAGCTGGCGCATCGGCGCCGAAGTCGAACAGGACATCCAGCACAGCGCGCACCGCCGCGCCGCCGTGGGTACCCGCTGGCAGTTCCAGGAAAAAGCAGGCCTCTTTGCCCGTTATGAATGGAACACCGGCCTCTCGACCGTGGCAACCAGCCAGACCATCACCGATCCGCGTACCGGTGCGCAGGTGGCCAGCCCCTATCGCAGTGACGCCCTGGTGCTGGGCATCGACACCGAATACATGGAAGATGGCAACATCTACAGCGAATACCGCATGTACGATGCCATCAGCGCACGGCAGGCGCAGTGGGCCAACGGCGTGCGCAACACCTGGCGTCTCTCCCCCACCCTCAGCCTGCAGACAGGAGCCGAATACCTGCACATCCTTGACGGCACGGACCGCAGCGCCACCGCCATCACCACCGGCCTGCAATGGCGCCCCACCGACCGCTGGCTGCTGGCCAACCGTCTGGAGTGGCGTCATACCGGTGGGCAGCGTGTGGTCACCCCCGGCGATACCCCCTCCGCGCAGGCCGATCCGTACCTGTCGGGCTATGACAGCTGGCTGTCCACCATCAGCCTGTCGCGTCGCCTTACCCGCGACTGGACGGCCCTGGTACGCAACTACTACCTGCTCAACGACTTTGGCAGCCAGACCCCCAAGCGCTACGAAAACCGCTTCCAGCTGGGTCTGGCCTACCGCGACACCGACACCAACCGCGTCAACACGCTGTTCCGCTACGAATACTGGCGGCGACGCGATCCGGTCATGCAGACCGCGGGTGCCGAAGAACGCGCCAATGGTTATGTCAAGCATGTGGGCAGCATCGTCAGCGACTGGCACCCCAACCGCAACTGGTGGCTGACCGGCCGCCTTGCGGGCAAGCGTCAGACAGATTTCCTCAGCAGTGCCGACAGCAGCTTCCGCGCCTGGCTGGCCGGTGGCCGCCTCACCTACAGCCTGACCGAGCGCTGGGACGTGAGCGGCATGTTCCACCGGATGTGGACGCCGGGCAGCAGTAGCCAGAACGCCGCTGGTGCCGAGCTGGGCTATCTGGTCACGGCCAACCTGTGGCTGTCGGGCGGCTACAACTGGGCGGGCTTCCGCGACCCCGACCTGAGCGGCAGCGAATACACCAGCCAGGGCGCCTACCTGCGTCTGCGCTTCAAGTTTGACGAGCGCCTGTTTGGTGGCAATGACCCCAACGTCAACCGCACGCTCGATCGCTGATCCTCCCTGGCCCCGTTGCCCACCTCCCCTGCGGGGCCGGGCGGCGGGGCATCTTCTTTGCCCCACCTGCCTTTCCATCAAGACAAACCACGGGGCCCCCGGGAGCCCCCGGCATCAGGGCGTCGATCCCCTTCCACACACGCAGTCCTTTCATCACGCAGCGCTTCCCGCCCATCGTGTGCCGGGGCATCCCGTCGCCCCGCCCTTGCACAATCAGCTCATCCCGGTAAGAACGCGCCGGCCGACCGCCGGTGGTGATGCAACGGCCCATGCGTGCCCTTTCTCCGCCATCCAGTCCTGCCAGCCCGTCCACCGCTGCATCCCGGGCGGTGTCCATCGTCGCGTCTTCTCCCGCCACGCCACGGGCAGGCTTTCCGCTTCGCCGCCTGACTGCCCTGCTCTCGCTGGGCCTGGGCCTGTGTTGCGGCGTGGTATCCCCTGCCCAGGCACAGCTCGTACGGGTTCTCAACGATCTCTACAGCACTGGCACAGCCCCCTTTGATCCGGCCCGTGGCGCAGGGTTTCATGTGCCAGCGGTCAGCGCCAGCAAGTTCGAGCACCTGGTACGCACCAACGACACCTACCAGTACCGGATCCGCTTCGACTTCAACGGAGCGGATCAGGATGTTCATGTCCGGCTGACCCTTGCCCGTCTGGAAGCGGGCAAGCCTGGCGCAGGCACCATCGGCGCCGTCTGGCACGAGATTCCGGCCGCATGCCAACAACCCGGTTCCTCCATCAGTGCCGACGGCCAGACCATCGACTGCCGGTATGGGGATTACACGGGAGGCAAGGCCCGTACCGAAGTGATCTTCACGGTGCGGGCGCTGGGCACCGCCCCCAATGGCGGCTACATCCCCAAGCCCAGTTTTTCCGGCAGCTCCCGCCTGACGCCCAGACCCAGACAAAGTGGCAGTCCCCGGTCCGTCAGGATCAGCGCGGCCCCCTTCTACGACGTCAGTATCGACGAGGCGGGCGACAGCACCATGCCTTCTCATGGGTATCGCCCCGACAATGGACCCGATGGAACACCGGGTGTCTATCACCGCGTGCGGATCGGGCTGCGGGCGCGTCAGGTCAATGGCGCCGGCATCAGGGGCGTCGAACAGCTCGACCCCCGGCAACCGCTCACCCTCGAACTGGATACCAGCGGCTATCCCCCCTCGACCGTGGTGCCCAACTGGCCGCTGCCCGCACACCTGCAGTCCAGTGGCGGTTTCATCCGGGGCTGCGGCAGCATGGGAAGCGGACATCCCTCCGCCCTCTTTGGCGGCCCGCTGCCCACACGGGACCAGGTTCTCGACACCGGCCCCCAGTCCTCGACACAACGCCATACCGTCGCCAACGGCGGGGAATGCGAGGTAGTCCAGCACGACACCGTCAACCATCGACTGATCCTGCGACTGCGCGGTCTCGATACCCGGCAGCAGCATCAACCCACGCAGGCCGCCGACGGCAGCTCCCTGCCGGACGACAGCGTCTGGGTGGCCCACAAGACATTGCTGCTCTGGAGCAGTGCCGGCGACTATCCCGCCTCGGGGCAGGCCGTGTCGCATGCGTTGCGGCTTGTCGGGGTCAACGGCATCTCGATCACCGGTCAGCCCATCAGCGGCGACCTTGTCAGCAACAATGCCGCCAGCCACGACTTCGGCATTCGCAACACCGCACAGGCCCGGCTGCGTCATGTGCCCGACACGGACGCCTCAGCACCCGTGCAGGCGCCAGCCGATGCCGCCATCCCGGCTCAGCCCACGGTGAACCGGATGGTGCCTGGCCAGCAGACGGCCCTGCAACTGCACTACCACAACCAGGCCAGCATCCCGCATGACAACGTGCGTCTTTGCCAGATCATCGACCGCACGGCCTTTGATCCGGCCCCCGGCCTGCGCACACAGGTGCAGATACAGGATGGTGCCGGCGGCCACACGCCCCGTGTGCGTTACGGCGCGCCCCCGCCGGCAGCCGGGTTGTATTTCAGCAGTACCGATAGCGCCCATAACGCCACCGATGGCAACTTGCCGGCCGGCACCGACGGCCACTCCGCTCATGGCCAGGACCGCTGCCCCGCCGACCAGGTCCGCTGGTTCGATACCCCGCAGGCTGCCGAAGCGGCCGGGGGACTGCGTTACGTGCAGGCCGAGGTCGACACCCTGCCCAGCCAGGGGCACATCACGATGACCGTACATGGGCTGATGCTGCGCAAGACATGGGCACACGACATCGAGGTGCTGTCGCCCGTGCCGCAGATGCGCGCGGGCAACACCCCGGTCACACCCGGCAGCATCATCCGCAACCGCGCCGTGGTGCGGACCACCAACCTGCCCGATCATCATTTCAGCGGCCTGCACGACCATCTGGAAGTGGTTCCCCCCACGGTCGCCAGCCGCCTGAACAAGTCCATGCACACCCCGGCCGGTGCCGCCCCCGGGACCGCAGCCGCCGGGCAGATCGTGCGCTGGACGCTCACGCCCCGTTTTGCCACCGAATCGGTTCTGCACCCCGGCACACTGACCATCACCGACATCCTGCCTTCGGGTCTGGCGCTGACGGGGCCGGCAACATGGAACGAACAGCCGCTGGAAGCCACCGATGTGCAGCCCGACACGCCGGCCACCGGCATGACGACGGTACGCTGGACGCTGCCCAACGTGTCCCCCTTTGCCGGCCCCGTGGATCAGGCCCCTGCCCTGCCCCCGCTGCACTACCACACCCGCGTGCTGACCCACACCACCGAGAACCAGGTGCTGCGCAATCTTGCCCACATCAGCGCAGGCGCGGGCGACGACAGCCCCGACTGCCAGTACGATGCCGCCAGCCAGAGCCTGGCCGCATGCGCCAAAGGCGCCGAGGCGCACCTGCGGGTGCAGACGCCGCCCGGGTGGGTGATCGATCCTGCCGGCGTGCAGGGGCGCATGCTGGTGGACCAGAATCAGAACGGGCAGCAGGATCCTGACGACTGGCCACTGCCCGGGTTGTGCGTGCAGCTGTCGGGCACCACCACACGCGGGCACCCGGTGCATTACGCCACCCTGACCAATGCGGAGGGCGTGTTCGATTTCAGTCATCAGGGCAAGAGCCGCCTTTATGCGGGCAGGCACTGCGAGGGCCAGGTGCTGACGGACTTCCCGGGCATCAATGCCGGCACCTATCAGCTGCATGCCCCGGCCCTGCCCAAAGGGATGACGCCCGGCAGGAGCATGGCCGGGCGTGGCGGCGGTACAGTGACGGCCCAGCGCATCGACGACATCCGGCTGACGCCGCGCGCATGGGCCGACAACTATGTATTCAGCGCCATCGCTCACCCTGCCCGACTGAGCCTGAACGCCATACTGCACAATACCCACGGTGGCCAGGCCAGCGCCAGCGACATCCGCCTGGGCGCGCGTCACGTGCAGGACGCCCATGCCCCACTGCATGGCCCGGCCGATTCACCCGCCCTGCGCCACGCGGCCCTGCCCCCGGGCCGCTATCGCCTGGCCGGCAACCTGCTCCCCGGTTATCGTCAGGAGCCATGGCAATGCGTACTCAATGGCCAGACACATGCCCTGCCTGCCAACGCCCCCACGCTTGACCTGGGCTACGGCGACACGGCGCTATGCACGCTCGGCTATCAGGACCTTCCGGGCCAGCTGACGCTCGACACCGCCGTCATCAACAGCCACGGGCGCCATGCCCGCCCGGAAGACTTCGTGCTGCATGCCGATGGCCCCGTGCACCTCTCCGGCACCCGTGGCAGTCCGGCCATCACGGCAGTCAGCGTGCCCGCCGGCACCTACACCCTGCAATCCGACACCTTGCCCAACTATGTGTCGGGCGCCTGGCAATGCGAAGGCGGCACACTCGTGGACGATCGTGTCACGGTCGCCAACGGGCAGCAGGTGCATTGCAGCCTCAGCCACACCGACCAGCCCGTCAGCCTGACACTGGTGGTGGACATGCGCAACGATCATGGCGGCACCGCCACCCTGGCCGATGTGCCGGTGACAGCGCAGGGGCCCGCCTCGATCAGTGGCATCAGTGGCACCCGGGCCGTCACCGTGGCCCCGGTCAGCCCTGGTGTGTACGAACTGGCCACCCCTGCCCTGCCCGGCTACCGCATTGGCAAATGGGTGTGCTCGGGCGGCACACTGGTGGGCAACCGGCTGACGCTGGGCGATGCCATGAACATCACCTGCCGTATCGAACTGAAGGACATTCCGGCCACCCTGAACGTGAGCAAGACCGTGGACGGCGCACTGACGCCCGTGGCCGGCACGGATGACGAGCACCTGCTGAGCTACCGCATCCGCGTGCAGCATGGCTCGGGCGCCGACGGCCGCTACACCCTGACCGAGCTGCCCGGCTTCGACCCCGACGTACAGGTGCTGGCCGTGCAGGCCAGCCGCAACGGCCGGGCGTTGGCGCGGCCGCCCAGCCCGGCCGGCCACGGCGGCTGGCGCCTGGCCGAAGGACAGGCACTGGCCATCGGTGCCGAAGACCTCTATCAGGTGCAGTTCCGCATCCGCGTGCCCTACGGCAGCCCTGTGGCCAACAACCGTTGCACTCCGGGCGGCAGCACCGGCCACGGCCTGTTCAACCAGGTGCGCCTCGACAATCTGGCGAGTGATGCCGAAGGCAGCGCCCCCCAGCTGGCGCAGGCATGCCTGGACACCCCCGTGCCGACCCTGCGTGCCCGCCTCAGCATCGACAAGCGCAGCCCCCGCCGCAGCATCGAGGTGGGCGACACGCTGGATTACCAGCTGCGCATCCGCAACAGCGGCTCCGGTGCAGCCATCACCCCCGTCGTGGTCGACCATCTGCCCGCCGGCTTCCGGCTGGAGCCCGGTTCAATCCGCATCCAGGGGGCCCATCAGACAGCCCTCAGCCAGCAGGGCCGCCTGCTGCGCATCACCCTCGATCAGGTAGGAGCCCCGCGCCATACCAGCAGAAACGATGCTCGCCCTGACAACGAGGTCGTCATCCGCTACCGTCTGCGCGCCACCGTGGGCTCGCAGGAAGGCGATGGCATCAACCGTGCTCATGTCGAGTGCCTGATGCCCGACGGCCGCAGCACCACGCGCTGCTCCAACGAGGCACGCTGGAAGGTGAAAGTGCTGCCCGGCATCTTCTCGGAAGAAGCCTGTCTGACCGGCCAGATCTTTGTGGACTGCAACGGCAACTCGGTCAAGGATGCGGAAGAGCTGGGCATCCCGGGCGTGCGGCTGTACTTCCAGAACGGCACCTGGCTGCAGAGTGATGCACACGGCAAGTACAGCCACTGCGGCCTGCGCCCGCGCACCCACGTGCTGAAGGTGGACAGCCGCACCCTGCCCCGCCGCAGCCGCCTGGTGACCAGCAGCGCCCAGAACTCCGGCGATGCCCACAGCCTCTTCATCGACGCCCGCAAGGGCATGCTGCACCGGGCCGACTTCATCGAGGGCAGCTGCAGCGCCAGTGTCCTGCAACAGGTCCGGACACGCCAGGTACAGGTCGGGGCAGCAAGCGCCCAGGCCAATGCCGGCATCACCCCCATGCCATCCCCCGCACAGCAGCCGATCTACTTCCGAAGCAGGACAACGCGGCAAGGCCGCTGACGTGAGGGGGAAGCCCCCTGCCGCCGCCCCGGTGTCCGACGCACCGATGGGGCCCCCGGCTGCGGGGCTTGTGCCCGTGCGGGCTGGGCCTGTGGCCCCGCACGCCTTTCGCGGCGATCAGACACTGCCCCCCCTCCCGTCATCACCCACGCACCACTTATCGACAGGCCGGTGCCACCCCCTGCCCCCCTTTCCCAAAGCGCAGTAAAACATTACCAGGCACGAAACACGCACTGGTCCATCGCCTTTTCCGTGCGCTGCCGGCAACGCCCTCGCGTTGCCGGCAGCAGTACCGAAAGCAGGCATCACCGTGACTGGTTGCGGGCGTTTCAATCAACACCTTTCCCGCCATCGTCCGCCATGAACACATCAGGGATGTCCCCGCTTTCTTCCACCGCCCACGTCATCCGCTTGCGCCCGCTGACTGGTGCACTGGCGCTGGCCGGGGTGCTCACGTTGAGTGCACTGCCTGCCGTGGCGTCCGTGAATCAGGTCACGTATGAAGTCGCCTATGACGGCACCGAAGACTTCAACCTGACCATGACCGGACCGGGCTTTGATGCCAACAACAGGAACGGCATCGTCCGGACCCATGATTCGGTGGGCTACAACGTCACGATCAGCTCCAACGGGGCGGATCAGGCCCCCACCATCAGGCTGACGTTGCCCAAGAGTGCCGATGGCCAGCCGATTGCACGCTGGGAGAAGCCCACGCAGTGTCTGGATGTCGGCTCCAGCCTGTCGGCCGATGGGCAGATCATCATCTGCCGTCTGGCCGATCTGACCTCTTCCGCCACGCAAACCATTCCTTTCGAGGCACGGGTTCTGGGCAGCGTGCGCAACGGCACGGTACTGCAAACCCCTGCCATCGAGGTGACCTCGACCAAGGCCCCCGGCGGGGTGGTGCCACCAACGATGCCCCAGCCGGTGACGGTGACAGCCGCCCCCTTCTATGATGTCCGGGTGCAGATGAGCGCCAACGGCTCGCCGCCCGCCTTCGGCGCCTCGGCCGAAAGCGGCCCCCTGCCCGACAAGCGCGACGGCATGTTCCACCGGCCGATGGTGGGTGTTTTTGCCCGCAACCCCGATGGCGGCGGCAAGAAAGGGGTGGAACAACTGAACCCGGCCTCGCCGATCCAGATCGACCTTGACCTGAGCGGCTACCCGAATTCGGTTCGTCTCATCGACTGGATGACGGATGCCACCGGCAGCTATCGTCATGGCTGCGGCAGCGCAGTGCCTGGCTGGAACCAGATACCGGGTGCAAAGGCCGGCGAACGCGTCAACACCTTCGGCAAAGTCACGGATACCGGCCCGGTCGCAGGCACCGACGCATGGACGGTTGCCAACGGCGGTACCTGCAACGTGCTGCCTGGCACCACACGCAACACCGTCAGCCTGTCGCTGACGGGCGTCAATACCCTGCTGGAGAAATACCCCACCGCCTATTCGCGGACCAACGCCCCCATACCCAGGGACGAGTTCTGGGTGGCCAACAAGGCACTGGTGCTCTGGACCGATCAGCAGGACTACCCCAACAACGTGCTGGTCAACCATACACTGCGATTCAGCCGCATCCAGGGGCAGTCGATCAGTGGGCAGAACATTCCACAACCACCGGCCAACCCGGATTATCACGCCGACAACCACGAGATCACCTCGCAGGGCAAGGGTGATGCGCAGAAGGCCTTCACCCCCGATCTGACGCTGGCACCACCGCGTGCCACCATGAAAGACCCGGCCATCACCAGTGACTCGATCGTCAACTACATGGCCCCCACGCAGTCGGTGAGTTCGGTGCTGCGTTTCGGCAACCAGGGCAGTACGACCCACACCAACGCCAGCCTGTGCGACATCCTGGATCGCAGTGCCTTTGACATCGCCCCGCACTTTTCGGCCAGCATCGCCCCCGAGCACCTGAAAGATGCCAACGCCACCATCAGGTACAGCTATGGCGCCCCGCCAGCCGGGCAGTCGCCGTATTTCGCCAGTGTCGACAGTGCCCCCTCGCCTTACGAGCTGATCGGCAAGTATTCGTCGCACGGCAGTTCGGATTACTCCCGGGCCAGCTGCAACGACACCAACATCCGCTGGTTCGACACCTGGCAGCAGGCCGAAGCCGCCGGCGGCCTGGTGTACGTGCGTGCCGAGCTTAGCCGCATCCGCCCGTCGTCGGCAGCGATTTTCAACATCAAGGGACTGATGCTGCGCAGCACCTGGGCCAGTACCGTCACGGTGCAGGGTCCGCAGGCTGCCGTGCGTCAGGCGGGTCAGCCGATCGAATCGGGCACCATCCTGCGCAATCGCGCCGAGATCACTTCGGAATCCTTTCCGATGGACGTGACCAAGCAGCGCGACCACCTGCTGGTGGTGCCGACCCGCACCACCTCACGCGTGACGAAGGTCATTACCGAACCGGCCTCAGCCGCCACCTCGCCAGTGCCCGCAGGCAGTTTCCTCACCTATCGCATTCAGCCCAGCTACAGCACACTGTTTCCGCAGCTGGCCGATACGGTGACGATCACCGACATCCTGCCCAAAGGGGTCTACTACGTGGAGGATTCCAGCACGGTCGGCGGACAGGCCCACGAACCCCAGGTGCAGGAAGACACGCCCTCGGCCGGCATGACCACGCTGACCTGGCGTTTTCCCGACACGACGCCACATTTTGGCAACGAGGCTGACGCAGGGGCGCAGATGGCGCCGATCAGCTTCCGGGTGCGCCTGAGCAATCATCTGACCAACGGCACGCTGGTGCGCAACCTGGTGTCGATCAGTGGCGGTGCCAACGACTATGAGGGCGATTGCCGCTACAAGGCGGCCAATCAGACCTGGGTGATGACACGTCACACCGACAATGCCGAAGTGGTCTGCGCCAAGGGCGCGCAAGCCGATGTGCGGGTGGAGACGCCCCCCGGTGTGCGCCTTGAAAAGCAGACCTCACGCACACGCATCGAACCTGGTGATGATTTCGATTACAGCATCGTCTTCATCTCGATGGGCCAGCAGATCAGCGTGCCGGACATGCCGGACATGATCGATGTGCTGCCCTTCGTCGGTGACGGTGAGGCACGTCCTGCCCACAAGTTCAATGCCCGTTCCCCGGCCTCCAGTTTCGATCCGGGCGCCTATCGACTGGTGTCGGTCACGCCGCCCGATCGCGACAAGACCGCGCGCATCTACTACACCAGCCGCAACCCCCTGGAGATCAACAACGATCCGAGTGATGCCAGCAACGCCCTCAACGGCGGCAGTACGCGCTGGTGTCTGGCCACCGAGCTGGGATCGCATGGCTGCCCCGCCACCATCGGCGACAGCACGGCCGTGCGCATCAGTCCCAGCATCCGCCTGCTCCAGGCCAACATTCCGTACAACGTGAAGCTGTCGCTGAGCACCGATCCCCTGCGTTCCTATGACGGCAACATCTTTGCCAACCATGTAGGCGCCAAATCACCTGATGCCAGCAGCAAGCTGCATTACGTCGAATCGCAAGCCGATCTGCATGTACGCGTGTCGCTGGCCACAGGAGGGCTGGCTGGACGGGTCTTCACCGATATCGCCCAGGACAACGTCTTCGACCCGCAGGACACGGGGCTGGCCAACCAGTGCGTGCAGCTGCGCGGCACCAACAGCAAGGGGCAGCAGATCCTGCTGTCGATGCGTACCGATCAGGAGGGCCGCTATGCCTTCACGCCGGGCCAGAAGCAGCGCGTTTTTGATTCGGCCGATTGCAGCGGCAGCGCCCTCCCCCATTTTGCAGGCCTGCTGGGGGGCAACTATCAGCTGAGCCGCCTGGGTGATGTCACCGCCTTGCCCGGTGCCATCCACGCCGGCAGCAGCGGCGGCACCGTTCATGCCGACCAGCAGCAGATTGCCGACATCACGCTGGCCAGCGGTGACACGGGCAGCGACTACAACTTCACCGAGCGCCCCGTGCCTCCGCAGCTGACGCTCATCAGTACCGTCACCAACACCCATGGCGGCAGCGCCACACCGGCCGATGTCCCGTTGACGGCCACCCCGGTGGGCCAGAGCAACGGCATCACGGGGACCAGCGGCAGCAGCAGCATCACCCGTGTCAATGTACCTGCCGGCGAGCATCAGCTCCTGGTGGGAACGCCCGACGGCTATCGGGTCGAGGCCTGGCAATGCGTCGTCAATGGCCAGCCACGGGCAACCCGCAACGACCCCACCCTGCCCTACGCGCTCAACCTCGGTTACGGTGATGTCGCTGTCTGCACCGTGGCGCTGCACGATCTTCCGGCACGCCTGAGTCTGGTCAAGACCGTGACCAACAGCAATGGCCGTACCGCCAGACCCGAGGACTTCCGCCTGCATGCCGACGGCCCCACACCGCTGTCGGGCCTGACCGGCAGTGCCGAAGTCACGGACGTGGAGGTGCTGCCCGGCACCTACACGCTGCGCGAGGATTCGCTCAGCGGCTATGTGGCCGGCGCCTGGCAGTGCGATGCCGGCACCCTGACGGGCAACGCGCTGACGCTGGGCAATGGTCAGCATGCCACCTGCACCATCAACAACACGGATCAGCCTGTCAGCCTGACGCTGGTGCTGGACGTCATCAACGAGCACGGCGGCACGGCCACCTCTGACGATGCCCCGGTGTCGGCCAATGGCCCGGCCTCCATCAGTGGCGTCAGTGGCAGCAAGTCGGTGACGGTGGCTCCGGTCAGCCCCGGTGTCTATCTGCTCTCCGATCCGGTGCTGCCCGGTTATCGCACCGGCAAATGGATCTGCTCGGGCGGCACGCTGGTGGGCAACCGCCTGACACTGGGCGATGCGATGAACGTCAGCTGCCGCATCGAGCTGAAAGACATCCCGGCCACGCTGGCGGTGAGCAAGGCGGTGGAAGGCAGCGTGCAACCGGTGACCAATAGCGATACCGACTACATGGTGAGCTACCGCATCACGGTCAGGCACCAGGGCGGGGCCAGTGGCCTCTATGCCCTGACCGACTTGCCCGCGTTCGACCGGGACGTACAGGTGGTGAGCGTGCAGGCCCAGCGCAATGGCCGTCCGCTGAACATCCAGGCCACCGCCGATGGCAGCTGGCCGCTGGCCGCCCAGCAATCGCTGGCGATAGGGGCCGAGGATGTCTACCAGATGCAGTTCCGCATCCGCATCCCCTATGGCAGCAACACCGACAACAATCGCTGCACCACCGGCACCGGCAGCGAGGGCAAGGGTCTGTTCAACCAGCTCAGCCTGCTCAACCAGGGCGAGGGCGCCGGTGCCACACCGCTGACCGCGCGTGCCTGTGTCGACACACCGGTGCCGGTCAGCCGCGCCAGCCTGTCGATCGAGAAGCGCGGCAGCACCCAGCGTGCCGAGGTGGGCGACCTGATGGACTATCGCCTGCGCATCCGCAACAACGGCTCCGGGCCAGCGATGTCCCCGGTCGTCGTCGACCGCCTGCCGGCCGGTTTCCAGCTGGAGCCGGGGTCGATCCGTGTTCAGGGTGCCCGTCAGACCGCCTTCAACCAGCAAGGCCGTCTGCTGCGCATCACCCTGGACCAGATCGGTGCCGACAGCAACAATGAGGTCAGCATCAGCTACCGCCTGCGTATCGGCGTCGGCTCGCAGGAAGGCGATGGCATCAACCGTGCCCATGTCGAATGCCTGACGCCCAACGGCGCCGGCACCCGCAGCTGCTCGAACGAGTCGCGCTGGAAGGTGAAGGTGCATGGCGGCATCTTCTCGGAAGAAGCCTGCGTGGCCGGCCAGAT
>JAUNLD010000097.1:2612-7035 GCA_030532425.1 Lautropia sp. | reverse complement strand
TCGGCCATCAGCTGCTGCATCGCCCCTTCGTCGGCCTTCAGGTCGATGCTGGCCATG
The DNA here is from genome assembly GCA_030532425.1 of Lautropia sp. Lineage (GTDB taxonomy): Bacteria > Pseudomonadota > Gammaproteobacteria > Burkholderiales > Burkholderiaceae_E > Lautropia. The sequence goes on along the minus strand of JAUNLD010000097.1, from coordinate 6,978 downwards.
GCCACCACCTGCGCCCAGCCCGCGCCGATGTTGCCGAGCGCCTGCTCGATAGCCTCGGCCAGCGTCGAGAACGGCGTGCCCCGATCGCAGCCCAGGCCCAGTGCGACCCCTCCCTCTTCCACGTCCGGCATCCTGCTCACCCCTTCGAAGGCGATGCCGTACCGCTGGCGGCCAACACGGGCAGGCCGCCCCTGATGTCACCTGCCCCCTGCTCATCGGGCTGCTGCCCCACCGGCGGACGGTAGACGACCAGGCGCTCGGCCCACTGCTGCCACAGGGCCTCATCCACCGGCTGATGCGTGATCCACAGCACGGCCCTGTGATGCCCGGGCCGAACCTGAGCAAACGCATCCAGCAGCTCGATGTTGGCCGGCAGCGGTGCGCTGCCGTGCAGCCACCAGTAGCGGCTGCCGGTTTCCTGCACCAGCGCGATCGGCTCGGCATTGACGACCGCGGCCGACACGCGGGTGATGTTGACCTTGGGCGCCTCGACCTGCCAGCCCAGATGACGGCCCAGGATGTCCACCGCCACCGTCTTGCCCACGTCGGAGGCAGTCGTCAGCACCGGCGTCGCCCCCAGAATGGCAGCCACACGTTCGGCCCATTCATTGGCACCGCCGACATGGCCCGAGAGCATCGGAATCACGTAGCGGCCCACATCATCGACCACGATCACGCCCGGATCCTCTTCCTTGCTCTTCAGGTGCGGCGCGATCAGCCGGACGACCGCACCCAGCGAGACGAAGCAGACGATCTGGTCGAAACTGCCCATCAGCGTGCCCACGCTGTCCTTTAGTGCGCCCTGATAGGCCATGACGGGATTGGGCAGGCCGTCGAACACGGCTTCAAACTTGCTGGAGGTGACGATATGCGCCTGCGGCAGGGCCTCGGCCAGGCGGCGCGCCAGCACCGTGGCATGTCTGGTGATGGCCAGCAGGCAGACCCGGACATCGTCCGGCCCGGGCATGGCTGCAGCGGCAGATTCGGTCGCGGTAGCGGATACGGGATTCATGATCGGTTCGGGCAGAAATTCAGGCAGACATTCATGTGGGAAAGGGGCATCGGTGGGTCAGCGGCGCTCAGGGTCAGGGACTGAAACAGCAGAATCTGCAGGTGGAACAGCCGATTTTTTCAGGCAGCCCCTGATCCGCTCGCCCCGCACGCGATGATGGCTCTTGATCACCATCAGCGACAGATAGTTCACCTTCGTACCACGCAGCTGCAGCAGATCACCTCCGCTCAGCGTGCGCTCATCCGGTGCGCCGACCCGCTCGATGAAATGCGCGCTATCGAGCAGCCCGCGCGCGGCCAGCCAGTCGAGCAGTTCGTCGATCAGCGGCTTGATCTTCATCAGCACCAGCGTGTCGAAATCGGGCAGCAGCCGGTCGAGCACCTTGACGCCATAGGCCGCCGGCACGACCGCCACCGTGTCATCCTGCTCGGCCACCGCCTCACCCACCGACGCACAGGCGGCGGTGAAGGCATTGACGCCCGACAGCACCGGGGTCTGGATGCGTGCATCCAGCGTGCGCACGGTTCGAGCCAGATGACCGAAGGTGGCATAGGTGCTGGCGTCCCCCTCGACGAGGAACATCACGTCGCGGCCGGCCTGAAGCCAGGGCAGCACGGTCTGCGCACCATTCATCCAGGCACGGGCCAGCTTGTCGGCATCGTGCGTCATCGGAAAGACGACGGCACGATGCTCGGCTACCGGCGCCAGCCCGGCACGCAGCGCGATATCGAGCGCGTAACTCGGCGTCTTGCCGCTGCGCACGGGATAGACCCAGACCGTGTCACGGCGGGCCAGCGCCGCCCAGGCCGCCCGCGTCATCAGTCCCGGATCTCCGGGCCCGAGCGAGACGCCGAAGAGCCGGCCCGGAGCAGCGTCCGTGTCGTGCTGCTGCCCGGCCATGCCGTCGATCGGGATCACATCCCCGATGCGCGGCGTCTCGTCGACGCGCTCGCCGTTGTCGCGGTCAGCGCTGTCATCGCGGCTGGCAGCATGGCGGAGATCATCCATGGCCCCGAAAGTCTTGCCCATGTCGTTCACTCCCGAACCATGTCGTCAGCGCCATCCACCCGCCAGGCATTGACGAGCCAGACCGGGTTTTCGGCGGCCAGCCGGTGCATGTGCAGGATCGGCCGGCTGCGGGACGCCTGCAGTTGCAGCACATCCCAGTCGATCGGCAGTCCCGCCTGTCCCCCCTGCTGCGCCTGCGACGGTTGCGGTTGCTGTGGTTGTGGTTGTGGCTGTTGCTTCGCCTCCGCCTGCACCTGCTGCAAGGTCTCGATCGCGGTCGAGAGATTCTGCAGGGTGACGAAATTCATCACGAGCGTGCCGCCCGGCTTCAGCCGGCGCAGGATCAGCCGGATCAGCTCGGCCAGCTCGCCGCCCGATCCGCCGATGAAGACGGCATCCGGATCGGCCCAGTCGTCCAGCCCTTCGGGCGCCTTCCCATGCCGCAGCGTGTAGTTCGAGATGCCGAAGGCAACCTGATTGGCGCGGATGTTGTCGATGTCGGCCGCATTCTTCTCGATGGCGTAGACATGGCCCTGCCGGCAGAGGCGCGCCGCTTCCAGTCCCACCGAACCGCTGCCCGCGCCGATGTCCCAGACGATACTGTCCTCGCGCAGCTGCAGGCGTGCAAGCGACACGGCCCGCACCTCCTGCTTCGTGATCAGGCCCCCACTGCCATCGCCCCTGGGCTGGCGCTGCCGGTAGGCGCTGTCAGCAAGCCCCAGCAGCACCGGATTCTGGCGCGGTCTCACCCGCCACAGCAGCACCACGTTGGTCGGCGCAAAGGTCTGGCCGGCTGCCTCGTCCGGTGTCAGCTGCGCATGGATTCGCTCGTCCGGCTGCAACAGGTTCTCGGCCACGGCCATCTGGAACGCGTCCGCCATGCCCTCGCGCTGGAGCAGCTGCGCGATACGGTTCGGCGTGTTCTCGGGGCTGGTGAACACCATCAGCCGTTCATGCGCCCGCAGAGCCTGCGCCAGGGCGTACAGGCCGTGTTCCGGCCCGGCGCCCGGTTGCCACTCGCCCGCATCCTTGGCATGGATGGAGATGATCTTCGCGTTCTGCCAGGCCAGACCGATGCGGGCGCAGGCCAGCTGCAGCGTCGAGAGATTGGGCAGCACCTCGATCGCATCGAGGCAGAGCCGGCTGGCCAGATAGGGAGCGATGCCGTGGCAGAGCGGATCGCCGGTGGCCAGCACGACGCAGCTTCGGTTGGCCTCACGCGCTTCGGCCACCCAGACCGGCACCTGCTTCATCCGGCCTGTCAGATCATGCTGGATGGCGCCCGGTTTCAGTTCGGCGCCGAACAGGGCCAGCGTGCGTGGCGCACCGATCACCACGTCGGCCTGACGGAGATGGGCCAGCGCCGTGGGGGTCAGGCTGGCGACACCGTCGTCCAGCACGCCGATCACGCGGCAACGGTTCGGATCGGTCATCGAGTCAGTCATGGGCATTCGTCGATCAGGGAAAACGGATGAAAAGGGTCATGGGGTCAGCTGGCATCGAAGGCGGTCATGGCCGTCATGACGGTCATGGCGGGGTGAACAGGGTACTGGACGGCGCGACACCTCAATCCGTATCGAAATCGGCACTGTGCGTGTGGGTGATGCCGGTGCGGCCCGCCGTCGGCGGCTTCGGGCGGTCCTCGGCCGGAGCCGACAGCACATCGGTCACCTGATTGCCCTCCGGATCACAGACCAGCACCCGGAGCTGGAAGGCCCGTCCATAGCGATCCGGCGCCGTCAGCGTGTCGATCGCCGCCTGCGCCAGCGCCCGATGGAAAGCCTCGCCCAGACCGCGCTCGACCATCAGTTCGGCACCGAATCGTGCCGTCTTCGCCTCGGCCACGGCCCGACAATCTTCGGCAGAAGCGCCGATCCGTCGTGCAATCTCGGCCACCAGCTCGGTATCGACCACATTGCGGTTGGCGTGGGTGATGGTCTCGCCCTGCGCGATCTTGGTGAGCTTGCCGACCATCACGCCGAACACGACCTGCGTGATGCCCTGGGCGACGACCTCGTCCAGCGCGTAGCGCAGAAAATCCCCCATCTGCACGAAGCAGGCATTGGGCAGCTCCGGACGCTCCTCCCGCAGGACGCGCATGGCAAAGGACTCGGTTCGCCCGCCCGTGGTCAGCGCGACAAGGTCGTGCCCGGTGGTCGCCGCCACCTGAACGCCCTGCACGACACTGGCCCGCCACGCGCTGGTGGAATAGGGGCGCACGATGCCGCTGGTGCCAAGAATGCTGATGCCGCCCAGAATGCCGAGGCGGGCATTCGTGGTCTTTTTCGCCATCTCCTCGCCGGTGGGCACGCTGATCGTCACTTCGATGCCATGCTCGGCCAGCAG
>JAUNLD010000097.1:0-2512 GCA_030532425.1 Lautropia sp. | reverse complement strand
CGGCCATCAGCGCCTTGCTCTCGGCAGCCGACACGAAGCCCACCGGCATCCCGACCACCAGTGCCGGTCGCGCCCCTTCCTCCCGGATCAGGCGAACGACCTCGATCAAGGCCGTCGGCGCATTGCCGATGGCCACGATGGCGCCATCGAGCAGCCCGAGCCGGTGAGCCTTGCGCATGGCCTGCACGGCTCGCGTCGTGTCTTCGGCCTTCGCCTGTTCGATCACGTCCTCGTCGCTGATGAACTGATGCGTGTCGATACCGAAGTGGGCCAGCCGGGGTTTCGAGAGACCCACGCAGATCATCTCCACATCCGCGACGATGTAGCCGCCGCCCTTGGCCCTGGCCTCGAGCATCATCTGCCGGCCTGCGCTGACCGCCTCCGGGTGAAAGCGCGTCAGCCCGTTGAAATCGAAATCGGCATTGGCATGGATCATCCGGCGCACGATGGGCCACTGCTCGGCCGTGTAGGCATGATCGCCCACCTCGCGGTCGATGATGGCGAAACTGTCATGTTCGATGGCCTGGCCGACCCGGGTCAGCTGTTCGGTGACGGTGTTGATGGTGCTCATGAGAAAGCCTGCAAAGGTGGATGCGCAAGAACGGACGCAGAAACGGGCTCAGAACGGGCTCAGGAATGGGAATGATCGCATCCCTTGTGCGGCTGGGGATGCCCCGGATCTCCATCAGGGTGGCGATGCTCGTGGCCGTCCTGCCCACCGTGCCCATGCCCGTGACCCGTGTGCTGGTGAGCATGGCCGTGATGATGGTCCTGGCAGGCCTGATGATGGACGCCACCGTGGCGAAGAGGGTCGCCGGCAGCGTGATGCGCATGGCAGTGCCCATGATCATGACCCTGATCGTGAGCATGATCGTGGTGGTGCCCCGTCCCGTGATCGTCCCCATGATGATGCCCGTGCTCATGATGGTGGGCATGGTTGTGATCATCATCGTGGTGGTGGCCATGATCGTGATGGTGGTGGTGCCCGCCCCCATGATCATGCCCGTGACCATGATGATGATGGTGGTGATGGTGGCCCGCTTCTGCCTTGAACGGATCGGGCATCATCAGCAGATCCAGATCCACCACGCTGCCCGCCTTGCCCTGCTGCATGTCCAGCACGCGCTGCGTGACCAGCTCGAACACCTCGGGCTCGAAGCCCAGATACGGTGCATGGGCAAAGCGCACCTGCGGATACTGGCGGGCCAGATGCCCCATCTGACGCTCGATGCGCTGGATCAGCGTGCCGGTGAACAGGTAGAAAGGCAGCACGACGATCTGCGTCATGCCCAGCTTCACCTGTCGCTGCACGGCCTTTTCCAGGCGCGGAAAGGTGATGCCGGTGAAGGCGATGTCCACCAGCTGATGATCACCCAGCTCCCAGAGCCAGCGCGCCATCTTTGCCACCTCACCATTGGCCAGGCGGTCGCTGGAACCACGGCCCAGCAGGATGACGCCCGTGCTCTCGGGATCGGGCACATCCAGCGACAGCATGGTCTGGCGCAGGTTGCGCTTCAGGATGCGCAGGAAGGGCTCCCCGGCACCCAGATGCGGGGCATACAGGAAGCTGACACCCGGATGACGTTTCTGTGCCGCCTTGATGGCGAGCGGCACATCCACCCGGACATGACCGGCCGCATTCAGGATCAGCGGCACGACCAGCACGCGATCGCTGCCCTCGGCAGCCCGGTTCAGACCGGCCGACAGCAGCACCTCGGCAAATTCGATGAAGCAGACCTCGATGCGCCAGCCGGGCCGGCGAGCCCGCCACCGTTCGGCGAACTGGAGGATTTCTTCATTGCCTTCGACGGCCCGGGAACCATGGCCGACCAGCAGGATCGTGTCTTTCATCAGGATTGTCCTTCCATGCGGTTCTGTTCTCCCCTGTTGTCGTTTGCCACCGTACCATTTTCCGTCCTGTGCGCTTCCGGCTGGCTGGCGCGACGGAAACGGTGGGTGAAGCTCGCGTCATAGAGTTTCGATTTGGCCAGATCCGGCCATTCGCGTGCGCCCAGCGTGGGACTGGCGATGATCATGCTCTGGCTGACGATCTTCGCCTGCCGGCAGGCCTCCTTCACGGTGGACAGCGTGGCGCGGATGATCTTTTCCTCACCAGGCCAGCTGGCCTTGTGAACGACGACGATCGGTGAATCTTCGGGCCAACCTGCCTCGCGCAGATCCCGCTGCACCTGTCCCAGCAGCGTGATCGACAGGAACAGGCACAGCGTCGAGCGATGTCGGGCCAGGCTCACCAGATCCTCGCCCTCGGGCATCGGCGTGCGGCCTGCCACCCGGGTCAGGATGACGGTCTGGCTCACCTCGGGCAGCGTCAGGCTCTCGACGGCGGCCGCTGCCGAAGCGAAGGCCGAACTCACGCCCGGCACCACCGCCACCGGCACACCGGCAGCATCCAGTGGCTGCACCATCTCGATCAGCGCGCCGTACAGTGAGGGATCGCCGGTCTGCAGCCGGATCACCACCTCGTGCCGGGCCGCCCGCTCGATCAGCCAGG
>JAUNLD010000096.1 GCA_030532425.1 Lautropia sp. | reverse complement strand
GGTTCCGGGCACGGCCGGGACGCGGCGATGGCGCTGCCACCAGGCAGCGAGGCGCTGGGCCGGCGGGTGTGGCCGGCCGGGCCACAGGCGGCGCATCACAACGGGCGCGGGCATCCGGCGGCGGCCGGGCTGACACCCGGCCGGCTGGGGCCGGTACCACTGCCGCGGCTGTTGGCCTATCTGTGGCGCACGGCCGGGCGGCTGTGGCGCAAGGCGGTGGATAACCATCAGGGGCGCCCGTATACCTGGCAGCTGGGCTTTTTGCCGGCCGGCGATCCGGGAGCCCCCGATCTGGCCCAGGTGAGGCCGGCGGGGGCGCCGGGCAAGCGCTTTCAGGCCGATCCGGTGCTGGTGATGCCAGAGGAGCCGGGGGCCAGGCCGCTGGTGTTCATCGAGGAGTGGTCGCCCCGCCGTCGGCGCGGTCATATCTCGGTGCTGGAGGTGGAGACCGGTGCCGAAGGGGAGGCCGCAACGGGCGTGGCGGCGGCCGGCGCGCCCGTTGGTGGGCAGGCGCCTGCCGGAGCTGATGCCGGTGCGGCACCGGCGGCCGGAGGGGCCTGGCTGCTGAAGCCTGGGCAGGCCGTGCGGCTGCGCCATCTGGGCAAGGTGATCCAGACGGCACATCACCTGTCGTTTCCCTTTCATTTCCGCTGGCGTGGCGAGCATTACCTGTGCCCGGAGGCCTCGGCCTCGGGGCGGATCACCGTGTGGCGGGCACGGCATTTCCCGTTGGCCTGGGAACCGGTGGCCACGCTGATGGACAACGTGCTGGCCGTGGACACGATGCTGTTCGAGGCGCACGGGCGCTGGTGGATGCTGACCAACCTCGACCGGACGGCCGGCACGCTGGTGGCGGCCACCCGGGATTTTCATTCCGAGCTGCATCTGTTTCATGCCGACAACCCCCTGTCGTCCGACTGGACGCCCCACCCGATGAACCCGGTGCGCATCGACAGTTATGGCGGGCGCAATGCGGGGCTGGTGGTGACGGACGAGGGCATTTTCCGCTACGGACAGATGCAGGCGTTTGACTGCTATGGCCATGGCATCGCGGTGTACCGGATCACCGAGCTGAGCACCACGCGCTACGCCGAAATGCTGGTACGGGTACTGTCGCCGGGCATGCTGAAGGGCGTGACCGGCCTGCACGGGCTGCATACCTTTGGTCAGGCCGGTGGGCTGGCGGTGGTCGATCTGCTGCACCGCGGCGGCTTGCGAGACATCAACAAGAAGAAAGGAGGCGTGCCGGCCTGAGTGCCGGTGCGGGGTAGCGACGGGTGATTGACGTACATAGCCATTATCTGCCGGCCGTCGATGATGGTCCGCGCGATTTGCAGACAGCGCTGCTGCTGTTGCGGCAGGCCCGCCGCGACGGGGTTGAGCAGATCGTGCTGACGCCGCATGTTTATGCCGGCCGCTGGGACAACCCGCTGAGCTATCTGCGACCGCGCTTTGCTGCCTTCAAGAATCTGGTCGAGGCCAAGGGCATCGGCATTCAGCTCTTTCTGGGCGGCGAGGTGCATCTGCAACCCGAAGCCTTCCGTCTGCTGCACCATGGCGAGATCCCGTTCATCGGTGGCTGGGAGGGCATGCGGGTGATGCTGCTGGAACTGCCCGATGGTCATATCCCGGCCAATGCCATCCACGGGGTGCGCTACCTGCTGCGCATGGGGGTGCTGCCGATGCTGGCACACCCTGAGCGCAACAAGGCGGTGATGTCGCGGCCACGCCTGCTGGAGCCTTTTGTGGAAGAAGGCTGCCTGCTGCAACTGACGGCTGGCGCGGTGGTGGGCGAGTTTGGGCCACGGGCGGCCAAGGCGGCCCATGAGCTGATCCGGCGTGGCTGGGCGACGCTGGTGGCCTCGGACGCCCACAATCTTCGCCATCGCCCCTCGCGCATGCGGGCCGCGCGCCACCACATCAAGCACACCTACGATGCCGAAACGGCCGAAATGCTGACGCGCACCGCGCCGGCCCGGCTGCTGTGGGAGCGGCAGCTGCTGAACATCGACGGGCTGTTGCGGCTGAGCTGATGGGGCTGGCGGCAGCGGCAAGATGAGCTGTCGATATTTATTTGCCGCCTAATAATCTCCCGCTGCTGCAGGCTTTGAGCGCAGGGGATTCAGGCGTGTCTGCCACCACACACCGCACACCCCGGATCGCGTGGCACACGGATTTCGGTCAGCCGCATCGTGCGGCCATCCAGCAGCCACAGGCGGCCGGTCATGGGGGTGCCGAAACCGCCGGCCAGCTTGAGGGCTTCGGCGGCCTGAAGGGTGCCGATGATGCCGGTGAGGGGGGCAAACACGCCCATCTGGCTGCAGCGCGTTTCCTCGACATCGTCGCCGTCGGGAAAGAGGCAGTGATAGCAGGGGGAGTCTGGCCTGCCGGGCTCGAAGACGGCCAGCTGACCGTCGAAGCGGATGGCGGCCCCGGACACCAGTGGCCTGCCGTGGGCGACGCAGGCGCGGTTGAGGGCGTGGCGGGTGGCAAAGTTGTCGCTGCAATCCAGCACGACGTCGGCCTGCTGCACGGCCTGGCCGAAGGTGGAGGGGGTGGGTGCTGGCGGGTTGTCGCCGTCCAGGCGCGGCAGCGGCACGATCTGCACGTCGGGGTTGAGGGCGTGGAGGGTGAGGGCGGCCGAGGCAGTCTTGGCCATGCCGATGCGGTCCTGGCGGTGCAGGATCTGGCGTTGCAGGTTGGTGAGGTCGACGGTGTCGCCGTCGGCGAGCAGCAGGCGGCCAACGCCGGCGGCTGCCAGGTAGAGGGCGGCGGGTGAGCCCAGGCCGCCGGCGCCGACGACGAGTACGGTGCTGTCGAGCAGGCGCTCCTGCCCCTCGATGCCGATTTCATCCAGCAGGATGTGGCGGCTGTAGCGCAGGAGTTGCTCGTCGTTCATGGTGCGGGATGTGGAAAGGACAGCGGGGTTCGGCCGGGCCGGCTGGATGCCGGCACCGGGCGAACCCCGCATCAGGTGGGAAAGGCGGTGGCCAGGGACGGGTGCCCGTGGCCGGCCGCCCGGTGGTCAGGGGGTGTTGCCGGCGGGTTTGTCGGCCGGCCTGGCCTTGCCCTGGCTGGTATCGCCCTTGCCGTCGGCGGCCTTTTTGGCGGCTTCGGCCGGCGGCATCTTGACGATGGGCTTGCCGTGCAGGTAGTTGAGTGCCTGTTGCAGCTGGAAATCGCTGGCGGGCACGCCCAGCTCGAAGGGCTTGTAGTTGCGCAGCCGCTGCTGGTCGGCATCGGTGGGCGCGTTCGACTTCACTTCAGGCGTGCTGTCGCGGTCGTTGCTGAGGTGACGTTGCAGGTCGGCCTCGCGGATGCGGAAGCCGTTGATGTCACCATCGGCCGATTCCTCGACGGTGTGGTCGGGGATGATGCCACGGGCCTGGATCGAGCGGCCGTTGGGGGTGTAGTAGCGGGCCGTGGTCAGCTTGATCGCGGTGTTGCTGCCGGTGATGCTGATGGGCAGGATGGTCTGCACCGAGCCCTTGCCGAAGGTTTGTGTGCCGATGATGACGGCGCGCTTGTGATCCTGCAGCGCACCGGCGACGATCTCGGAGGCGGAGGCCGAGCCGGCGTTGACCAGCACCACCATCTTGGCGGTCTTGGTCCAGGCGGGGAGCTTGGCCAGCGGGTCGATCGACTTGCCGCTCAGGTAGTCTTCGGGCATGGCGCGGAAGCTGCGCTTGGCGTCGGCCGCACGGCCATCGGTGGAGACGACTTCCATGCCGGGTTTCAGGAAGACGGCCGAGACGCCGATGGCGCCGTTGAGCAGGCCGCCGGGGTCGTTGCGCAGGTCGAGGATGATCGACGAGAGCGGGCCTTTCCTGCCCATCTTGTTGATCTGGTCCACCAGGCTTTCGACGGTGTGTTCCTGGAACTGCGAGATGCGGAAGTAGCCGATGCCGGGCTCCAGCTCCTTGCTGCGCACGGACTTGACCCGGATGATGTCGCGCACGATGGTGACGACGATCGGCTGGGGGGCGCCCTTGCGCTGGAGGGTGAGCGTGACGCGGCTCTTGGGCTTGCCGCGCATCATCTTGACGGCCTGATCGAGCTGCAGGCCCTTGGTGGGGGTGTTGTCGATCTTGACGATCAGGTCGCCGGCCTTGATGCCGGCCTTGGCGGCGGGGGTGTCCTCGATGGGGGCCACCACCTTAACGAAGCCGTCTTCGGTGCCGATCTCGATGCCCAGCCCGCCAAACTGGCCCTGGGTGTTGGCCTGCAGCTCGCCAAAGGCGTTTTCATCGAGGTAGGCCGAGTGCGGGTCCAGCCCGGTGAGCATGCCGTTGATGGCGTCGGCAAAGAGTTTCTGGTCCTTCACCGGCTCGACGTAGAAGGACTTGATGGTGCCGAAGATCTCGCTGAACTCGCGGATTTCCTCGAAGGGCAGCTTTTGCAGGTGGGCGTCGCCATTCGTCCGCTCGGCCACGGCCGTCAGGCCGAGACTGAGCGCAATCCCGGCAACGGCGCCAATGCCAACGAGTTTGGCTGATCTGATCGGAGTGGACATGAAAGACGCGATCCTTTGAGCGGCGGTTCAGGCCGTCGGCTGCAACCCGGACGATTCGGTCGAATGAATCGGCCAGTATATAACGATGAAGGGCGGCAGGTGACGCAATCGGACACACCGATTGCGTCATGTCAGGATCGGTTACACCCGGCGCCGGGCGCCGGCCGCGCTCACTTCTTGGCGCTGCCCTGCTTGGCGACGGCGGCCATGGCCGCTTCGATCTCTGCCTGGTTGCCCAGATAATAGTGGCGAATGGGCTTCAGATCATCATCCAGTTCGTAAACGAGCGGACGAGCGGTCGGCACGTTGAGTTCGACGATCTCGTCATCGGAAATGCCGTCCAGGTGCTTGATGAGCGCGCGCAGCGAGTTGCCATGGGCGGCAATGATGACGCGGCGGCCGGCGCGGATGTCGGGCGCGATGGTTTCGTTCCAGAACGGCAGCACGCGGGCGACGGTATCCTTCAGGCACTCGGTGCGGGGCAGCTCGGTGACCGGGATGCCGGCATAGCGGGGATCCCTGTTCTGCTCCAGCAGGCGCGGATCGTCCTCGGCCAGCGGCGGGGGGGCGATGGCGTAGGCACGGCGCCAGATCTTGACCTGGTCTTCGCCGTATTTCTCGGCGGTTTCGGCCTTGTTCCAGCCCTGCAGGTTGCCGTAGTGACGCTCGTTCAGGCGCCAGCTGTGGTGCACGGGCAGCCAGGTGCGGTCCATTTCTTCCAGCACCGTCCAGAGGGTGCGGTTGGCGCGGCGCAGCACCGAGGTGTAGCACACGTCGAAATCGTATCCCTCGTCCTTCAGCAGCTTGCCGGCGCGCCGGGCTTCCTGAACCCCGTTTTCGGTCAGGTCGACATCGGTCCAGCCGGTGAAGCGATTGTCGAGGTTCCATTGGCTTTCACCATGGCGGATGAGTACGAGTTTGTAGGTCATGTGGCAACTCTCCGGTACGGCCGTGGTGCCGCGCAACCAAGGCGGAAAGTGGCCGCCCGGCGGGCGGGCCGCTGCTCCTGCGCGTGTTTTGCGGCGGGAAAGATATAATTCTCGCCTATTTTTCAGGGACCGTCCTCGTGAACTTCATTAGCCAGAATGTCTTTCTGATCGTGATCGCGCTCGTGTCGGGCGGAATGCTGCTGTGGCAGGCCGTCTCGCGCGGCAGGGGCGGCGCTGCCCTGGGCACCTTGCAGGCCACCCAGCTCATCAACCGCGGGGCACAGGTGCTCGATCTGCGCAGTGACGCCGAGTTCCGGGCCGGCCATCTGCCCGGTGCCCGTCAGGTGACGGCCGACAATCTGGCCCGCGTGGCCGAGGGCATCGAGGCCAGCAAGCCGCTGCTGGTGGTGTGCACCAGCGGCACGCGGGCCGGCAAGGCGGCGGCCACGCTGAAGGCGGGCGGCCGGGCCGAGGCCTTCAGCCTGGAAGGCGGCATCGAGGCCTGGAAGCAGGCCGGTCTGCCGCTGGTGACGGGGCGGGGCTGACGGTGCCGGGGCTGCACGGCAGCTGACAGGCGGCACCGGCGGCATCATGCCCTGCGACGGCAGGATCGGCCCCGGCGTGTACCGGGTGCCGGGGCCGGTGGGCTCCCGTTTCTGGCCCGGGCGTGTCGCCCGGGTGCGCATCCGCTGGCATCCATTTTTCCTTTTTTCAGACATTCAGGAGCAAACCATGACGGCCGCTGTCGTGATGTACGCGAAGACCACCTGCCCCTATTGCCATCGGGCCCAGCACCTGTTGCGTGAGCGCGGCGTGACCGATCTGGAGCTGATCCTGATCGATCGCGATCCCTCGCGTCGCCCCGAGATGATCGAGCGCGCGGGCGGGCGCACCACGGTGCCGCAGATCTTCATTGGCGGCCAGCACGTGGGCGGCAGCGATGATCTGGCTGCGCTGGATGCGGCTGGCAGGCTGGTGCCGATGCTGGCAGCGGGCTGAGATCATCGACACGTAACCCCCCTTACATCTGCCGGTTGGCATTCGCCGGCAATACGTCCTAACATGGCGTCAGGTTTGCCGGCGCGTGCCTGTTGGCCGCTTCGGGCGGGCTGCCGGCCGGCCAGGGGCGTCGGTGGTCGCCGGCCCTACCCATGAATGCGGCCTGCCCCGGCACGGCCGGGCCGTGTCCCTTCACAACCGAATTCACAACCGAACCGAGCTTGAGCATGGCAGAAGAAAACAATCCGGTCTTTCAGATCCAGCGGATGTACCTGAAGGATCTGTCCCTCGAAATCCCGCATGCACCGCACATCTTCCTGGAGCAGACGCAGCCCACTGTCGAGGTGGCCATCGACACGGCTCACGAGACGCTGGCAGACGGCATCTACGAGGTGACGACCACCGTCACCGTCACCACCCGCATCGACAAGGAGAAGGTGGTGTTCCTGGTGGAAGGCAAGCAGGCCGGCATCTTCGAGATCCGCAACATCCCGGCGGATCAGATGGACATCGTGCTCAACATCGTCTGCCCCAACACGGTCTATCCGTACCTGCGCGCCAACATCGCCGACGTGATCCAGCGTGCCGGCTTCCCGCCGATCCACCTGGCCGAGA
>JAUNLD010000017.1 GCA_030532425.1 Lautropia sp. | reverse complement strand
ACTTATGGGAGGACTTTCACCTCCAGGAGTGCGCCCGTGCCGGGCGCACCCAAAAGAAAAGCCGCTCGATGAGCGGCTTTTCTTCATGCCGGCCCCATCCCGGGGCACGGCCGTCATCACGGCACGCGTTCCCGCCAATCCGGCCTCAGTCCAGGATCAGCCGCGGCACATCGAAGACCTCGGCCAGCGGTCTGGAAACCTGCGTGCCCCGAACCAGCGCCAGTGCACGCACATAGTCGCCATTGACGTAGATGCGGCCGGCCTGCGACTGGTAGCGCGACAGTGCCTTGATCTTCTTGCCGATATCCTCTTCCGACACCGGCACGAAGCAGCGCATCGAGAATTCCATCGTGTTCCATGGCGCCTCGTAGGCCAGGATGGTGGTGCGCTTGAAGGCCCGGAAACCTTCGTCGGCAATCGTCTTGTGGTCCTGGTGCGTGTCGGTGGCACTGGGCAGAAAGACCAGCGACGGCTGGTACTCACGGTTCAGCCGGATCATCGTGTCGAGGATGCGCTGCCGGTTCTCGGGAAAGGTGCGCACCTGAAAATCCAGCACCAGACAATCTTCACGCCGCACCCCCAGCTCGCTGGCTGCATCCACCGCCTCGGTGCGCAGGATGTCGCGCGGAAAACCTTCGGGCACCGAGTCTTCGGCCGCCGAAAACGATACCGACACCACCCGGTGCCCCTGCGAGATCAGCCTGGCCACCGTGGCCCCACAGCCCAGCTCGGCATCATCGGTATGCGGTGCAAGCACCATGATGGTGGCCGGCTTGCCGGCGGGTAAGAACTTGTCCATCGTGTTTCTGTGATTCCTGTCTTTGCGGGGCTGCGGCACACCCACGGCCCTGCGGGTTCTTCATGGGCCAGGGCATGCGCACCCGGCTCCTGGGCGCCGTGATCTTCAGCGCGTGTCGCGCGCAGCCAGCATCTGCTGGATCTCGTCCATCATCACCTGCGCCGAACGCTCGCGGGAGAAGGTCGGCGCACTGGCCAGCGCCTTTTCACCCAGTGCAGCGCACAGCGCACGGTCATCGGCAAGCTGACGAATCTTGTCGGCCAGATCCTGCGGGTTTTCCGGCAGCACGTTCAGGCCGAAACCATATTCATCCACCAGGCCGGTGGCCTCTCCGGCCGGCAGGCTCATCAGCACTGGCAGGCCCATCGCCAGCGCCTCGAAGGTCTTCGACGAGATCGTGGCCCTGAACAATGGCCGATCCTTCATCATCACCAGCGCCGCATCCAGCAGGCTCCAGGCGGCGGGCATCTCGGCCTGCTCGAACGAAGGCAGCAGCTTCACGTTGGTGAGTTTCTCGTCCTCGATCAGCCTGGCCACCTCGTCGTACTCGGCCCCGGCGCCGGCCAGCAGGATGACGATGTCATCGCGGTCACGCAGCAGCATGCCGGCCCGCACCGCGGTATCGACGCCGGCGCCCATGCCGATGGTGCCGTAGTACCCCACCGCAAACTTGCCCTGCAAGCCAAAGCGCTCGACCAGGGCAGCATCCTTGGGGCGCGGGGAAAAGCGCGAGGTATCGGCCCCATTGCGGATCACCTTCACCTTGTCGGCCGGAATCCCGCGATCGACCAGATCCTGCTTCAGGCCATTGGTGACGGCCACCACCCGGTCGGCCGCACGGTACATCGTCATCTCCAGCCAGGTCAGTGCCCGTATCGCCGGCGACCCCTCCTTCATCGCCCCCACCGCCACGATCGAGGCCGGCCAGAGGTCGCGCAGCTCGAAGATCCAGGGCTGGCGCCGCAGCCGCGACACCACCCAGCCCGCCACCGCACAGAAGAACTGCGGCGAGGTCGAGATCAGCACGTCGGGCCGGCGCTCGAACATCGCCGCAATGCCGCCCGAGACCATGAACGACAGGAAATCGAGGATGCGCTTGACGAAGCCCTCGTTGGGCGCGATGTAGGTCTTGACCCGCACCACCTTCACTGCGCCCATCATCTCGACGGCATACCAGCGGTTCTTGTAGCCGGCAATCGGCTTGCCCTGCGGAAAGTTGGGGGCTGTCGTGATGACGACAACCTCATGCCCCTCCCTGGCCCAGCGGGAAACGTGCTCCCAGGTCCGCATGGCCGGCGCATTGCGCTCGGGCGGAAAGTTGTCGGTAAGGAAGGTGATTTTCAGACGTGCTTTCATGCTCTGCACCTGGCGTCCATCGCAAGGCGCAGCCGGCCCGCGTGTGCCGGAAGGAACCGCACGCAGCGGCTGTCCGGCACCCTCAGACTGGCGCGTCATGGTCAGGCCGGTTGACCCATACGCTCACGGGGACGGTTGCCCGACCCCGCCGTTAGTTTCCATCGACCCTCTGGCCGACACAAACGACAAATCAGCGTTTGAAGACCATGTGTTGCATTTTTACCAACGTCTCGGCAATCTTCTCGCCCGCATCACCGTGCCCATAGTGCTCGCGCCCGTCGCCACGGGTGCCCACCCGCGAGAGACAGATGTCCCTGAAGCGGCCGGCATCGTCCAGCGGAGCCAGCACGTTCCAGCCCGAGTCCACCAGCTCGGTCCATTCGGTCTCATCCCGGAAGGTCACGCACGGCACCTTGTGGAAGAAGGCCTCGCGCTGCACACCGCCCGAATCCGTCACCACCAGCGCCGCCGCCCGCTCCAGCCGCACCATGTCGATGTAGCCGACCGGATCGACGATATGAAAACCACTGGAAGCCGGCGTAAAGCCCAGATCCCTCACACGGGCGCGGGTACGGGGATGCAGCGGCAGGATCACCGGCAGATGCTGCGACAGCAGGTCCAGCCCCTCCAGCAGGCAGCGCAGGCGGGCCGGATCATCGGTGTTGTTCGCCCGGTGCACCGTGCACAGCACGAACTTGCCCGCCTCCACGCCAAAGGTCTCCAGCGCCTTCGAGCGGCGCTCGGCCACCTCGGCCATCTGCAGCGCGCAGTCATACATCACGTCGCCCACCTGCTCCACGCGTGGTCCGCTGATGCCCTCGCGCAGCAGATTGGCCGTCGACACATCCGTCACCGAAAAATGCACATCGGTCACGTGATCGGTCAGCACCCGGTTGATCTCCTCGGGCATGCGGTTGAACGAGCGCAACCCCGCCTCGACGTGAGCCAGCGGCAGGTGGATCTTGGCGGCTGCCAGCGCGCCGGCCAGCGTGCTGTTGGTGTCGCCATACACGACGATCACGTCCGGCTTCTCGGTCAGGTAGAGGTTTTCCAGAGCCTCCAGCATCCGCCCGGTCATGGCCCCGTGGCCACCCGCCGAGATGTTGAGGTTGAAGGCCGGTGCCGGCATGCCCAGCTCCTGGAAGAAGATGTCCGACATGTCCTGGTCATAGTGCTGACCGGTATGCACGATCTCGTGCCGGACATCGGGATATTTTTCGAGGGCCTTGCTGACGATGGCAGCCTTGACGAACTGCGGCCGGGCACCTACCACCGAAAAAATGCGCTGCTTGGACATGTCACGAAAACTCACGGAAAAGAGGCTGCCATGACTATAGCGGCCCGCCTCCCGGCGTCAATGAAAAGGCCCGGACTTTCCATGAAGTATGCTTGCCAAGCAACGCGAGGTCTGTTTTTTGTTTCAGGGTACCCGCCAGCTGTACAGATGGCTGTGCGAAGCAAAATAGATCCGCCCGCCCGCGTGCGCCCCACCTGCCGTGATCTCCACCGGCGACGTGGCCACCCGCTCCAGCAGCGGCGTCCCCCTGGGGTTCAGCCGGGCCACACCATCCAGCAGCAGCACGTGGATGCCGCCCGCACGCCCCGGCGCCTGCGGCACCTTCACGAAGGCCCGTGTGCCCTGGGCAAAGACGGCGGCTGCACCCAGCCTCCTGCCAAAGTTTTCCGGTTTTCCCACCAGCTGGCGGGTGCTGGGGTCGAAGCGGAACAACCAGCGGCTGCCGGCAATGCCATACACCAGCCCATCATCGCCCTCGACCAGGTCGGTGATCTCGGTCACACCCGGCACCGGCATGCCCGACCACAACACCTTCTTGTCGGCACTGGCCGGATCCAGCAGATAGAGCACGGCTGACGCCACCCCCGCCTGCTCACCCCCCGTACCGGCCTGACGGGTAGTGCCCACCAGCAGCCCGCCCCCCGACAGCAGCAGCATCGATTGCGCCGAATGCCCCGGCACCAGTCGCCGGTCCGGGAGGGTCTGCACCGCGGGCCTGCCATCGGCCTGCCGCCTCCAGAACATCAGCCCACCACCGGCATGGCCGTACTCGGGCGTGCCACCCATGATGACCTGCCCCGTGCGTGGCTGCACCACCATCGCATGGGGACGATTGACACGCGGCGCCACCATCGCCAGGCGTTCGGCTGCCGGCCCGAAACCGCTGGCCGACAAGGCCTGCTCAAACAGCATCCCACCCGGATAGGCAGCCACATACAGCTGCCCGCCCACCGGCACGATCAGGTTGGGCTGGCGTGCCAGCGGCTGATACCGAAAGCCCGGGGCACTTGCAGCCGGATCAAGGGTAAACAGCGCCATCGGAAAACGCGTTCCCCCACAGACCTGCCCCGCCTCGGTGGCACAGACATAAGTCAGCGCAGCCCCATCGGTCTCATACCTGAATCTCACCCGGTGCGCCTTCCCGGCAGCATCCTGCGTCACCAGCTCACCCTTGCGCAGATCAAGGCTCACCAGGCGGCGCCCGGACGGAAACTGCCGGTGCACCAGATTCTGCGCCCCCGTCAGGACCGCACTGGGCTGGGTCGGGCTGCCATCGGGCAACTGCTGGCTGATGCGTCCCTGGGCCAGCTGATAACGATGCGCACCATTGCGGGCAAAAACCACGTCCCCCCGTGACTGCACCACTTCGGCCGTGGTCTGCAGCCGCTCATTCTCGGGCAGCAGCCGGCGCCGCAGCCCATCCCCGGGATGAAAGGCATACAGCTGCGAGGCCTTCATCCCCACCCCCACGTAAATCCAGCCGTAGGCATCCGCCGCCACCGACCGCGGATACTGATCCCAGCGCTCCTGGCCGAGGGTGCCCTGCAGGCTCAGCCGCCCCTCCTCGGGCCGTGCCCCCACCTCGTAGGCAAACAGGGTGTTGTCGGGATAGGTGGCTGCCCAGATCCGGCCCTGGCGGTCCTCGGTCAGGCTCATCGCCGTCCTGGCCCGCACCTTGCCGGGCAGACGCTGCGTCACCAGCTGGCGGGTGGCCACATCAAACTCGACCAGATGCCGGTTGAACAGCGTGTAGAAGCGGTTGCGCGACGACAGATGCACGGCAAACGGCTCGTCGGCCTCCTTCACCGGCACATCGACCTCTTGGGCGGCCTCACCGGCAACGGCCCGGGCAACCACCGTGCCCGATGCCGAAACCTGTGCCCGCGACGCCGCCCGGTCACTGAAATCGATCGGAAACTGCCTGGCCTCGCCCGTCTGCGCATCCACCATCAGGAGCGCGTATCCCCCCCGGTGATCCTGCAACCAGCTCAGCACCACATCACGGCCCTGGCCATCGGTCGTCGAGACCACACCACGCGCGTTGGCAATCGGTGCCGGCACCCCATGGTCGACAAACCCCGCCGACGCGGCCCGGCTCATCACCGGCCAGGCCAGCGCGACAGCCAGCAGGCTGCCAACAAGAGAAGGAAGCGCCCTCGACCGGCGCACGGGAAAACAGGACAGATAACGCTGAATCATCATGAATGCCGCAAGGCACGGGATACCAGGCCACCCCGGCGGTGTTTGATCCTACCGCATCATGTTTTCAGCACCGACGCCTTTTACAGACCGCTACCAAAACTGGAGATTTCTGGCAGCAGCCCCTGCGCGCCCGTCAGGCGCTCAGCCCACAAAGCGCGCCAGCTGCACCTGCATGCTCTCGGTGGGCATCCGCTTGAAACCGCCCTTGGCATAGCGCATCCAGCGCCCCAGCACATAGGACATCAGCAGATCGGCATGCGCACCCGCATCGGCATCAGCCGGCAGGCCGCCCTGCACCGCCGCCGTCCGGTAGCACTGCTTCACCGACAGCTCCAGCCGGTCGATCAGCTGGTTGATGCGCACCTGCAGGCGCTCATCCTCGTTGATGAGCGCATCGCCCACCAGCACACGCGTCATGCCCGGATTGCGCTCGGAGAAGGTCAGCAGCAGGCTGACGATCTGCTGCACCTGCGCCAGACCATTTTCCTCGTCGCGCGTGATCTGGTTGATGAGGCCGAACAGCGTCGACTCGATGAATTCGATCAGCCCCTCGAACATCTGTGCCTTGCTGGCAAAATGCCGGTACAGCGCCGCCTCGGACACCGACAGCCGCGCGGCCAGCGCCGCCGTCGTCACCCGGTCACCCCGCGGCTGCTCCAGCATCTCGGCCAGCGCCTGCAGGATCTGCAGACGCCGCTCACCCGGCTTGGGGCGCTTGCGCACCGGCCGGCGAGCCTGCCCGCCATCCCCCTCGGTCCCTGCGGCCGCAGCAGCCCCGGCAGCAGGCGCAACCGCCCCCGAACCGGCTGCATCGGCAGGCTGACCCGCCGGCGACGGTGGTGGCGCCTCACCGGACGGCTGGGAAGTGGAGTGATCGGTGGGATCGTTCATGCTCGGTCAGAGGAAGCAAAGGGCCACGGCCCTGGCGAACAGGTGACGGGATGGCCCGCACCCTGTCGGCCGATTGTAGCCGCCCTGCCCGCCGCCGTCGCCGATATTGGCCGTGACTGCGGCGAAACAGACGATGACTGGCGGTTTTCTCCGCCATTTTTAACGTCTTGTCAGGCCACCGCTGCCAGGATGCCCGAGCCGCCAACGACGGCAATGGAGGCATCCCCGATCGGAACATCCCCAACCAGGCCGTGGCCCGCGACAGGACCTCCCTGTCTGATCAGCCCCGCGCCGCACAAGCCGGCCCGGTCCGGCACCAACCGGGCCAGTTCATCGCCCGGCGGCCCGCATGGGACTGCCCCTGCGGCCAGGCGGATGCCCGCGTCAGTGGCTGCGGATCATCGTGCCCACCCCCTGCGCCGTCATGATCTCCAGCAGCAGGCAGTGATCGACCCGGCCATCGATGATGTGCACGGCATTGACGCCGGATTTGGCCGCCTCAAGCGCCGACGAGATCTTCGGCAGCATCCCGCCCGAAATCGTGCCATCGGCAAACAGCGCATCGATCTGCTGCGAACTGAGCCCCGTCAGCAGCCTGCCCTCCTTGTCGAGCACACCCGCAGTGTTGGTCAGCAGGATCAGCTTCTCGGCCTTCAGCGTCTCGGCAATCCTGCCTGCCACCACATCGGCATTGATGTTGTAGGTTTCCCCCTGCTCGCCCGAACCGATGGGGGCCACCACCGGGATGAAGCCGTTGCCGGCCAGCGTGCGGATAATGGCGGGATCACAGCGCTCGACATCACCGACCGAGCCGATGTCGATCATTTCGCCCGGCGCCTCCCTGCTGGGCAGGAGCAGCTTGCGGGCCCGGATCAGGTTGCCGTCCTGCCCCGTCAGGCCCACGGCCTGCCCGCCGGCCGTGTTGATGAGCTCGACGATTTCCTTGTTGACCTGCCCAGCCAGCACCATCTCGACGATCGACATCGTTTCCTCGTCGGTGACGCGCATCCCCTGGATGAACTCGCCCTTCTTGCCCAGTCGGTTGAGCGCCTGCTCGATCTGCGGGCCACCGCCATGCACCACCACCGGGTTGATGCCGACCAGCTTGAGCATCACCACATCGTGTGCAAAGCTGCGCTTGAGGCGCTCGTCGGTCATCGCGTTGCCACCGTACTTGATGACGATGGTCTTGCCGTGAAAGCGGCGGATGTAAGGCAAGGCCTCGGACAGGATTTCGGCCTTGACGCCGGGCGGCAGGCTCTCAAGCATGGCGGCTACGCTCCAGAAGGAAAAACGGCCCGCCCACGCGCCCCGGAACAGGACTCAGCCCGGGCGGGAAAAGGTCTGTGGCGGCACCTCCGCCCGACGGTAACCGATTCTATCGAAGACCGACAAGCCCAGAAGCCCTGCCAGCCGCCCGCCAAAGCGGTACAACAGCCACGGCCACAGCAAGGTGTTGAAGATGTCCTTGACCGAATCGCGCACCCCCGGCATCTTGCCGTCGCTCAGCCGGTTGATGGTGTCGAACGCCTCGCCCAGCAGCGTCAGCGCCGCCAGCGCGACAAAGGCGTGGCGAAAACGTCGCTCGCCACGAAACACCACCGCCATGACCAGAAACATCACCAGCCCCACATGCACGTGCAGCGCATCGCGCTGGATGTGGGTGATGCTGGTGATGAGGGTCTTGGTCGTCTCGAAAATGCTCAGGAGGTCCATGCCCGACCGTCAGAAAAGAAAAAACAGTCGGCCATGCTAGCAAGGCGTCCCCCACCCGCTCAGGGATAACCCGCAGACTGGTGCGTTTACCCCCACAATCGACACCACTTGTTGCATCTCTTGCACCCTGGCATCGCCTGCCCGCCATGCCTTGCCGCGATGCAGGCAGACACCGGCGCCTGGCGCCTCAGCCCGCCAGCACCGTCGAGCGTCGTGCCTCGGCCAGGCTCTCCAGCCCCTTCAGCCTTGCCCGCAGCCACTGCTCCATCTGCTCGGCCGACTGCGGCCTGCTCAGCAGATAGCCCTGCATCTGGTCGCAACCATAGCCGCGCAGGAAATCCGCCTGCGCCTCGGTCTCCACCCCTTCGGCCACCACATACAGCCCCATGCCATGCCCCAGCGCGATGATGGCACGGGCAATGGCAATGTTGTCGGCACCGTCCTGTGCCTCCACCAGGAACGAGCGGTCGATCTTCAGCGTGCGCGGACTGAAATTGCTCAGATAGCTCAGCGATGAATGGCCGGTCCCGAAATCATCGATCGCCAGACTCACGCCCAGCTCGGCCAGCCGCGCCAGCATGCGGATATTGTCGTTGGCGTTGTCGACAAAGATCGTCTCCGTCAGCTCCAGCTCCAGATAACGTGGCTCCAGCCCGGTCTCCTTCAGCACCGACTCCACCGTCTCGACAAAGCAGCGCTGCTGCAGCTGCCGGGCCGACACGTTGACCGCCACACTGATCGGCGGCATGCCGCGCGCGCGCCACGCCATCACCTGCCGACAGGCCTCACGCAGCACCCAGGCGCCCACCGGCACGATCAGCCCGGTTTCCTCCAGCACCGGAATGAAGCGATCCGGCATCACCATCGCCTCACCCTCGGGCTGCCAGCGCAACAACGCCTCCACGCCCGTGACCACCCCCGTGGCCAGATGTACCTTGGGCTGGTAATACAGCAGGAACTCGTCGCGCGTCAGCGCCTGACGCAAACGCTGCCCCAGCTCGTCCAGCTCATCAGCCTTCACATCCATCTGGCTGTCGTGAATGGCATAGCTGCCCGCGCCCTGCCGCTTGGCAAAAATCTTGGCCAGCTCCGCCTCACGGATCAGACGCTCGGCCGCCACCTGGCGCCCGGCCAGATGACTGACCCCGATGCTGGCCGACAGATACAGCTGATACGGCCCCACCTCGAACGCCGAGCCCAGCGAATCGAGCACGCCGCGTGCAAAGGCTTCCGTCACCTGCTTGTTGCAGGGCAGCTTTTCCACCACGATCAGAAAGACATCCCCGCCCGGCGCACCGATGTACGCGGGCGGCAGATCCGATTCCAGGACCAGCGAATCAATTCGCTCACGAACAACCAGCGCCACCTTGTCCAGCAGCTCTTCAGCCCAGGTCTGGCCCACGGCGCCATTGATCATCTTGAAATGATCGAGATCAAGATGAAAGATCGAGCACTCGTCACCCTGCTGGGCCGCACGTTCGATCGATGCCCGCACCTGCTCGACAAAGGCCGAACGGGTCAGCAAGCCTTCATGCCGGGCCACCTCCGGACGCA
This sequence comes from Lautropia sp., assembly GCA_030532425.1. Taxonomy (GTDB): domain Bacteria; phylum Pseudomonadota; class Gammaproteobacteria; order Burkholderiales; family Burkholderiaceae_E; genus Lautropia. The sequence goes on along the minus strand of JAUNLD010000017.1, from coordinate 36,313 downwards.
GCGTGGGCAGATGCTCCTGCGTCGATGCGGCGGTGGCAGCGGGCCCACGGCCACGGCGATAGCCCTGCACCACCACCAGCGCGATCAGGGCGCCCAGCACCAGCGCCAGCGAGCCCATGCCCAGCGCGCGCCACAGCACCGGATGACTGCTGCGCTGCACCTCGACCTCGATCCGCTGACCCTGCGCCAGCAGCACCGGCACCGTCACCGCAAACATCGGTCCCTGCCCGACGCTGCCGACATCCGACAGGATGCGGCCCGACGCATCGCGCACGATGCGGCGTCCCTCGGCATGTCCCGGCACGGCCGGATCGGCGGCCAGGCGCTCCAGTTGCGCCGGCCCCGGCGTTGCCCCCCCGGCCCCCAGGCGCTCATTCAGAAAAGCCGCATACCGGGTGGCCTCGCCCTGCATGGCGGCCTCGACCGAGCTGACGGCGTGGTAAAGATAAGCCGTGGGCGCAGCCAGCAACCCGATGATCCCCAGCACCGCCAGCCCGCGGCCCAGGCTGCTGCGCCACAACGATCCCCGGCCCGCCGGCGCAGCGGCAGGGGCAACCGGCACGGCGTGCGGCGTGCTCATGCCGGCACACCCAGCGCGCACAGGACCTCATGGCGGCATGCCGCCCGTGTATCGTCCTTCATGTCGATTGCCGGCTCCAGACAGGGTTGACCAGGCAGCCCTCAGCGGGTTGCCCACCGGCAGCCAATCTAAACAAGCGCCCCCTGCACGACGACCCGGGAGCGGCCGGACGGGCACGGCAGGCGCCCTGAACGGCACCCCCATTCGCCCCCGCACGACAGCCGGCGCGTGGCGTGCAGGCAACGCGCGCGTCATCCCCACTGCCAGCAGGGTACGCACACCAGCTGCCCGCATCAGCTGCCGGCTGGGGTCAACACCGCCACAACGGCGGACGAAGGCCACGCCGGCACGAACCACCGTCCGTACCGGCCGCGCCGCTTACAGCACGTAGCGCGACAGATCCTCGTCGCGGGCGATATCGCCCAGACGCTGCTCGACAAAGGCCGCGTCGATCACCACCGTCTGGCCCGACTGACGGCTGCCCTGATAGGACACCTCTTCGAGCAGCCGCTCCATCACCGTCTGCAAGCGCCGGGCACCGATGTTCTCGGTCCCTTCGTTGACATGGAAAGCCGTCTCGGCCAGCTTCTGGATGCCATCATCACGGAAATCCAGCGTCACCTCCTCGGTGGCCAGCAAGGCCTGATACTGCTTGGTCAGGCAGGCATCGGTCTCGGTCAGGATGCGGCGGAAATCGCCGACCGACAGCGACTCCAGCTCGACCCGGATGGGGAAGCGCCCCTGCAACTCGGGCACCAGGTCGGAGGGCTTGGCCATGTGGAAAGCGCCCGAGGCGATGAACAGGATGTGATCGGTCTTGACCACACCATGGCGGGTATTGACCGCCGTGCCCTCGACCAGTGGCAGCAGGTCACGCTGCACGCCCTGGCGCGAGACATCCCCACCGTGCACGCCACTGCGCACGGCGATCTTGTCGATCTCGTCCAGAAAGACGATGCCGTTCTGCTCGACATTGGCCAGCGCCTGCACCTTCACTTCTTCATCGTTGACCAGCTTGCCGGCCTCTTCGTCCACCAGCAGCTTCATCGCATCGGCAATGCGCATCTTGCGGGCACGTGGCTTGCCCTGCAATCCCTGCATCATGCCCTGCAGCTGCTGGGTGAACTCCTCCATGCCGGCCGGCCCCATCAGTCCCACCGACGGCATCGGCTGGGCAATGTCGATCTCGATTTCCTTGTCATCGAGATCCCCTTCACGCAGACGCTTGCGGAATTTCTGTCGTGCCACCGAATCATCGGCCTTGATGGCCGGCGCATCGGGATCGCTGTAATTGGGCGGTGTGCGCGAATGCGAGCCGGGCGGCAACAGCGCATCCAGCACCCGCTCCTCGGCAAAATCACGGGCACGCGCATCGACGCGCTGCTTGGCACGATCGCGCTCATCCTTGATCGCCGCCTCGACCAGATCGCGGATGATCGAATCGACATCCTTGCCAACATACCCGACCTCGGTGAACTTGGTGGCCTCGATCTTGATGAAGGGCGCATTGGCCAGGCGGGCCAGCCGCCGGGCGATTTCGGTCTTGCCCACCCCGGTGGGGCCGATCATCAGGATGTTCTTCGGCACGATCTCGTGGCGCATCGGCTCGGGCACCTGCTGCCGGCGCCAGCGGTTGCGCAACGCAATCGCCACCGCCCGCTTGGCCTTGTCCTGGCCAATGATGTGCTTGTCCAGTTCGGAGACGATCTCCTGGGGGGTCATCTGCGTCATAGCGTCTCGATCGAATGATTCTGGTTGGTATAGATGTCGAGGTCACCGGCAATCTGCAGGGCCTTGGCGACGATCTCGCCCGGCGCCAGCTCGGTGTTCTGCAGCAGGGCCAGTGCCGCCGACTGCGCATAGGCGCCGCCCGAGCCGATGGCCACCAGACCATGCTCGGGTTCCAGCACGTCGCCGTTGCCAGTGATGATGAGGGAATACTGCCGGTCGGCCACGGCCAGCATGGCCTCCAGCCGGCGCAGCATGCGGTCGGTGCGCCATTCCTTGGCCAGCTCGACCGCAGCCCGCAGCAGATTGGCCGGGTGTTTTTCCAGTTGCGCCTCGAAGCGCTCGAAGAGGGTGAAGGCATCGGCCGTGCCACCGGCAAAACCGGCCAGCACCTTCTCGCCATGCAGGCGACGGATCTTGCGGGCCGAGCCCTTGATGACGATGTTGCCCAGGGTAACCTGGCCATCACCGCCCAGAGCCACCTGCTCGCCACGCCTCACCGATACGATGGTCGTCATGATTGTCCTGAAGTTGTGGTTTCAGGACTACATGGGGTGGCGCCTCCGGCTTTTCAATGGGGGCGACAACGCCCCCTGACCGGCCACGGGCTGCCGATCGGGCACGAAACGTGGCCCAGCGGGACCGCGCCGGCGTCGTCAGGCGTGCCGCAGGCGCAGATCGGCCAGCTCGCCCAGGCCCATCACGATCATCAGATAGGCCACCAGATAATTGGGCTGATTGATCGTCACCGTCTTGCCGGCCGCCTGCAGCGCCACCACCTCGTTCAACAGCTCGCTGGCGCAGGCGAAATCGATACGCACCAGCTGACGGCAATCGAACATCACCTCGCGGCGCGGCTCGGCCCAGGCCCGCATCCGGTGGAACATCGCCTCGGCACGGCCGGTCAGCACCCCGGCCAGCACGAAGGTCTCGCCCACATAAGGCTGCTGCGTCTCGGGGCTGTCGTCCACCGGCTGGCTGTCGGCCAGCACCACCGTCACCGAATCCGGCAGCGGCTCCCACGATGGCGGCGACACCTCGTAGGTCACGCAGTAATCGATTGCCAGGTCCTCGAAATCCTGCTGGCGCCCCAGCATCCGCAAGGCCATCAGCCGCAACTGCCACGCATACTCGTCAGGGTCGCGCCGTCCGCTCTCGGTCATCGGCGCCAGCGCCTTTTCCAGCGCCTCCACACCACACACCGTCAGCTCGTGGCGCGCCTTGCGAAAATCACGAAAGATGCGCAGCAGCAGGTCGGCACCGATCATGTCGACACTGGTGACGCGGCTGAAATCAACCCGCACATTGCGCTTGCGCGAGATGGCGCGGTTCATCTGCTCGGTCTGCTTGACGATCTGCGCATCGAGCACCGGCGGAAACAGCACCGTCGACGACAGGGCTGCCGGGCTGTCGCTGGCCACGGCCGGCACCAGTTCATCGGCCCAGGCCGGCGGCGACAGCTCGAAGGACGAGGCGTATTCCACCGCCAGATTCTCGAACTCGGCACGCAGGCCGCTGGCCTGATACAGCTCCAGCAGCATCTTCCAGGCCAGGCGCGTGTGCTCGCCCAGCTGCTCCTCGTGGATGGCGGTGCGCAGCATCACGGTCGCCTCGTTCACCTGACCATTGGCAAACAGGATCGACACTTCTTCCAGCAGCGGCAGCAGGCCCGAGCTTTGAATCTCGATCGCACCTTCGCGCGGGCGCGCCAGACGGTTGCCCAGGTCGGTGATCGTGCGCGAGGCATCACTCGTCGCCGCAGGCGGAGTTGCCGCCGGCCCGGCCGGCGCCTGGGCAGGCCCCGGTGCAGCCAGCGACGTGCCCTCCTGCACCATCTGTGATTCGATCTCGTCGATCTTCTCGGCGGTGCGGCGTGCAATCTCGCGGGCGCTCAGCCCATTGGCCGACTCCGGCGCCTGGGCAGCATCACCCTTGCTCCGGTTTTTGTTTTTCCTGCTGAAAAAGGAGAAGAATCCCACTGGCGTATGCCCCCTGACTGGCCTCGAATTTCAGTGTAGCACCGGGGCCGGCAGCCGCCATACCGTTCATGCCCCGTCAGTCGGTCGACACCATCCAGTTGGCAGACATCATGGTTTGCCTCCTTTTCAAGCGCCGCCTGGCGGCCGACACCCCCCGTTCAGGCCAAACAAAAAAGGGGCCTGCGCCCCTTTTTCTGCAACACCGCGGCATTCCGGCAACAGCCTGCCCACCCGCCCAGGCCGCCGGTCATGGCCAGACGGACGTTCAGTCGCCGTAAAGCTTCTGACGCAGTTCGCGCCGCTGCTGGGCCTCCAGCGACAGGGTGGCCGTGGGCCGGGCCAGCAGACGCGGGATGCCGATCGGGTCTCCCGTTTCCTCACAGTAGCCATAATCGCCACTGTCGATCTGGGCCAGCGCCTGTTCGATCTTCTTCAGCAGCTTGCGCTCACGGTCGCGGGTGCGCAGCTCCAGCGCATGCTCCTCCTCGATCGTCGCCCGGTCGGCCGGGTCCGGCACGATCACGGTCTCCCGCAGATGCTCGGTGGTTTCACCGGCATTGTTGCGGATTTCCTGCTCCATCTGGCGCAGGCGTTCCCGAAAGAAATCCAGCTGCGCCTGATTCATGTAATCGGCCTCCGGCATGGCGAGGATTTCGGCTTCGGTCAATGTGGCCTGTCTGGTGGTCGTCATCAAAACTCCTTCAGGATGCGGAGAACCTGGCGGACGATGGCCCGTGCCCCCGGCATTCGGTCATCGCCCCGTCGTCTTGTCAAAAAACCGGGAGCGAAGGTTTACACAAGGCACTGCTTGAGACCGGCGATGAAGACGTCCTTCGGCAGATTCCGGCCGATGAAGACCATCTTGCTCGACGGCTTTTCGTTGTTTTCCCACTTGCGGCCTGCATCGGCGCCCATCATCATGTGCACGCCCTGGAACACCATCCGCCGCGGCGAGCCCTTGATGTAGAGCACCCCCTTGTAGCGCAGCAGATCCGGACCATACACCTGGATCATGCCGCCCAGGAACTCCTCCAGCTTCATGCCGTCGAAGGGCCGCTTCGACTTGAACACGAAGGACGAGACCGCATCGCTGTGCGTGTGCTCGTCGCTCTCCAGAAAGCCGGGGTCCACCTCCAGCACGGCATTCAGGTTGAAGCCCTTGATGTCGAGCACCTCGGCGATGTCGACGTTGCCGAACTGGATGGCCCGGATCTGGGCACGCGGATTCATCTGCACCAGGCGCTGACGCAGTGCTGCCAGCGCCTCGTCATTCACCAGATCGGTCTTCGAGATCAGGATGCGGTCGGCAAAACCGACCTGCGCCTGCGCCTCCTTGGTCTCGTCCAGCTGCTGGTTGCCATGCAGCGCATCGACGACGGTGATGACCGCATCGAGCAGATAGCTCTGCGCCACCTCGTCATCCATGAAGAAGGTCTGGGCCACCGGGCCGGGATCGGCCAGGCCGGTGGTCTCGATGACTACACGGTCAAAGCTGATCTCGCCCGCATCACGCCGCGTCTTCAGGTCGGTGAGGATGCGTACCAGATCCCCCCGCACGGTACAGCAGATGCAGCCGTTGTTCATCTCGACGATCTGTTCGTCGCCCTGAAGCAGCAGGTCGTTGTCGATCCCCTCCTCGCCGAACTCGTTCTCGATGACGGCAATCTTCAGGCCGTGATCGTCCTTCAGGATCTTGTTCAGCAGCGTCGTCTTGCCACTGCCCAGAAAGCCGGTCAGGATGGTTGTCGGGATCAGATCGTTTGCCATGTCACACCTATGCGGAACTGCCGGAAAGACCAACTGCGCGGGACGTGATCAAACCGGAACGAAGGCCGCATCAGGTTCGCTCCAGGCCGATGACACGATGCCATGGTCAGGAGCCTCCCTGACGCAGCATCGAAGGATCGCGGATTGTACGCGCTCCCGCCCCGCCAACAAGTAAACTTATTTTGCACACTTTCAGCGAAGCGGAACATTGGAAACAGCCTTGGCCATAAAACCCGCTTCTCCCTGCCGCTGAAACACCCAGATTACAGCCTGCCCCACCCTGTTTCGGGAAAACACCTAGGAATGCGCTGGCACATGCCACGACACCCGCTAGGTGCCTGGGCGGCGGCGCGCGCGCGGGTGCGCGGCATCGTAAACCGAGGCCAGATGCTGAAAATCCAGCGCCGTATAGATCTGGGTGGACCCGATGCTGGCGTGGCCCAGCAGCTCCTGCACGGCCCGCAGATCGCCGGATGACTGCAACAGGTGGCTGGCGAAAGAATGGCGCAGCACGTGGGGATGCACATGCGTGGGCAGGCCCCGCTGACGGGCCAGCCGCGCCAGCCGCAGCTGTACCGACCGGTTGGTCAGCCGTCGCCCCTGCACCGACAGGAACAGCGCGGCAGCATCGGCAGCGGGATGGGTGCCCAGCCAGGCCGCGCGCACCGTCAGCCAGTGCTCCAGCGCCTGCAGGGCAGCCCGCCCCACCGGCACCGTGCGCCGGCGTCCCCCCTTGCCCAGCACCCGCACCTCGGCCGCCGGGCGGTCCAGCCAGGCCGACGACTGGCGGCCGCTCACTGATGCGTCCTGCCAACAATGGTCCAGCGCCGTCAGCTCCGACAGGCGCAAACCGCTGGAATAGAACAGCTCCGCCATCGCCCGGTCCCGGGCCGCCACGAAAGCCTGCTCGGCCGCCACCTCCCCCTCCACCAGCAGCACCGCCTGATCGACCGGCAGCGCCTTGGGCAGACGGCGGGGGCGCCTGGGCGGACGCACGCTGGCCGCAGGATTCATCCGCAAGCGCCCCTCACGGGCCAGCGCATCAAAAAATCCCCGCCAGGCCGACAAGCGACGCGCCAGCGACGCCGGCGCCAGTCCATCACGGGCGGCGTCGGCCACCCAGCGTCGCATCTGCAGATCATCGATGGCCTGCCAGGCCGGTGCCGGCAAGCCGCTCACCGCCACCAGCAACGCCATCAGCTCGCGCCGGTAGGCCGCCAGCGTGTGGGCAGAATAGCCACGCTCGGTCTGCAAGCGGTGCAGGTACTGCTCGACATCGGCCCGCAGCGGCGCCATCACCCCCTCGTCGGGCAGATCTGCCGCCCCGCCATCCAGCGCTGCGCCCCCACGGGGCATCCCGTCATCAGCCATGCGCCCCTCGCCGAACGGACCACCCTGCCGGGTCGGCCCATCCCCGGTCCGGCTCCCCGCCGTCTGGCCACCATCAGTCCTGCCACGACTGGCCATGTCATCATCCCCCTCGGGCCCTCATCCCCCTGGCGGCGGCACCACGACGGGCCAGCCAGGGCGGGCTTCAGGCCGCCGCCCTGGGGGGCAGCGCCCGTGACAGCGAAGCCCCCGCCATGTCGGCCAGCTGCTCCAGCACCACCGTGCCCATTCCCGCCTGGAAACGCCGCGCATCATCGCTGGCAATCACCAGCAGGCCAAAGGCCTTGGCCTCATTGCCGGCACGCAATGCCATCACGGCCATCGAGGCCAGCCCTTCGTCCCGCTCGGGGAACCAGCTCACCACCTCTTCCAGCGAGCACGGCCCGCAATAGGGATGCTCCAGCTGGTCGGCCCACTGGCGCAGGCTGGCACTGACCGGCCCCGTCGAGGCCTCGGGCAGGTTCACCTCGGCCCATAGCCGCACCAGCACGAAGGGCACGTCAAACCCGCGCCGCAACCCCTGACACAGCAGTGCCGGCAACCGGGCCGGATCGCGCTCGCCCAGCAGGGCATGCGCCAGGCCCTGCATTTTCATCGACAGCGCATCGTTTTCGCGGCCGATGCGCAGAAAGTCGGCCAGCCGCTTCTCCAGGCTACGGTTGGCATCACGCAGCACCGTCACCTGCCGCTCGATCAGCGAGATCGCACGCCCGCCATGGGGATGCTTCAGGGTCAGCTGGCTCAGCAACTCGTGGTTGCTTTCAAAGAAATCCGGGTTCTGCCGCAGCCATGCCAGCACCTGCCCGGCATCCAGCCCGGCCGCCCGGGCCGCGGCCCCATCGACATCCTCCGCCGGGCCCATGCCCGGACGCGATACAAGGTTCATCCCTCAATACTCACTTGCAGACAACACGCGCCACACCCGGCCGCGCCGGATCCGGCCCACGGGCCCCTGCTCAGCACACCAGACCCGGCCGGGGATCATCGGGCACATCGACCACGGTCGAGAACACCGTCTGCGCCGGACCGTTCAGAAAGACCGACGTGCCCGGCCCCTGCCAGCTGATGGTAAGCGTTCCGCCCGGCACGCGAACCCGTACCGGCGAAACGAGCAGCCGCTGTTGCATGCCGGCAACGACTGCCGCACAGGCCCCCGTCCCGCAGGCCAGGGTTTCTCCCGCCCCACGCTCGTACACCCGCAACGCAATCTCGTGCGCATCCAGCACCTGCATGAATCCGGCATTGACCCGCGCCGGAAAGCGGGGATGCTGCTCGATCAGCGGACCTTCTGCCCGCACCGGGGCCGTCTGCACATCGGCCACCACCTGCACCGCGTGCGGGTTGCCCATCGACACCAGCACCACCTCCCGCACCACGCCGGGCAGGCCCGTCTCCCGCGATTCGCCCGTGTCCGACGTGCCTTGTGCCCCCGGCCCACGCCCCGGACGGTGCCCGGGCGCTGCTCCGGCAACAGCCCCGTCCGGCGTCTCTCCCAGGCGCAACGGCCACCGCAACGCCTGTCCCTGCGTCACCGGCGTCAGGCCCGTGCCATCGAAAGGCAAGCTGGCCGGCTCGAAGGAAGGCGGCCCCATGTCCACTTCCACCATGCCGTCATCCAGCAGGCGCGGCGCGATGATGCCGCCACGGGTCAGCACACGGATGCGGGTCTTCTCGGTCAGCCCCTGCTCGTGCACGAAGCGCACGAAGCAGCGCGCCCCGTTGCCACACTGCTCCACCTCGATGCCGTCGGCATTGATGATCCGGTAGACGAAATCCAGGCCGGCCGGGCCCGCGTCCGCCTCCTGCACGGCCGTCGGGCGCTCGACGACCAGGATCTGGTCGGCGCCCACGCCCACATGCCGGTCGGCCAGCCAGCGCCACTGCGCCCGCGTCAGTTCGGGCGCGCCCTGCGTCCCGTCGATCACCACGAAATCGTTGCCGGCGCCGTGCATCTTGGTAATCGGCAGCTTCATGCCTGCGTCTCCTGTCCGGCCACGCCCGCCGGCTCGCGTCGATAGGGGTCCGGCTCGCCCGGCGGCCGGGTCTTGAAGCGCTTGTGCGTCCACAGGTACTGGGCCGGCGCCTCCAGCACCCGTGCCTCGATGAAAGCATTCATCCGCCGGGTGGCCGCCTCCACGTCATCCCCCGGGAAATCTTCCCAGGCCGGGTAGAAGCGGGTGAGATACCCCTCATCCGTCATCAGCGTCACGCAGGGCACCACGCGCGCGCCCGTCATCTGCGCCAGCCGCGCCACCGAGGTGACGGTGGCCGCCGGCACACCAAAAAAGGGCACGAACACGGAATCACGTGCCCCCAGATCCATGTCCGGCAGAAAATAGAACGGAATCCCCTCACGGATCTTGCGGATCGTGCCGCGCAACCCTTCCTGACGCGACACCACCTCGGCCCCGCTGAAACGCGAGCGCCCCTCGCGCATCGCCTCGTTGAAGGCCTTGTTCTTCTGGTTGGCAAACATCGTGAACATCCGGTGATCGATGGTCAGCCGGGTTCCCCCCGCATCCATCCCCAGAAAATGCGGGGCCAGCAGGATCAGCGGCCTGCCCGCATGGGCCTCGAACAGGTGCAGATCCTGCACCTGCACCAGCCGCTCGATTTCCTGCGCGGGCCGATACCACAGGATGAAACGGTCGAGAAAGCTGCGCGCAAAAAACTGGCAATGCGCCCGGATGATGGCCTGACGCTCGCGGGCCGGCATCTCCGGAAAGCACAGGCGCAGGTTGATGTCGGCGATCCGCCGCCGCTCACGGGCACCGTGATACAGCAACACCCCCGCCCCATTGCCCAGGCGACGCAACCAGCCATAGGGCAGCCCCGCCATCCTGCGGAACAGCGCCAGCATCAGGCGCGACAGATTCACGACTTGCCTTCCTCTCCGGTTGGGGGTGCATCGGGAGCCGCGGACGCGGGCCCCGGCGGCATCGTACCGGCTGGCACCTTGTAACGGTTGTAATTCCAGACGTACTGCTCGGGATGGCGACGGATCAGCGCCTCGATCCGGGCATTGAGCACCTGCGGTGTCGGCAGCTCGTCGATGTCCTCGATCTCGACATCCCAGCCGCGCCCGCCCGGCCGCCGCCATACGGCCAGCAAGCATACACGGGCACCGGTTTTCTCGGCCAGCCGCATCGGCAGCGTCATGGTGAAGGCCGGACGGCCGAAGAAATCGGCCCACTCGCCATCCCCGGCCGAAGGCACCTGATCGGGCAGGATGCCGACGGCCTCGCCACGCTTGAGCGCCCGCAGCAGGGCCCGCACCCCACCGGTGTCGGCCGGCACCGGCGTCACGCCGGCCTGGTTGCGCGCCACCTTCAGCAGATGATGCGCGGCCGGATTGCGCGGTGCCTTGTACAGCACCGTGATCGGCGCCGTCGCCCCATAGGCACGCGCCCCCATCTCGAAACACCCCAGGTGCGGGGTCAGCAGCACCAGCCCGCGGCCATCGCCCGCCGCCTGCCGCTCCAGCACCTCACGGGCCAGCCGGGTGGCCGCCTCGCGGTCACAGTAGGCCATCAGGTCGTGGTTGGGCCGAAACCAGACGAAAGCGCTCTCCAGCGCCGCCCGTCCGGCCGCCGCCGCACTCTCCCAAGCCAGGCCCGGCCGGTATAACCCTGCGGTCTGGAGGTTATTGCGGGTCTTGGCCCGCATGCCGCTGCTGCCCAGCCAGGCCAGACGGCCCAGACACGCGCCAGCCCCGTGCAGCACCCACAAGGGCAGCTGCCCCAGCCCTCTGACCACCCGCACCAGCCAGCTCGAGGCGCGGTCAGTGTGATTGATTTCCGTCGCAGATGAAGACACCGTCGCTATAATTTACGCAGCCACTGAGTTAATTGGGACAACTTGCGGGGTGGCCCGATACAGACGTCGTGCAAGCTGTGCGCATGTCCGTATTGAAGCAAATTAAATCGATCCGCTAAAGCGTCGCGGCTTCCCCCGAAGCTGGCAACGCCGGAAAAGCGACAGGCCCCGGGCCTGTGCCTCACCGGACCCAAGCCCTCTCAACCTTTCGGGAATGCCCCACAACAACATGAGCGAATACCTCTTTACCTCCGAGTCGGTGTCCGAAGGTCACCCGGACAAGGTCGCCGACCAGATCTCTGACGCCATCCTCGACGCGCTGCTGGCGCAGGATCCCAAGTCCCGCGTGGCCGCCGAAACCCTCTGCACCACCGGTCTGGTGCTGCTGGCCGGTGAAATCACCTCGCAGGCCAACATCGACTACATCGGCATCGCCCGCGACACCATCAAGCGCATCGGCTACGACAACTCCGAGTACGGCATCGACTACAAGGGCTGCTCGGTCCAGGTCGCCTACGACAAGCAGAGCCCCGACATCGCCCAGGGCGTCGACCGCGCCGAGGACGACAACCTCGACCAGGGCGCCGGCGACCAGGGCCTGATGTTCGGCTACGCCTGCGACGAGACCCCGGTGCTGATGCCGGCCGCCATCTACTACGCCCACCGCATCGTCGAGCGCCAGGCCCAGCTGCGCCGTGACGGCCGCCTGAACTGGCTGCGCCCCGATGCCAAGTCGCAGGTCACGCTGCGCTATGTCGACGGCAAGCCGCACAGCATCGACACCATCGTGCTGTCCACCCAGCATCACCCCGACATCGCCCAGAAAGACCTGAAGGAAGCGGTGATCGAGGAAATCATCAAGCCGGTGCTGCCCGCCGAGCTGGTCAAGGGTGAGATCAAGTATCTCATCAACCCCACCGGCCGTTTCGTCATCGGTGGCCCGCAGGGTGACTGCGGCCTGACCGGTCGCAAGATCATCGTCGACACCTACGGTGGTGCCGCGCCGCACGGCGGTGGCGCCTTCTCCGGCAAGGATCCCACCAAGGTCGACCGCTCGGCCGCCTATGCCGCCCGTTACGTGGCCAAGAACATCGTCGCCGCCGGTCTGGCCAAGCGCTGCACGGTGCAGGTCAGCTACGCCATCGGCGTGGCCCGCCCCACCTCGATCCTGGTCGACACCTACGGCACGGGCGCCATCTCCGACGAGAAGCTCACCGAACTCGTGCGCAAGCACTTCGACCTGCGGCCCAAGGGCATCGTCCAGATGCTCGACCTGCTGCGCCCGATCTATGGCAAGACCGCAGCCTATGGTCACTTCGGCCGTGAAGAGCCCGAGTTTTCGTGGGAAGCCACCGACAAGGCCGCAGCCCTGCGCGCCGACGCCGGTCTCTGATCCTTCCCGCTGTGGCAGCCGGCCGGTTGGCCGGCCGCACCGGACGGCGGCCGCAGCCGTCCGGGTCCTTCGGAGCCGTTGTCCTGCCGCCACACGGCAGAAACCACCACACCAAAGGCCGCAGACAGCATACGGTTTTGCGGATGGCAGCCTATAATCGCCGCCATCCGACCCGATCGAGAAGCGTTGCGACCAGGCCCTGCCTGGCCAGGCTCGGCCGGGCATGAAGCAAAACGACGCTTGCAACCCATTCAACGGCTGCAGGCGTCTTTTTTTTGCCTGTAGCGGCAACCGGGGCCATCCGGGCCACGGCTGCCACCCACTTCGGAGCATTCATGAACGCACCTGCAAAAACCGGCACCCTCGACGCCAAGGACTACAGCATCGCCGACATCAGCCTGGCTGACTGGGGCCGCAAGGAAATCCAGATCGCCGAGACCGAGATGCCCGGCCTGATGGCCATCCGCCAGGAATACGCCGCTGCCCAGCCGCTGAAGGGCGCCCGCATCACCGGCTCGCTGCACATGACCATCCAGACCGCCGTGCTGATGGAGACGCTGGTCGCCCTGGGCGCCGAGCTGCGCTGGGCCTCGTGCAACATCTTCTCGACCCAGGATCACGCTGCCGCCGCCATGGTGGCCGCCGGCATTCCCACCTTTGCCGTCAAGGGCGAATCGCTGGAAGACTACTGGCGCTACACCCACGCCATCTTCGACTGGGCCGACGGCAAGCCCTCGAACATGATCCTCGACGATGGCGGTGACGCCACGCTGCTGCTGCACCTGGGCGCCCGCGCCGCCAAGGACGCCTCGCTGCTGGACAACCCGGGCAGCGAGGAAGAGCGTTGCCTGTTCGCCTCGATCAGGGAGCGCCTGAAGACCGACCCCGGGTTCTATCAGCGCAACCTCGACGCCATCATCGGCGTCACCGAAGAGACCACCACCGGTGTGCACCGCCTGCAGCAGATGTCGGATCGTGGCGAGCTGAAGCTGCGCGCCATCAACGTGAACGACTCGGTCACCAAGTCGAAGTTCGACAACCTGTACGGCTGCCGCGAGTCGCTGGTCGATGGCATCAAGCGCGCCACCGACGTGATGGTTGCCGGCAAGATCGCCGTGGTCTGCGGCTATGGTGACGTGGGCAAGGGCTCGGCCCAGGCCCTGCGCGCCCTGTCGGCCCAGGTCTGGGTGACCGAGATCGACCCGATCTGCGCACTGCAGGCCGCGATGGAAGGCTATCGCGTGGTCACGATGGAATATGCCGCCGACAAGGGCGACATCTTCGTCACCACCACCGGCAACAAGGACGTGATCCGTCACGAGCACATGGCCGCGATGAAGAACGAGGCCATCGTCTGCAACATCGGCCACTTCGACAACGAGATCGACGTCGCCTCGCTCGAAAAATACACCTGGGAGAACATCAAGCCCCAGGTCGACCACATCGTCTTCCCCGACGGCAAGCGCATCATCCTGCTGGCCCAGGGCCGTCTGGTCAACCTCGGTTGCGCCACCGGCCACCCGTCCTACGTGATGAGCTCGTCCTTCGCCAACCAGACGCTGGCCCAGATCGAGCTGTTCACCCGGCCCGACCACTACCAGCCGGGCAAGGTCTACGTGCTGCCGAAGCATCTGGACGAGAAGGTCGCCCGCCTGCAGCTGGCCAAGCTCAACGCCCAGCTGACCGAGCTGACGCCCGAGCAGGCCGCCTACATCGGCGTGCCGGTCGAAGGCCCGTACAAGCCCGACACCTACCGCTACTGAGCACGCCCCACCACGGGCCGTGCCGCCCTCCCGCCGGGCCTGCCCCGGCGGGCGTCCCGGCCCTGCCGCAACGCTCTCCGTGGGCGTGCCAGGCACTTGTCCAACGGCATGCCCTGTACACGCCCCGATGGCTTCACCCCCTCCATCCACCTCTCCCCTGCATCCGCTCCGGGCCGATCTGGCGCTGGTCGAGCGTGGTCTGGTGCGCTCCCGCACCCTGGCCCGCCGGCTGATCGAGGACGGTGCCGTGCGCCTGGGTGAGGGCCACCACGAAATCACCGTCACCAAGGCTGCGCAGCCGGTCTGGCCCGACCAGCCATTGCGTGTACTCGATTCAGATACCACCCGATTCGTCTCACGCGGGGGCAACAAGCTGGAGGCCCTGCTGCAGGCCACGGGTCTGGACTGCCGCGGTCTCGATGCCCTCGACGTCGGCATGTCCACCGGCGGCTTCACCGACTGCCTGCTCAACCACGGCGTCCGGCAGGTGCTGGGTATCGAAGTGGGCCACGGCCAGCTCGATCCCCGCCTGCAGGCAGACCCGCGCGTGGCCTGCCTGGAACACACCCACATCCGTGACGTACGCCTGGCCTCGCTGCACCTGCCCGACGGCCGCAGCCCCGACGCAGGCTTTGCGCTGATCGTCGTCGACCTCTCCTTCATCGCCGCCAGCCAGCTGCTGGGTCACCTGGCCACGCTGGCCGCGGCCAACGCATGGCTGCTGTGTCTCATCAAGCCCCAGTTCGAGCTGGGGCCGGATGCCCGCAACAAGCAGGGGATCGTCCGGGCCGATGCCGATATCGAGGCACTGCGGCAATCTGTCTTCCAGCGGGCCGAAGCGGCCGGCTGGCAGCCAACCCACTGGCAGCCCTGCGCCCTGGTTGGCGGCGACGGCAACCAGGAGTACTTTCTGGTTGCCCGCCGCACTGCCATCAGGCCTGTCACGTCGTCGCATGCGCCCTGAGCGTTTTCAGCAACCTGCCCTCATCCCCTTCCCCCGATCATGACCGCACCTCTCCCGTCTGAAGACTTCGGCCTGAGCTTCGAGTTCTTCCCGCCTGCCACCGATGCCGGCGCCACCAAGCTGCAAGACACGCTGCAAGCCCTGCAAGCCCTCAAGCCCGATTACTACAGCGTCACCTTCGGGGCCGGCGGCAGCACCCAGGCCCGCACGGCCGAAACCGTCAGCCGCATTGCCGCCACCGGAGCCGACGTGGCCCCGCACCTCACCTGCGTGGGTGCCACCCGCGACAACATCCGTGCGCTGCTCGACGGCTACCGCGCGCAAGGCATTCGCCGCATCGTTGCACTACGTGGCGACCTGCCTTCGGGCATGGTCAGCATGGGCGACTTCCATCACGCCACCGACCTGGTGCGCTTCATCCGCGAACACAGCGGCGACTGGTTCACCATCGAAGTGGCCGCTTACCCCGAAACACACCCGCAAGCCACCTCGCCCGACACCGACCTGCGCCATTTTGTCGAGAAGGTGCAGGCCGGTGCCAACACCGCCATCACCCAGTACTTCTACAACGCCCGCGCCTATTTCGATTTTGTCGAACGCGCGCAGCAGGCCGGTGTCACCATCCCGATCATCCCCGGCATCATGCCGATCCTCAACTACACCCAGCTGGCCCGCTTCTCCGACAACTGCGGCGCCGAAATCCCGCGCTGGATCCGGTTGCGGCTGGCCGCCTTCCATGACGACCTGGATTCACTGCGGGCCTTCGGTCACGATGTGGTGGTGCAGCTGTGTGACGAGCTGCTCAGTGCCGGCGTGCCCGGCCTGCATTTCTACACGATGAACCAGGCCGCCCCCACCACCGCCATCTGGCAGGCGCTCGGCCGCACACGGCCCTGAGCCTGTCACGCCAGCCGGCCCCCTGGTCCCACCTGTCGCACCCCTTCCCCCGGGCACCAGGGCACGTCCTGCCTTGCCCCGCCCTACACCGGCGGGGCCTGCCTCCCTGCAGCCTTTTCCCATCCCCGCCTTCTCTCCTGCCCTCATCCCGCCGTCTTGTAGGCAAGACAATACCGGGACAGCAGGCCTCCTCCCCGCTCACACAACGGCCCAGGTGCCGTCCGTCAGGTGCCATGGGCCGGCACGATCCGCCCATCCCCCGCAGGCTTGGTCCGCCGAAACCGGCTGGTTAAGATGACAGACCCATCACCCGTCAGCCCAGCTGCGGCACGGGTGTGGCAGCGTGTCTGATGTCGTTCGTGCCGCGTTGCGGCTCACCTGGAGCGTCTGTCTTGTCCACCGTCCTCGATCAGCCAAGTCGAGCCACTCCGTCGATGACGGCCAACCGCCGTTACCGGATCGCCGTCCAGGATCTGCAACTGAACATGTTCGTTGTGGAACTGGATCGCCCCTGGCTGGACACGCCATTCCTGTTGCAGGGTTTCCTGATCGACGACCAGGTGGAACTGGACACCCTGGCACGCTACTGCAATTACGTCTATGTCGATCTGGAGCTGTCGTCACCCGGCGTGGCCATGGCCATCCGCATCGCCGATGCCAATTTTGGCCGGACTGCCGAAACCGAAGCCCCCGACACCACCCCGCTGACCCCGGCGCAGGCACGTTCATCCACCGCCGCCCGCATCCCCGCCATCGGCGAGGCCAAAACCGTCATACACGCCGCCGACACGCCAGCATCGCCACCTCCGCCAGCCCCCGACATCGATCCGCACTTGCGTCGCGCCAAGGCGATCGCCGCCGCACGCAAGCAGGCAACGGCCGAACCGGTCGACCCCAAGACCCGCATTCTCGGCGCCGTCAGCGGTGCGCCGCGACCCAGGCGCCGCTACAAGCCGCGCGCCGATATCAAGGTTTCAAGAGAAACGCGCGACCGCTTCCGCAACCTGGTCAAACAGACAGCCAACCACAACCGTGAAGACGAGCAGGGCGTGCTGGAGCGGATGCTGTACTGGCTGACCGATCATCTGGCCCACAACCGCGAACTGGAACAGCACAAGCGCACGCTGAAGCAGCTTCCCGAACTGCGCAAGGCCAATTTCAAGCTCACGCAGCACACCATCAAGCGGCCGATGGAAGAAGAGCTGCCGCGTGCACGGCATGCGCTGCGCTCCAGTGAAACGGCCCTCAACGAGCTGATCGACAGCATCCGCAGCGGCAACGCCCTCGACATGGATGCCATCGCCGGCTCGGTCGACGGCATGGTCGACAGCATGCTGGACAACCCCGATGCCATGATGTGGATTGCACGGCTGCGCGAGGAAGACATCCACGTCTATCACCACGGTGTGCGCGTGGCCCTCTACCTGGTGGCACTGGGCCGGCACCTGGGATTTCCGCGCCAGGAACTCAGCTACCTGGGCCAGATCGGCATGCTGGCCGACGTCGGCAAGACCAAGATTCCGCGCTCACTGCTGGAAAAGCCCGGCCTGCTCAGCAGTGCCGAATTTGCGCTGGTCAAGGAGCACGTCAATCTCTCCCTGCACATCCTCAACAGTGGCCCCAAGCTGCCTACGCAGGTGCTGCTGGGCATTGGCCAGCATCACGAGCGCATCGACGGCTCGGGCTATCCCAATCAGCTGAAAGGACCGCGCATCAGCATCTACGGCAAGATGGCCGCCATTGCCGATTCCTTTGCGGCACTCATCACGCCCCGTCCCTACGCCAAGGCCTCGGCACCCCAGGACGCCATGATGAGCCTCTACGAATGGAGCGGCACCTCCTTTCACGAACCGCTGGTCGAACAGTTCGTGCAGGCCATCGGCGTGTTCCCGGTAGGCAGTCTGGTCGAACTGAGCAGCGGCGAAGTGGCGGTGGTACTGGCCCACAACCGGGTGCGCCGCCTGGAGCCACGCGTGCTGGTGCTGTCCACCCCCGACAAGCGCCCGCTCGACACCCCGCTTCAGCGCGACCTCTATCAGGAGTCGAGAAATGCCCGCGGGCGCCAGGCCAAACCCCTGCGCATCATGCGTGGCCTGCCTGCCGGCACCTACGGTTTCAAGCTGCAAGACTACTACCTCGACGAGGCACCGACACAGCATGCAAGCATCGCTCAATCAGCGGCTGACGCCCAATGAACTGCTGGCTTACGGCCAGCAACTGCTCGGCCGGAAAGTCTCAAGCCACCCCCTGCTGCTCACGATCGGCCTGAACCGTTCCGATCAGCTGCAGGCGCTGGCCCGTGACCCGCACTCCAATCTGGTGCTGGGCGAAGTCATCCAGCGCATCAGCAAGCGCTTGCGTGCCGAAGATCGTGTCGCCACCGCAGCTTTCGACGAAGTCTGGATCCTGATCGCCAACGTGCCCAACGAAGCCGTGGCCACCACCGTGGCCACCGCCTTCCGCGAAGCCCTGTACGTGCCGATCCACCTGCCGCTGCAAAACAGCCAGACGCTGACCGCCCAGCTGCAACCCGTCATCGGTGGCGCCTGGAGCCAGAGCAATGCCGTCAGCATCGGCGGGCTGCTGCAGGGCGCGTGGGACAGCCGGCAGATGGCCACCGAAAGCGAACAGCGTCTGCACGTCCAGCGCATCGGCGCCGACGACAACGCTGCCCGCATGGCCGAGATCGAAACCGCGCTGCGCCGCCACCTGTTCAGCAACGAACTGGAAGTGCATTTCCAGCCGCAGATCGACCTGGCCACCAACCAGTGCCATGCGGCCGAAGCCCTGATCCGCTGGCCGCGCAACCATCCGCTGCAGGTCAGTCCGGCCATGATCGCCTCGATCTGCGACGACCGTGGCATGATCGGCCAGCTCACGCAGTTCGTCATCAACACCGTGCTGCGTCAGCAGATGCTGTGGCAGGCCGAAGGCATCGACCTCAGTATCGGCATCAATCTTTCGGCCAAGACAGCCAACGACCCGGGTTTTGCCGCCCAGGTGGCCCAGGCCTGCGAAACCTGGAGCCTGTCGCCCGACCGCCTGCTGTTCGAGCTGACCGAAGATTCGATCGTGCGCAACGAACACGCCACCATCGAGTGCATGCACGCGCTGCGCAACATCGGCTGCGAACTCTCCATCGACGATTTCGGCACCGGTTATTCATCGTTTGCCTATCTGCGGCAGTTTCCGGTGCACGAACTGAAGCTCGATCGGGTCTTCATCCAGAACCTGGTCAGCGACCATGGCGACCAGCAGATCGTCAAGGCACTGATCGACCTGGCCCATGCCTTCGATCTGCGGGCACTGGCCGAAGGCGTGGACGATCCGGCCGCCGTACACCTGCTGCGCGAATTTGGCTGCGACCGTGTGCAGGGCTTCCTGTATTCGCGCGCACTGCCCGCCGACGAACTGGTCGACTGGGTGACGCGCTTCAATCAGGGCGAGGCGATGGCCACCATGCAGCCCGACGGCCTGACCAGTGCCGACAACGGCATGTCCCAACTGTCAGGCATCCACGAAGACGCCATCGCGTAATCGTAGGCCACACCGATCGTGCGACAGGGCCGGGCCGCCAGTGTCCGGTCATAAAAACCGCCCCCATAGCCCAGGCGGTAGGGGCGCCCCTGCACCACGTTGAAGCCCACACACGGCAACAGCAGCACATCGGGCTCCAGCAGCCCGGCATCGGCGGGCGGAACCGCCACGCCAAAATCCGCCACCTGCAACGGCGTATCGGCATCCCATGCCCGAAAATGCAGCTGCCCGGTGGTTTTGTCGACCACCGGCAACGACAGCCGCCGCCCCTGCGCCCGCCAAACCGCATAACAGGCAGACAGGTCCGGTTCCGCACGAATCGGCGAATAAACACCGATATTCACCGCGCTTCCCAAAAGATCGCCGTCGAGCAAATGCTGGCAGATTAGGGCGTCGAAATCTGCACGCTGCGTTGGCGGGATGTCGACACGCTGTTGCAGCAACTGCTTGCGCAGCGCCGTGCGTGCTATGCTGGATTGATCTGGATTGTTCACATGCCGATTCTAAACACACTGCCAACGCCCGCGCGGCCTCCTGCCCGCCTGCTGAGGGCCGGCGCGCTGGCACTGCTGTCCGCACTGGCAGGATGGCAAGGTGCCGCACAGGCCACCCCGGCCGCGACCGCACCGTCTGCCTCCCGGACGCCGGCTGTTGGCGCACACCACGCACAGCCTGATGCGCGGCCCGCTCCCCTCACCCCGCCCCAACCATCCGGCCCCCGGCTGGCCAGCAACCAGGGCGTGCCCGCGGGCGCCGAGCAGCCGGCCACGGCCAACCTGCCGGCGGGCCACGCCACCACGGCCGTCAACACCCCCAGCCCGGAAGAGAACGCCGCCGTACTGGCGGATGAGGCCCTGCCCCAGACCCTGGGCAACCGCCCACCGGCACCGCCCCTCAGCGCCACCGAAGCCGCCCCCCTGCTTCCCGGGATCAGCAGCACGCTGGCGCGGCTGAAACCCGCCATCGTCTACACCGCGCCCCCCACCACCGACCCGACCGACCTGGCCATCCTGGCGGCCCGCAAGGCCTTTGCCGACAACAACCTGGCCGCTTTCCAGGCCAGTGCCGGGCTGGTGCCACGCGGCCATGTGCTGTCCGGTTATCTTGATTACTGGCAATTGCGTCTGCGCCTGCAACAGCCCGGCGCCAGCGATGCCGATTACCAGGCCGCCACCGCCGACGCCCGCCGCTACATCGCCCGTCAGCCTCACACCCTCACGGCCGATCTGCTGCGCCGCGACTGGATGCTGGCAGCAGGCCGCCGACAGGACTGGCGCAGCATCGACACGCTGTTTCCACAGTGGGTGCTGCAAGACGAACGGGCACCTTATTGCCTGGCCTCGCTCTCGGCCCTGGCCAAAAGCCCCGAAGGCAAGCGCCCCCCCACCAGGGTGCTGAAAACCGCCAGCGGCCTGCTGCTGCAACCCGAGCGCCTGAACGGCCCCTGCACCACGCTGCTGCAGGTGATGGCCGATCGCAAACTGCTCAGCCCACAGCAACTGCGCCGCCGTCTCGACCTGGCACTGGAGATCAATTCGCCGGCCGACATCCGTCAGGCCGTGGCGCTTCTGCCCAAACCACCCAGCCCCAAGGCCCTGGAACAGGCGCTGAACAAGCCGGCACACGCGCTGCGCAAGCCCGGCTCGGCCACACTGGCGCGTATCGCCATCGCCCGCCTGGCCCGTCTCGATCCGGCCAGGGCAGCGCAGCAGCTGCAAACCAGCAAGACACTGCGCTTCAGCAGCGCTGATCGCCATTTCCTGTGGTCACAGATTGCCGCACAAGGTGCGCAGCGGCTCGACCCCGCCACGCTGACCTGGACCCGGCAGGCCTTGCCGGCCACCATCAGCGACAGCACCCGCGTCTGGCAGGCGCGCGCCGCGCTGGCCGCGCAGGACTGGGCGCTGCTGGAGCGCGTGCTGCGCAAGATGCAGCCCGAACTGCGCAACACCCCCACCTGGACCTACTGGCACGCCCGCGCCCGCGCGGCCCTGGGCCACACCGCCACCGCCCGCCGTTCCTACGAAAGCCTGGCCAGACGGCATGATTACTACGGCAAGCTGGCGCGCGAGGAACTGGGCAAACCGCTGACCCTGCCGGCCACGCCCAAGGCACCCGCCGAATCGCTGGTCGACGCCATCGATGCCCGGCCCGGCATCCGCCAGGCGATGGCCTTTTATGCCCTGGGCCTGCGCAGCGAGGCCAACCGCGAATGGAACTACCAGATGCGTGGCCTGGACACCGCCCACCTGCGGGCTGCCGCCGTCTGGGCCAACCGCCACGGCCTGCTCGATCGTGCCATCAACGCCGAGGAACGCATCCCGGCCGGAGAGCCGGCCAATTACCAGATCCGCTTTCCCACGCCCTTTGCCGAACAGCTGCTCAGCATCACCCACCAGCAGCAGATCGACCCGGCCTGGGTCTACGGCCTGATCCGGCAGGAATCACGCTTCATCCTGCAGGCGCGCTCGCACGTGGGCGCCAGCGGCCTGATGCAGCTGATGCCCGCCACCGCCAAATGGGTGGCGCGGCAGATGGGGTACAGCCATTACCAGCCAGGCCAGCTCAACGATCTGGACACCAACCTGAACTTTGGCAGCTATTACCTCAAGCGCGCCCTGGATGACCTGGACGGCTCGCCGGTCCTGGCCAGCGCCGGCTACAACGCCGGACCACGCCGCGCCCATGCCTGGCGTGCACGCCTCACCCGCCCCGTCGAGGGCGCGATCTTTGCCGAGATCATCCCCTTTGCCGAAACCCGCCATTACGTGAAGGCCGTGCTCTCCAACACCGTCGATTACGCCGGCCTGTTCACCGGCCAGCCGCAGTCGCTCAAGCAATGGCTGGCCACCATCACCCCCAAACAGCCGGTGGATGTGGCGGCCCTGCCCTAAGCGCCCAGCGTCATCCATTTCAACGTTCAAGACGACACCCTCTGGCTGCTCATCGCATACACCCAAGCAGAATTCGACGATTTGCCGCGTGAACGCCTCGCCGAATGCAACAAGGGGGATCCTGATCCCTGCCGCTTTTCCATTCAGGCAGGCCGGTGCGATCATTGACACCTGACAGGACTTTTGTCGGGTGCGCTCCTGATGACGACCGTTTCTTCCTTGCAGTGCTTTCGCGTCGGCGGTTCCGTCCGCGATGAACTGATGGGCCTGCCCGCCGGCGACCACGACTGGGTGGTGGTGGGTGCCACCCCCGGGCAGATGATCGCGCTGGGCTTCAAGCCGGTGGGCAAGGATTTTCCGGTGTTCCTGCACCCACGCACCCACGAGGAATATGCGCTGGCGCGCACCGAGCGCAAGACCGGCCCCGGCTACAAGGGCTTTGCCGTGCACTTTGCACCGGATGTGACACTGGAAGACGACCTGCTGCGCCGCGACCTGACCATCAACGCAATGGCCGTGCCGGCCGCTGGCGCGAGCGCCACGCCTGCCACGGCCGCACCGGCATCCACCACGTCATCACCCACACGTTCTGCGCCCACCGCACCGCTGCCCGGCCTCATCGATCCCTTTGGCGGCCTGCCCGACCTGCGCGCAAGAATCTTCCGCCACGTCAGCCCCGCCTTCCGCGAGGACCCGGTGCGCATCCTGCGGCTGGCCCGTTTTGCCGCGCGCTTTGCCGATTTTTCGGTGGCTGACGAAACCCTGGCCCTGATGCGCGCGATGAGCGCCGCCGGCGAAGTCGATGCCCTGGTGGCCGAGCGCGTCTGGCAGGAAATCTCGCGCGGGCTGATGAGCCAGCGGCCCTCGCGCATGCTGGAGGTGCTGGACGACAGCCACGCCCTGGCCATCCTGCTGCCACCGCTCTCACCTGTGGCCCGCCACCCCGCCTGGCTGGCCGCACTGGATGCCAGCGCCGCCGCGCACGATCCACTGCCTGTCCGCTTTGCCATCCTGCTGGCCGGCGCCGTCGACGACGGGCCCAGCCCTGCGCCTGACACCGCCCCCCAGCCAGCCGCCGCCCGCGTCGAACAGCTGGCCCGCCGCCTGCGTGCGCCCAACGACTGCCTCGATGCCGCCCGCCGCCTGGCCAGCGAAATGCCCGGCCCCGTGCCCACGACAGCCCGGCGGTGGCTGAGCGCCCCCGAGCGCCTGCAACCCGACACGCTGCTGGCGCTCTTCAACCGCCACGATGCCTGGCGCCGCCCCGAGCGGCTGGAACAGCTGCTGCTGGCCGCACGGCGCCTGGCCGGCATCGGCACGGGCGCGTCCCCCACCGATCGCACCAGCCACACCAGCCCCGACAACATCCAGACCCGCCTCGATGAAACCCTCTCCCGCATCCGCCAGGCGCTGGCGGCTGCGCAGGCCGTCGACACCGGCACCATCGCCGGCCAGCACGCCCACAACCCCCAGGCCATCCGTCACGCCATCGACGCCGCCCGCCACGCGGCCATCACCCACGCCCTGACACGGCGCTGAGCCCAGCTGATCGCTGTCCGGTCATCAGCCCGGCACTACACTGATGTCAGATATTTACATAAAATATCTGACATCATGCCTGCCAACGCCAACACCACCCAAGCCATCCGCGCCCAGCTCGCCCTGCTGCCGCCTGGGCAACCCTTCTGTCCGTCACGTTTCACCGGACTGGGCTCACGTGCTGCCATCGACCAGGCGCTGATGAGGCTCAAGCAGGCCGGTCATATCGACCGGATTGCCCACGGTCTCTACGCCGTGCCACACACCAACCGCTTCGGCATCAAGGTTCTGCCTTCTGCCGAGCAGATCGCCCACGCCATTGCCCAGGCAGAAGGCGCACGCATCGACATCCACGGAGCCGAAGCCGCCCATCGACTGGGCCTCAGTACCCAGGTTCCAGCGCATGCCATCTTCCAGACCAGTGGCTCCCCTCACCAGATCCGGCTGGGCAAGCTCGTCATCCGGCTGCAACACGCGGCGCCACGCAAGCTGGTACTGGCCGGCCGCCCCGCGGGTCAGGCGCTTTCGGCCCTGTGGTATCTGGGTCGCCAGCATGTCACGGCCGACACTTTCCGCCATCTGGCCCACACGCTCTCCAGCACCGAATTCGATGCCCTGCGCCAGGCCCAGCACCTGATGCCCAGCTGGATGGCCCAGGCGCTGGCAGCCTACGAAAAACACCTGCCCACCCATGCCTGAGACCCGTCCACCCTGGTTCTCACTCACGCCCACCGAACAGGCAGAAGTGCTGCACGCCATGGCCACCCACCTTGGGCGGCGTGCCCAGATCCTCGAAAAGGACATCTGGTTATGCCAGGTACTTCAGACCCTCTTTGCGCTGCCCAACCGCAAACCCATGGCCTTCAAGGGCGGAACCTCCCTGTCCAAGGTTCATCAGGCAATCGAACGCTTCTCGGAAGACATCGACATCACCATCGACTACCGCAGCCTGCTCGATCATGAGCCTGACCTCGCCTCCCTTTCCAACACACAACGCAAGAAGCTGTCCGGGCAGATTCGCGCAGCACTGATCCCGCACATCCGCGACGAACTGCTCCCCGCGCTGCATACCGCGCTCGGCAAGAACCTGCCCGCCACCGATGTCACGCTGGAGCTCAGCGACGATGCAGAAAAACTCCGGGTCCATTACCCCAGTGCCGTCGATCAGCCCAGCCCTTACCTGCACAGCAGCATTCTCATCGAATTTGGCGGCCGCAACGCCACCCTGCCACAAGACCTCATCACCATCGAGCCTGACATCAGCCCACTTGTCCCTCAACTGAGCCTCCCTTCAGCCCAGGTTTGCGTGCTCTCTCCTCTACGCACCTTCTGGGAAAAAGCGACGCTGATTCATGTTGAATGCCACCGGCCAGCCCTGCGCGCTGGTGCCGATCGCCTCTCCCGCCACTGGTACGATCTTGCCCGCCTCACCCGACATCCCATTGGCCAGCAAGCACTGGCCAACCGGCAGCTGCTGCATGACGTGCTCAGCATCAAGGAAACCTTCTATCGCAGCGCCAACACCCATTACCAGCACTGCCTGTCTGGCCAGTTTCGCCTGATTCCGGGCGACACACTGCTGACGGCCTTACGCGCCGACTACCAGGCCATGCTGGACGCCCACATGTTTTACGGCACCACCCTGCCCTTTGACGACATCATCACCACGCTCACACAGCTGGAACAACAACTCAATACGCCCGTCTGAGCGAATCCTCCCGCATCCGCCAGGCGCTGGCGGCTGCACAGGCCGTCGACACCGGCACCATCGCCGGCCAGCACGCCCACAACCCCCAGGCCATCCGTCACGCCATCGACGCCGCCCGCCACGCGGCCATCTCCCACACCCTGACACGGCGCTGAACCATCTGGCCACCGCCCACAGCGCTTCACACACCGCTTCCCCCTTACAATAAGCGCATCCTCCTCTCTCTCACGACCGCCTCATGGCAGCCCCGCTGGCACCCTCGCAGATCCTCGACAACACCGTCACCAAGGGGGTCGACAAGGCCCGGATGCCATGGGCCACCCAGCTTTCGCTGGGCTTTCTGGGCGGCGCCTTCATCTCGGTCGGCTACCTGGCCTATCTGCGCATTGCCGCCACCTTTCATGGTGAACTGGCCGGGCTGGGCCACTTCCTGGGCTCGGCCGTCTTTCCGCTCGGCCTGATCTGCATCCTGATCGGCGGGGGCGAGCTGATTACCGGCAACATGATGGTGCTGCCAGCCGCCTGGTTCAGGCGACGCCTGCCGCTGGCGGCCCTTGTGCACAATGCCTTCATCATCACCCTGGCCAACCTGGCCGGCGCCCTGTTCGTGGCCTGGGCCTTTGGCCACGTGGCGGGCCTCACCGAAGGCGATTACCTGCCCAAGACCATCGCGGCCGCGCACGCCAAGGTGGATGCCGCCTTCTGGCCGGCGCTGGTCTCCGGCATCGGCTGCAACTGGCTGGTGGGCATGGGCGTGTGGCTGTGCTACAGCGCCGACAGCACCAGCGGCAAGATCCTCGGCATCTGGTTTCCGGTGATGAGCTTCGTGCTGATCGGCTTTCAGCACGTCGTGGCCAACATGTTCGTGATTCCGGCCGCCATCTGGGGCGGCGCCGACATCGGCTGGGCCGCCTTCGCCCACAACATGGTTGCGGTCTGGATCGGCAACGCACTGGGCGGAGCGCTGATGGTGGCGGGGCTGTATTGCATGGCCGGACGCAACCAGGCTGAGCAGCGCCGGCAGGCGTCCAGCACCTGAGCCCTGTCTGACGCGCCACTCAGCGGCCCACATCCCCCAGCAGCCGCCCCAGGCGGTTGCCGCCCGCAAAGCCCATGTCCGACGGCGGCTCGCCCATCTGGCGGGCAAAGGCGATCACCTTGAACAGCTCGCCCATCTCGGCCTCCGACAGCAGCATCTGCACGGCCTGCGCCTGCGAGAACCAGAAGTTCTCGGGTTCGCGCGGCAGGGCCGACAGTTCGTCGAGCAGGCCGGCGTTGAGCAGGAAGGAACTCATCGACGCATAGCCGACCGGCACCAGGCCCGCCGCCACACCGGTCCGCGCCAGGGCACTGAAATCCACGTGCGCAGTGATGTCGTTCAGCCCCGGCCACAGGAAGGGATTGGTGTGGCTGTGATGACGGTAATGGCACATCAGCGTGCCGTGCTCGCGCTGGGGGTGGTAATACTCGTGCTCGGGGAAACCGTAATCCAGCAGCAGCACGACACCGGCATCCATCTGCCCGGCCAGCGTGGCCAGCCAGGCACCCTGTGCCGGGCAGATCTCGGAGCGATAGCCGGGCGGCAACGGACGCTGTCTTGCCATCAAGGCACCCACCGCATCCGCCAGATGCTCGCCGGCCGGCCGGGCTGCCCAGACCAGCTGGCCATCGCTCCAGCCCACCCCCATTTCATCCACACCCTGCGGCTGCCATTCGAACACCTGCACCGGCATGGCATCCAGCACCTCGTTGCCCACCACCACGCCGCAGAAATGGCTGGGCATGCGGTCCAGCCACTCCACCCGCCCCAGCAGGCCGGGGGCCAGACTCATCAGGGTCTGGCGCTGGTGGTGGCGCCGCTCGGCCGACAGCTCCAGAATCTGATAGCGCAGGCTGTGCCAGCCGGCATTGTCGAGGGCATTGAGCAGCTGCACCGCCAGCATGCCGCTGCCCGCCCCCACTTCCAGCACGGTGGGCGCCGGGCACAGGCGCGGGTCCTGCAACCATTCACCCACCTGCCGCGCCAGCGTGGCGCCAAACAGCGGCGTCAGCTCGGGCGCCGTCACGAAGTCGCCGCCCGCGCCGAAGACCCGCCCGGGGTTGCTGTAATAGCCCAGGCCCGGCTCGTACAGCACCATCTCCATGTACTGTGCAAAGCTGATCCAGCCACCACTGGCATGGATGGTGGCCACCACCCGCTCCAGCAGTCGCTGGCTGAGCGCCAGCGCGGCGGCATCCGGGGCGGGCAGGGTGGCAGACGGAGACGAAGGCGGGGGAAGGGTCATGATGGGGCTTTCCGGACGGGATGCGCCCCCATTGTGCGCCTTTTTCCTGGCGCCCTGCGTGCTGCACGCGGCCCCCCCTGTACCCGTCATGCCACACGGCCGCCCGCCCGTGCCGGGCTGTGCGGCCACATATGTCATGCTCCTGTATGCCCCTGCCCCCGCCGGGCACACCGTGACGGGGACTGCCCGTCCCGGCATCCGTCCCGGGCCACCCCGGAGATTCCGTCCGTTTTCACCGCGCGCCGTGCTACAGTGCCCGCCATGAACACACCGCCTGCCGCCCTGACTGCCACCCCTGCTGATGCCGCCCTGCCCCGGGTGGCGCTCGTCACCGGTGCCGGCAAGCGGCTGGGCCGGGCCATCGCGCTGGCGCTGGCGGCCGATGGCTGGGACATCGGCGTGCATTACCGGCATTCGGCCGACGAGGCGGCCCGCACGGTGGCCGACGTGCAGGCGCTGGGCCGGCGGGCCGTGGCCCTGGATGCCCGTCTGGACGATGCCGATGCCTGCCGGGCCCTGCCGGGCCGGCTGGCCCAGGCGCTGGGGCCGGTCAGCGGCCTGGTCAACAGCGCCTCGCGCTTCGAGTATGACGACATCGGCAGCTTCAGCAGCACACAGCTCGACGAACACATCCGCCCCAACCTGATGGCGCCGGTCCTGCTCTCGCAGGCGCTCCACCAGCAGCTGCTGGCACTGCCCGACGCACCGCAGGGCGTGATCGTCAACCTGCTGGACCAGAAGCTCTACAACCTGAACCCCGATTTTCTGTCGTACACACTCACCAAGGCCGCGCTGGCTGCTGCCACCGTGATGCTGGCGCAGGCGATGGCGCCGCAGGTGCGGGTGGTGGGGGTGGCCCCCGGGCTGACCCTGCCCAGCTATCTGCAGGACGAGGCCGCCTTTGCCGAGGCCCATCGCACCCTCTCGCCGCTGGGGGCTTCCAGCACCGCCGACGACATCGCTGCCAGCGTGGTCTTTGCGATGAAGACGCGCTCGATCACCGGCACCACGCTGCTGGTGGATGGCGGCCAGCACCTGCTGGGCCTGCCGCGCGATGCCAGCCTGATGAACGGCACCTCCATCATGCCGACGTCATCGCAAACCCCTCCGGCCGGCTGATCTCCTGCCCTGGTGGATCGAAAGGGCTGAAAGGGCTTCATCCCGTACCGGCTGGTCCCACTTTTTTGTAAACACCAGGTCAAAAACCACAGAAACCTGCCCCCGCGGCTTGCAAAGCCGCTATGATTGCGGTCCGTGCCGCCATTCAGGTTGCCAGGCATCCCGCCTTGCCGTCCGGGCCGCCCTGTCGGGGCGCTGCGCCCGCCGGCCCTGCATCCACAGCGGACACGGCTTTCTGCGGCTCCGGCCACGGCGGCTTCTCCGTGCGTGCCTTCCTTTTTCTACAGCGACGTCATGCAGGCAAGCAGCACCCTGCCCGCCGGGACCCCCACCCCGACAGACCGGCCGGCCATCCAGACCATCCGTATCGACGAGATCCGGCGCCCCGGCACGGCCACGGCGGCCGACGCGCGCCCGGCGGATGGCTGGGGTGCCCACGACGACGCCCGCCCGCCCACCTCCGGTGCAGGCCACCCGGCGGCCAGCCGCATCGCAACGGCCACCACGGCTTCAGGCGCCCGCGTCACCGAAGACAGCACCCAGGCCACGACCGTGCGGCGCGACACGCGCAAGGAAGACCACGAGAACAACAAGCTCTCCAAGCGGCTGTATCGCCTGGCCGGCCAGGCCATTGCCGATTACGACATGATCGGCGCCAACGACCGGGTGATGGTGTGCCTGTCGGGCGGCAAGGACAGCTTCGCGCTGCTCGACCTGCTGCTGGGCCTGCAAAAGCGCGCCCCCGTGCCCTTTTCCATCGTCGCCTTCAATCTGGACCAGCGCCAGCCGGGTTTTCCGGCCGACGTGCTGCCTGCCTACCTGAAGAAGCTCGGGGTCGATTACCACATCGAGACCGAGGATACCTACAGCACGGTGCAGCGGGTCATCCCCGAGGGCAAGACCAAGTGCTCGCTGTGCTCGCGGCTGCGGCGCGGCATCATCTACCGGGTGGCGTCCGAGCTGGGTGCCACCCGCATCGCGCTGGGCCATCACCGCGACGACATCCTCGAAACCTTCTTCCTCAACCTGTTCTATGGCGGCCAGCTGAAGACGATGCCGCCCAAGCTGGTGTCGGACGATGGCCGCCACGTGGTGATCCGGCCGCTGGCCTACGTGGAAGAAAAGGACCTGATCCGCTGGTCGAAGGTGCAGCAGTACCCGATCATTCCCTGCAACCTCTGCGGCGGGCAGGCCAACCTCAAGCGCGCCGAAACCAAGGAACTGATGCGCCAGTGGGAAAAGCGCTTCCCCGGCCGCCTGGATTCGATCTTCTCTTCGCTGGGCCGGGTGCGCCCCTCGCACCTGATGGACCGGACGCTGTACGATTTCAACACGCTACGCACGGGCGACGAGGCCGAAGACTGAGGTGAACAACCCGATATCCTGGTTTTCCAACAGCCGCCGCCTGCTGCGCATCCTCTGGACGGTACGCCGCTTCGGGCTGGACGAGCTGGTGATGAGTGGCGCGGCCAGCAGCATCCGCTCGCCGTGGCTGCTGCGCCTGACGCGCGCCATGCGGCTGGGCACCATCCGCGAACCACGCGGGGTGCGCCTGCGGATGGCCTTTGAAAGCCTGGGGCCGATCTTCGTCAAGTTCGGGCAGGTGCTGTCCACCCGCCGCGACCTGCTGCCACCCGACATCGCTGCCGAGCTGGCGCTGCTGCAGGACCGGGTGCCTCCCTTCCCGGCCGAACAGGCCATCGCCGAGATCGAGCGTGGACTGGAGATGCCGATCAGCGAGGCCTTTGCCGAATTCGAGCCACAGGCGGTGGCCTCGGCCTCGATCGCCCAGGTCCACCGCGCCCGACTGCACGACGGCACGCAGGTGGCCGTCAAGGTGCTGCGCCCCGGCATGCTCGACGTGATCGAGAACGACCTGAGCCTGCTGCGCACCGGTGCCGCGCTGGCCATGCGGCTGTCGGCCGATGCCCGCCGGCTGCGGCCGATGGAGGTGGTCGACGAGTTCGACCACTATCTGCACGACGAGCTCGACCTGGTGCGCGAAGCCGCCAACGCCAACCAGCTCAAGCGCAATTTCGAGGGTTCCGACCTGCTGCGCATCCCGCAGATGTACTGGGATTACTGCCGGCGCAACGTGCTGGTGATGGAGTGGGTCAGCGGCATCCCCATCGGCCAGATCGAGAAGATGCGTGAAGCCGGCATCGACCTGGAAAAACTCTCGCGCGATGGCGTCGAGATCTTCTTCACCCAGGTGTTCCGCGACGGCTTCTTTCATGCCGACATGCACCCCGGCAACATCCTGGTCGGCACCGGCCCGGACGACTTCAACCGCTACATCGCCCTCGATTTCGGTATCGTCGGCACGCTGTCCGACCACGACAAGCGCTATCTGGCCCAGAACTTTCTCGCCTTCTTCAAGCGCGATTACCGCCGCGTGGCCGACCTGCACATCGAATCGGGCTGGGTGCCTGCCGACACCCGCGCCGAGGAGCTGGAAGGCGCGGTGCGCGCCTGCTGCGAACCGATGTTCGACAAGCCACTGCGCGAGATTTCGCTGGGCCTGGTGCTGATGCGCCTCTTTCAGGCCTCGCGCCGCTTCAATGTCGAGATCCAGCCGCAGCTGGTGCTGCTGCAGAAGACCCTGCTCAACATCGAGGGTCTGGGCCGGCAGCTCAACCCCGATCTCGACCTGTGGGTCACGGCCCAGCCGATCCTCGAAGTCTTCATCAAGAAGCAGGTGGGCTGGCCCGGCTTTGAAAACAAGCTGCGCAACGAGGCGCCGCGCTGGGCACAGCTGATGCCCGAAATGCCGCGGCTGCTGCACGACGCCCTGCGCCAGCAGGCCGCCCCCAGGCTCGATGCCGCCGAGCACCGCCGATTGCTCGAACAGATCGCCCAGGGCCAGCGAAGAACCTTGCGCTGGCTGCAACTGGGCATCGTGGTGCTGACTGCACTGCTGGCCCTGCAAGCTTGGCGCCATCTGCTCCAGTGAACCGACCCCTCGGGTCATGCATCACCGGCATCGCCGGCCACCGGGCAAGTCCTTGCCCTTTTCGCCCACCCTCCGACATACAGGAGACCCCATGCTCATTACCCTGGTTGCATGCTATTTCGCTCTGACGATCGGCATCGGGTTCTACGCGGCCAGAAAGGTCAGGAACTCGACGGACTATCTGGTGGCCGGCCGCTCGCTGCCCCTCTACATGAACACCGCCACCGTATTCGCCACCTGGTTTGGCGCCGAACTTGTTCTGGCCGTTTCGTCCACCTTCCTGAAGGAAGGCCTGCACGGCGTGGTGGGTGACCCCTTCGGTGCCGCCTTCTGCCTGATCCTGGTGGCGCTGTTCCTGGCGGCCCCCTATTACCGGCTCAAGCTGATGACCATCGGCGACTTCTACAAGAAGCGCTACAACCGCACCGTCGAGCTGGCGGCTGCGGTGGCCATCGCCATCTCGTACCTGGGCTGGAGTTCGGCCAACCTGGTGGCGCTGGGCATCGTCATCAACACCGTCTCGGGGGGCAGCATCTCCATCCCCGAAGGCATCATGATCGGCGCCCTGGCCGTGGGCATCTACACGATGTTCGGCGGCATGTGGTCGATTGCACTCACCGACCTGATGCAGACCGTGGTCATCGTCGGCGGCCTGATCTACATCGCCTGGCTGATGAGCGGCATGGCCGGCGGCATCGAAAAGGTCTACCAGACCGCCGTCGAATCCGACCGCCTGAAGTTCTTCCCCGAGGCCTCGTTGCGGGAGTGGCTGGCCTTCATCGCCGCCTTCGTGACGATGGCACTGGGCTCGGTGGCGCAGCAGGACGTGTTCCAGCGCGTCACCTCGGCCAGGGATGAAAAGGTGGCCCGCATGGGCACGCTGCTGGGTGGCTCGTTCTACCTGCTGTTTGCGGCGGTGCCGATGTTCATCGCCGTCTCGGCCCTGCTGATCGACCCGCAGATGGTCAACGCCATGCTGGCCACCGAAGATGGTGACTTCCAGTTGGTGCTGCCCAAGCTGATCCTGGAGCGCACGCCGCTGCTGGCCCAGGCGCTGTTCTTCGGCGCCCTGCTCTCGGCCATTCTCTCCACCGCCAGCGGCACGCTGCTGGCGCCCACCGCCGTGCTCACCGAGAACGTCGTCCAGCCGCTGTGGGGCCACAAGCTCTCCGATCGCAAGATGCTCATCATGCTGCGCGTGATCCTGGTGCTGTTCACCATCGGCGTCACCCTCTTCGCCCTGCAAAGCGAATCATCCATGTACCAGATGGTGCAGGATGCCTACAAGGTGACGCTGGTGGCCGCCTTCACCCCGCTGGTCTTCGGCCTGTTCTGGAAGCGGGCCAAGCCGCAGGGTGCGCTGCTGTCGATGGCACTGGGCATCATCAGCTGGCAGACGGCCGAGTTTCTGGCCCCCGATGCGCTGGTGCCGCCGCAGCTGGCTGGCCTGGGCTTTGCCATCTTCGGCATGATCGTCGGCTCGCTGGCGCCCACGGTCATCGCCGGCGAGGGCCACCCCGAGATGGTCGACCAGGCCCGCCGCCGCGGGATCGCCGACCAGCCCCAGGCCTGACCGGGCTGGAGGGCCGCAGCCGGCCATCACCCGCGGCCCGCCCCGAGATGCCCGTGTGCCGCCCACCCTGGGGCACACGGGCCCATCCTCACCCAGCGGGGCCTCGTCCCCATCCCCGCAGCGGACCGCCCCACCCACTTGCGGCCCCGCCAGGCCCCACCCCGGGCTGCACCCCTTACCCTGAGCTGCGCGCCCCTTACCCCGGGTTTCGCCCCCTTCCAAAGCCGCTCCAGCCCGCGCACCGCCATTCCCCATGGGGCGCCCATGCCCCGCCCCTGCCCCCGGAGCCCGGAGCCCAGACGTCGGGGTAGCGCTGCAAATCGTTACAAACCGTGCATCGGACGGCAGGATTGCAGCAATAGTTCACCCAGCGATTGTCAGTTTCAGCATAAACTCCTGCCGGAGTCATGCCCTGCTGACATTCCTGCGCAACATTGCTCGCGCACAATCACGAAAGCATGTCATACCGTACAGGCAGCAGCATTTCCGACAGCATGCCGCCCCGCCGTGCCCTCCTGGCGCGCGCGCCAGGCCTGCCCGGCCCTTGCGGCGTGCCCGCCCATTGCGCAGCCCAGCGGATTCCCCTCCGGCGCTTGCGGACAGCAAGGCTGCCCGGCCCTACCGGGTGCCCATGGCTTGCCGACAGGAAGCCGGCCATCCCTTCCTCTTTCCACACACAGATTTCCGAGCTATAGATGAACATCGTGATCCTGGCCGCCGGCATGGGCAAGCGGATGAACTCCGACCTGCCGAAGGTTCTGCACCCCCTGGCGGGCAAGCCCCTGCTGGGGCACGTCATCGACACCGCCCGCACCCTCGGCCCGCAGCGGCTGGTCGTGGTCTTTGGCCACGGCGGCGAACAGGTGCAAGGGGCCTTCGAGGGCCAGGAAGACCTGCACTGGGCCAAACAGTCTCCGCAGCTGGGCACCGGCCACGCCGTGGCACAGGCGGTGCCGATGCTCGATGAGGCCGTGCCGACGCTGGTGCTCTATGGCGATGTGCCGCTGGTCAGCGCCGAGACGCTGAAGCGGCTGGCCGGGGCCGCCGCCGGTGGCCAGCTGGCGCTGCTCACCCAGCACATGGATGATCCCACCGGCTATGGCCGCATCGTCCGCGATGCCCAGGGCAAGGTCCAGAAGATCGTCGAACAGAAGGACGCCGACGCCGACACGCTGAAGATCACCGAGATCAACACCGGCATCCTGGTGGCCCCCACCGGCCCGCTCAAGCGCTGGCTGGCTGCCCTGAAGAACGACAACGCCCAGAACGAGTATTACCTGACGGACGTGATCGCCGCCGCCGTGGCCGATGGCACCGGTGTGACCACGGCCCACCCCGCCGCCGAATGGGAAACCCTCGGCGTCAACAGCAAGACCCAGCTGGCCTTTCTCGAGCGCCGTCACCAGCGCAACCTGGCCGACCGTCTCACCGACAGCGGCGTGATGCTGGCCGACCCCGACCGGATCGACATCCGGGGCGACCTCAGCTGCGGCCGTGACGTGTCCATCGACGTGGGCTGCGTCTTCGAGGGCGAGGTCCGGCTGGGCAAGGGCGTGAAGATCGGCCCCAACTGCGTGCTGAAGGATTGCGTGATCGGCGATGGCACCCATGTATTGCCCATGTCCGTGATCGACAGTGCCGAAACCGGCCCCAACAACCGCATCGGCCCCTTCGCCCGCCTGCGCCCCGGCACCGTGCTGGGCGAGGACAACCACATCGGCAATTTCGTGGAGGTCAAGAACGCGCGTACCGGCAGCAGCAGCAAGGTCAACCACCTGTCCTACATCGGTGACGCCGAGATCGGCGCCCGGGTCAATGTGGGCGCCGGCACCATCACCTGCAACTACGATGGCGTGAACAAGCACAAGACCATCATCGAGGACGACGTGTTCGTCGGCAGCGACACGCAGCTCGTCGCCCCGGTCACGGTGCGTCGCGGCGCCACGCTGGGCGCCGGCACGACGCTGACGAAGGAGGCGCCGGCCGACACGCTGACGATCAGCCGGACCCGCCAGACCAGCCTGCCCGAGTGGAAGCGTCCCGCCAAGGCGCCCAAGGCATGAACGGCGAGGCATCCTCCGTCACCCCCTGCCCCTGGCAGGGAGACCCCCGGCAGGCATTCACCCCGCCCCCCCACGGCACAACCCGGGCAGCAGCCCGGCCTGCCTTGCCGGGCCGGTGCCCGCCACGACGACAGGATGCCAGCTGAAACCCGATGTCGGCCCGCCCCGGCCCGAGTCAGCTCACGCACTCGGAACCCGGACGGGCCACCCCCTGTACCGACCGGCTCGAGCACGAACCGGTCCCTTCCCCGAGAGAGAAACCTATGTGTGGAATCGTTGGTGCGGTCGCACAACGCAATATCGTCCCCATCCTGATCGAGGGACTTCGCAAACTCGAATATCGCGGCTATGACTCGGCGGGCATCG
>JAUNLD010000095.1 GCA_030532425.1 Lautropia sp. | reverse complement strand
CCAGCTGCACCCAGGCAGCCAGACGCTTGGCGCGATCACGCGACAGGCGGGTTTCGCCATAGCCGTCTTCGAGCGAGTCGATGGCCACCGAAACAAAATCACCTTCCTGAACCTCAAGCTCGCCACGGTCGTTGTAGAACTCTTCGACCGGCACGTAGCTTTCGGATTTCAGACCGGCATTGACCACCACGTAGTTATGGTCGACGCGGATGACTTCGGCGGTGATGACCTCACCCTGCCGCATTTCCTGCCGCTTGAGAGACTCTTCGAACAGGGCGGCAAAACTTTCTTCCGCTGCCGGATTCTGGGTAACTTCAGTGCTCATTGATATCCAAAAGATTCTCGCCAGCCGCGCTGCCGCCCATGCAGGCAACGACAGACCAGCGGTGTTGGTGAAAAACCCGGACACGCGGAGCGTGACGAGCGCCCGGGTAGTGAAAGGCGGCCGCCAGGAAGACGACTGCCCAGAAACGACGCTCTGCACGAGGGCACGGCGCCTGCCGGCAAGCCAGCCCCCACGGCAGACACCGATAAAAACTAGTGCCCTGCCCGCTGCTGGCACTGCTGCCAGGCGTCCAGGACACGGTTGACGGTCTCGTCGATGGAGAGGCCCGCGGAATCCAGCCACACGGCGTCGGCAGCCGGCTTCAGTGGCGCAACGGCCCGCCCGGCATCCCGATGATCCCGCTCCTTCAAATCGTGCAAAATCTTTTCCAGTTTAACAGAGAATCCTTTCTCGATCAGCTGTTGGTGGCGTCTTTCGGCCCGTGCCTGCACACTGGCGGTCAGAAAAATCTTGAGTGTTGCATCAGGAAAGACTTCCGTGCCCATGTCACGCCCATCGGCCACCAGACCCGGCGCCTGCCGGAAGCCGTGCTGCAGGGCGATCAGCGCCGTACGCACGGCCGGATGCACGGCCAGCCGCGAGGCTTGCAGACCGATGCCATCGGCCCGGATCTCACGCGAGACATCGACCCCTTCCAGAAGAACCTCGCCCGCCGGCCCGAAGGTGGGCTGCAAGGCTTGCGCAGCCCGCAGCGCCGCATCCTCGTTGGCCCCGTCCTGGCCTGCCTGCACCAGTTTCATCGCCACCAGCCGGTAAAGCACACCGCTGTCGAGGTAATGAAAACCCAGGTGCTGCGCCACCCGCGATGCCACCGTGCCCTTGCCGGAGGCAGTCGGGCCGTCGATGGCAATGACCGGAACGGCCACATGGGCGCTCGCGTGCCGGGAAGATGACGAAGGGTGAGGGGCGGACATGATCGACCTCGACAGCACAGCAGACACGGAAAAAGGGGCGCGCCCCGCTGCTGGCACCGGGCACCCGCCCCTGCTGCCCCGCCCCGGTTTGCGTGCGTCAGACCGACTGGCTGACCGTGATGTCGAGCCCGACCGCATTGGCCAGCTCGACGAACCCCGGAAAAGAGGTGGCAACGTTCGTGGTATCAAGGATACGGATCGGCCCGGCACTGCGCAACGAGGCCACCGCAAAGGACATGGCAATCCGGTGATCGCCATGCGACTGCACCGTGCCACCGGCGAAGACATGCCGCTGGCCACCGCGCCCCTGGATGCGCATGCCGTCAGGCAGCACCTCCACAGGCAGCCCCACGGCCGACAGGCCATCGGCCATCACCTGGATGCGATCCGACTCCTTCACGCGCAGCTCTTCAGCCTCGCGCAGCTCGGTCACGCCCTCGGCACAGGCCGCGGCGATGAACAGCGCCGGAAACTCGTCGATGGCCAGCGGTACCCAGGCCGGATCGATACGCACGCCCTTCAGGCTGGCACCGCGCACGCGCAGATCCGCCACCGGCTCACCACCCACCTGCCGCGGATTCGACTCGGTGATGTCGGCGCCCATGGCCCGCAGCACATGCAGCACACCGGTGCGCGTGGGGTTCATGCCCACATGGCGCAACGTCAGGTCAGACCCCGGCGTGATCGCCGCCGCCACCAGAAAGAACGCCGCCGACGAGATGTCGGCCGGCACATCCACCTGCGTGCCGTGCAGTATCTGCCCGCCCTGCACCGAGGCCGTCGCCCCATCGCGGCCCACATTCACGCCAAAAGCCGTCAGCATCCGCTCGGTGTGGTCCCGCGTGGGCGCCGGCTCGGTCACGCGGGTTTCGCCCTGGGCAAAAAGCCCCGCCAGCAGCACGGCCGACTTCACCTGCGCACTGGCCACCGGCAACCGCAGGTCGATTGCCTTCAACCCCGCCACCGGGCGCACCTGCAACGGTGGCCGCCCATCCTGGCTGCCGATGTCGGCCCCCATCAGCGACAGCGGGTCGATCACCCGACGCATCGGCCGACGCGTCAGGCTGGCATCGCCCACCAGCTCGCAGCCAAAGCGCTGCCCGGCCAGAATGCCGCACAACAGCCGCATCGAAGTGCCCGAATTGCCACAGTCCAGCACCCCGACCGGCGCCTGCAGCCCGTGCAGACCCACGCCATGCACCACCACCCGGCCCGCCTCCGGTCCCTCGATGCGCACGCCCATCGCCCGGAAGATCGCGGCCGTGGCCAGAGCATCGGCCCCTTCCAGAAAGCCGTTGACAACCGTCTGTCCGCTGGCCAGCGCACCCAGCATGATCGAACGGTGCGAAATCGATTTGTCGCCGGGCACGCGGACATCTCCACGCACTTGCCCGGCCGGGGCCACGTCATACGCCTGAAACATGAACTAATTCCTCCCGGATGGACGGCGGTTTTTCTAGACTGACGGTCGATCGGGCAAGAAGAACGGCCCCCACAACTCCACGGCTCGTCATCAGCGCACGTTTGCACCCGACAGCCGGTCTTCATCAGGTAAAGCGCAATGTTCAACTGGTTTCGTCAATCGGGCAAATCCGAACCCCGTCTGGCCCCGGCCGGCCGCTCCGTTCAACCTGCCGTTGTCGCACAACCTGGCCAGCGGCCCCTGACCCTGTCCGAACTCAACACCCTGGTGCCCGATGCCCATCAGCTCAGCTCCAACGCCAAGGCGGTCATCCTGAAGCTGCCCGAGCACGTCCGCCCGCTGCACAGCGCCCGCAACCACCCCTGGATGCTCGACCGCCTGCTGGACAAGTGGGATGCCCCGGCGCTCTTCCGCCTGCACCTGAAAGACCTGCTGATCGACACCCGCGGCGGCCGTCAGGGCTTCGACTTCAACACCCTGACCGAACTGAGCGTGCTGGGTGACTATTACAACACCTATGTTCATCCGGTGGCCACCAGCGGCTGGACCTCGATCGACCCGCGCTGAACGCCGCACCGGCCCCCGCGCAGGGTCGGCAGCCTTCCGGCCACGCCGGGCAGGCGGTGGAGATGATCCACGACCTGCCCGGCGTGCTATCTTCTGGAGCCTGACGTCCCATCACGCAAGAGGCTCCACTCATGACTTTTCAGATCAACAGCAACGGCCTGGGCATCGAGGAAATCCAGGAAGGCAGCGGAGACACCGCCAAGCCCGGCCAGCGCGTCACCGTGCACTACACCGGCTGGCTCTGGGAAGCCGACCCGGCCAACCCCGAAGGCGGTCGCGCCGGCCGCAAGTTTGATTCCAGCCTGGACCGCAACCAGCCCTTTCGCTTTGCGCTGGGTGCCGGCGAGGTCATCCGCGGCTGGGACGAAGGTGTGGCCGGCATGAAGGTGGGCGGCAAGCGTCGGCTGCTGATCCCCGCCAGCATGGGCTATGGCGCCCGTGGTGCCGGCGGCGTGATTCCGCCCAACGCCACGCTGCTGTTCGACGTCGAACTGCTGGGCGTCTGATCCCTCATGAGCAAACCCGACGCTTCGCGTGGCCCGGCCGCCCCGGCTGAGCCCTCGACCAGCAACTTCATCCGACAGGCGGTCGACAGCGACCTGGCCAGCGGCCGGCTGAACGCACGCAGCTGGGGGGGCAAACCGGGCACGGCCGAACAGCATCGCACCGGCCACGCCGATCCTGCCCGCATCCGCACCCGCTTTCCGCCCGAACCCAACGGCTTTCTGCACATTGGTCACGCCAAGTCGATCTGCCTGAACTTCGAACTGGCGGCCGACTACGCCGGGCGCTGCCACCTGCGCTTTGACGACACCAACCCCGAAAAGGAAAACCAGGCCTACGTCGATTCGATCATCGACACCGTGCGCTGGCTGGGCTTTGACTGGACCTTTGACGACGGCGAGTGCAGCCTGTACTACGCCAGCGACTACTTCGAGACCTTCTACCAGATCGCACTCAAGCTGATCGAAAACGGCCACGCCTACGTCGACAGCCAGAGCGGTGACGAGATCCGCGAAAACCGCGGCACCCTCACCGAGCCGGGGCGCAACTCGCCCTATCGCGACCGACCGGTGGAAGAAAGCCTGCGCCTGTTCAGGGAAATGCGCGCCGGCCAGCATCCCGAAGGGTCAATGGTGCTGCGGGCCAAAATCGACATGGCCTCACCCAACATCAACCTGCGCGACCCGATCCTCTACCGCATCCGCTTCGCGCACCACCACCGCACCGGTGACGCCTGGCCGATCTACCCGATGTACGACTATGCGCATCCGCTGGAAGACGCACTGGAGCGCATCACCCATTCGCTGTGCACGCTGGAGTTCGAAGACCACCGGCCGCTGTACGACTGGCTGCTGGCCCGCGTGGCCGAAACCGGGCTGCTCGATGCACCGCTGCCACGGCAGATCGAATTTGCGCGGATGAACATCACCCACACCATCACCAGCAAGCGCAAGCTCAAGGCGCTGGTCGACGAAGGCATCGTCGACGGCTGGGATGATCCGCGGATGACCACCATCGCCGGCCTGCGCCGCCGGGGCTATCCGCCAGCGGCCATCCGGCTGTTCTGCGAGCGTGCCGGTGTCTCGAAGGCCCATCAGGTCATCGACATGGCGGTGCTGGAACAGACCGTGCGCGAAACGCTCGAAGACGCCAACCGCCTCAACGTCGTCACCGATCCGATCAGGCTGGTCATCGACAACCTGGACGCCGACACCCGCATCGTCTGCGAAGCCCCCCGTCATCCACACCACCCCGAGCGTGGCAGCCGCCAGTTCGAGTTCGGGCACGAGCTGTGGATCGAGCGCGAGGACTTTGCCGAAGACCCGCCCAAGGGCTTTTTCCGTCTGGCACCCGGCCAGATGGTGCGGCTGCGCTATGCCTTCGTCGTGCGCTGCACCGGCGTCGACAAGGACGAACAGGGCAACATCGTTCAGGTGCGCTGCGAATACCTGCCCGACACCCGCTCCGGCACCCCGGGAGCCGACAGTGTCAAGGTCAAGGGCAACATCCACTGGGTGTCGGCCAGCGATGCCGTGCCGGTGGAGCTGCGCATCTTCCAGCCGCTGTTCCTGGATGCCCAGCCTGATGCCGGCGGCCAGGACCCGCTCACCCGCATCAACCCGCACTCGAAGACCGTACGCACCGGCTACGCCGAGCCCGCCGTGCGCGAGGCCCGGCCCGAAGAGCAGTTCCAGTTCGAGCGTCAGGGCTTCTTCGTGGCCGACCGCCACGACTTCAGCCCCGACAAGCCGGTGTTCAACCGGATCACCACACTGAAGGACTCCTTCGGCAAGAAGAAAGGCTGAAGCCCCCAAAAAGGCAAAAAGCCACGGCCAGGGCAGCTCCTTGACACGGAGCTGCCCGCCTTGCCCGCAAGCCCTCCCGCGCCACCGGCAGCCTCCCCCGACCGGTCCTCCCGCATCCTCCGGCCGCCCATCTTTCACGACCAGGCCCTTCTGAAGTTCGAGCAGGCCCTCCACGCCATGGAGCAGACTGGCCACACCATGGCCCGGTCCGCGTACGCGATTAAGTTTGCTAATGAAAATGATTAGTAATAAACTAAAACGGTGATGCTGGCGACCCCAT
Source organism: Lautropia sp. (assembly GCA_030532425.1). Classification (GTDB taxonomy): domain Bacteria; phylum Pseudomonadota; class Gammaproteobacteria; order Burkholderiales; family Burkholderiaceae_E; genus Lautropia. The sequence goes on along the minus strand of JAUNLD010000095.1, from coordinate 1,348 downwards.
TGCGCCTCTCGTCGTCAGGCCGACGCCTCTGACTGCTCTGTCAGACCCTCCGAGCACTCTGTCAGACCGACCGACTCTTGAAGAAGCCACACCATGCAAGACCGTGACCTTTACCTGCGCGATCGCCCCACGCTGGCCATTCTGAGAAACCCTGAGAAGGCCGACGCGCCCTTCGACATCAGCAACTTCGAGCCCACCATGCGCCAACCCGTCAAGCTACCCGCGGACAGCAGCTCACGCCGCCGCAAGCTCTGGGACCTGGCCGCTCACTGTCACTGTCCGGTCATCGGCCTATGCCTGTCGATGGCCACACTGCGCAAGCTGGCAGGCCGGGTGATGGATGGCCCGCTGCCCGCCGACGACTACGAGCTGCACGTGAACGCCGTCAACGAATGCCGCCGCCGTGGTCCGCTGGCCGAGCTGCTGCACAAGGAGCTGGACCAGCGCTATGCCGGCCCCATTCGCAAACTGAACGCGATCAAGACCACCGACGCGCTCTATCAGCAGTGGCAGGGTTTTGTCACCCGCAACGAAACCAGCGCCGGCCTATGGGCCTGCCTGACGCACCCACGCTGCGATGCCGCCACCCTGGAGCGCATCTACCGCGAAGTGCACATGCTCCAGCACCACGCCAGCGCCATGTCACGCGAGAAGGACGAGCGTTACCAGACATTGACCGAAGAACACGCCCGTTGCGCGCAGGATCTGGAGAAATCGCGCCAGCGCTACCAGCAGCTGCAGGCCGAAAAGGCCGCTGAAGTGGAAAGCCTCAACGCCGAAGTGCTGCGGCTGCGCAACGACAACGCCGCGAAGGAAAACAGCATCCGCCAGCTGCAGGAAGAACTGGCCAGCCTGCGCCAGCAGGCCGACGACCTCGACAGCCGCATCGAGCTGGCCGACCAGGTGCGCTGGCTGAGCGAACGCAACCAGGAGCTGATGCAGCGTCTGGTGGACATGCGTCACAAGATCAACGCGCCGGCCCAGGACGCCAGGACAGCCACCAGCAACGGTGCGGACACCAGTACCGGTACCGCCGGCGTCGCCGAGGCACTTACCCCGGCAGCAGCCCAGTCATCCGACGCCACCTCCCGGACCGGGCACGGCTGCGCCGAGGCCGAAGCCGCCGGCTGCTCATCCGAAAGCAACGACAAGCCCTGCCCGGCCGACAACCTCGACTCCCGCGCCGTGCTCTGCGTGGGTGGACGCCACCATGCCATCTCGGTCTACCGGCGCATTGTCGAGAAGCGCGGCGGCCGCTTCATCCACCACGATGGCGGCCGCGAGGACAGCGTCCACCGGCTCGACACCAACCTGGCTGCCGCCGATCTGGTCATCTGCCAGGCCGGCT